>JAOPVI010000036.1 GCA_025966225.1 Mycobacterium sp. | reverse complement strand
GCGGTTTCGGTGGTGGCGCTGGTGTTGGTGGCGCTGGGCATGCTGGCGGCGGCTTCGAGGGCGGTGGCGGTGTCCGCAGTGGCTCCGAGATCGGTGGTGGCGCTGAGGTTGGCGGCGGTGCGCATCTGGGTGGCGGTTTCGACGGCGGTCTGGGCACCGGCCTCGGTGTTGGTGGTGGCGCTGAGGTAGGCGGGGGCGCGCATCTGGGTGGCGGTTTCGGTGGTGGCGCTGGTGTTGGTGGCGCTGGGCATGCTGGCGGCGGCTTCGAGGGCGGTGGCGGTGTCCGCAGTGGCTCCGAGATCGGCGGCGGTGCTGAAGTTGGCGGGGGCGCGCATCTGGGTGGAGGTTTTGACGGCGGTCTGGGCACCGCCCTCGGGGTTGGTGGTGGCGCTGAGGTTGGCGGCGGGGCGCATCTCGGTGGCGGTTTCGACGGCGGTCTGGGTGGCGGTCTAGGCACCGGCCTCGGTGTTGGTGGCGGTGCCGAACTGGGTGGCGGATTTGAAACGGGTCTTGGTGGTGAAGCTGGCCTGGGTGGCGGTCTGGGCACCGGCCTCGGTGTTGGTGGTGGCGCTGAGGTTGGCGGGGGCGCGCATCTGGGTGGCGGTTTCGACGGCGGTCTGGGCACCGGCCTCGGTGTTGGTGGTGGCGCTGAGGTTGGCGGCGGCGCGCATCTCGGTGGCGGTTTCGGTGGTGGCGCTGGTGTTGGTGGCGCTGGGCATGCTGGCGGCGGCTTCGAGGGCGGTGGCGGTGCTGAAGTTGGCGGCGGCGCGCATCTGGGTGGCGGTTTCGGTGGTGGCGCTGGTGTTGCTGCTGGAGCGCGCGGCGGCGCGGGTCTACAGGGTGGTGGTGAAGTCCGCGGTCAGGCCGGCGCACATGGCGGCGCAGGCTTCGGCGAACGTTTCGACGAGCGATCGACAGCCAATTTCTCCGGCCGACCCGCGAGCGGCGACGCTGCAGTCAGTGCCGGTGGCGGTGCAAACGTGAGTGGTGGCGCCGGCATCTCGAGCGGCGTGTCCTCAGGACTGTCTAGCCCACTGGGCGGCGTCTCAGTCGGCAGTCAGACGGCAGTCGGCGGGGGCGCGGCCGTCGGCGCCGGCGGTACCGGCGTGGCGGCGCAGGGCGGGGCTGGCTTCTCGAACATCACGTCGGCTGGGCTGTCTAGCCCGCTGGGTGGGGTCTCGCTCGGCAGCCAGACCGCAGTGGGTGGAGGCGCGGCGGTCAGCGCTGGCAGTACCGGCCTGGCCGCCCAGAGTGGCGCTGGGCTAACCAACGCAGCTTCGGTTGGCGCCATGGGCCCGCTCGGCGGCGCCTCAGTCGCCAGTCAGGCGGCCGCCAGCAGCACTGTGGCGGCCGGGGTCATCGGCAGCCAGAACGTCGGGGCGGGTGGCCATGACAACTTCCAAGCTGGAGGCTCCTTCAACGGTGCCGGTCACGCAGACATCCTCAGTAATGAGGGTGCTGCGTTGGGCGGTCACACCAACACTCAGGCGGTCATCTCGTCGAGCGGTGTCGGACCGACCGGCCAGGTAAGCGGTAGCACCGCTGCCGCCGGTCACGCCGACATCCTCGGCAGTGAGGGTGCTGCGATCGGCGGTCACACCAACGCGCAGGCAACCAGCTCGTTTGGCGGCGCCGGACTTCAGAGCCACGCGAGCGGCGGTGGTGCAAGCACAGTCAGCGCAGGCACTGGACACGACAACATCCTTGGTAACGATGGCTCCACGCTGAATAGCCATGTCACCGGAGGCCAGAGCATTACCAGCGACCACACCCCAACGGCCGCACCGACTCACGTCATCGCAACGGCCGACTCGCCCGCGGCGGGTAGCGGTGCCACGCCGCACACCGGGTCGGTGATTTCGACGCCGGACACGAGCGCCCAGGTCGGCACTCAGAGTTCGGTCGGCACGAGCCACCAGCCGACCGCGAACGAGTCCCACGTCGCCGTCACCTCGGCCACCCATGCCGATGCCAGCGTTCCGGATCACTCGACCATCGATGCGTCGTCGGATGCTTCTGTTCACTCACCGAGTCACGCCTCGGTGTTCGACACGAGCCATGAGCTGCAGCCGACGCATACACAGGTCGAAACCGACGCATCGGCGCACAGCCAACTCGATCCGCACGGGTTCTGATCGCACGCAACGACGTTGGCGCCATTGCGGTGGCGCCAACGTCGTTGTGGGCCGGTCGTCGAAGTGTGACTATGTGCGTTCATCGCAACGAGCATCGGCCTTTCGGCACCCGCGTCACGGCTGAAGTCTGAACTGCAGGCCTCCGGCCTGCGTTCTTATCCCAGCTTCACGATTGCGCGCTTAGGGTTCTTGGGTGTGTTGCGGAGGTGAACGTTGAGAGCTCCTGTGGCGTTGGTCGTCGACGACGACGAAGGTGTGCGCCGCGCATTGAACGTCGGGCTGACCGAAGCCGGCCTCGTGATGCGAGAAGCGTCCAACGGGGAAGAGGCGTTGCGCGAGCTTGCCGAACGGCTGCCCGACGTGGTCGTGCTCGACGTCGCGATGCCGGGGATGAGCGGCGTCGAGGTGGTCTCACGGATTCGGCGGTCCGGCCGCACGTTGCCGGTGTGCATGCTTTCGGCGCGAGACGAAGTCGATGACCGGGTGGCCGGATTGGCCGCCGGTGCCGACGATTACGTGGTGAAACCGTTCTCGGTGACCGAATTGGCTGCTCGGCTTCATGCCCTGGTGAAGTTGTACTGGGCGCGTGACGATCGACCGCTTGTCTTCGACGATCTGGTGATCGAGACCTCGCGACGGGTGGTGACCCGCGCTGGACGCGACCTCGACCTGACCGCCAGGGAGTTCGACCTGTTGCTCACGTTCGCACGCCACCCGCGGCAGGTGCTCAGCCGTAATCAACTCCTCGAGTTGGTGTGGGGCTACACGTGGGAGGTCGACAGCAACGTGGTGGACGTATTCGTCGGGTACCTACGGCGCAAGCTCGAGGCCGATGGCCATCCGCGCACGTTGGCCACTGCGCGCGGCGCCGGGTTCGTCTTCCGACCGTGAGGCGGCCTTCCAGCATTCGGGCACAGCTGTCGATCGCCGGTGCCCTGATCGTGTTCGTCGTGGTCGCGTGCGCAGGACTCGTCATCGCGGTCGAGATCACCAAACGCGATCGGGCACAGGTCGACGCCGCGCTTCTGGACCGAAGCACGCGGGCCGACCGCCAGTTCGAAGGCTTCGAGAATGACGAGGACCAACGAGGAGGTCGGCAGAACCGCGGCCCGGACTTCGGTTTTGACGATGTGTTCGTTCGCGTCATCGCCGACCGAAATGTCGTATCGCAGAGTGGGCAGCCGCCGGACGAACAGGTGCCGCTGCCGCGCGGTGACGGGTTCAGCACGGTCAGAGTCGACGGTCGGACCTTTCGGTCCTACGTCAGGCCCGCAGGCCGCGGAGGTGTCGTTCAGGTGCAGGTACTCCAAGACCTGAAGCCGTTGAGTGAGCGCACCACTCGGAACAACATCCTCGTCCTTCTCATCACCTTGGCGGCCACCGTCTTCGGGGCCGCCGCCGGCTGGGTGACCGCAGGCCTCCTGCTGCGCCCACTCCAGCGGGTGCGTGCTGCCGCCGTCGCGATCCGCGACGATCGGGACACCACCCACCGGCTGCCCGAGGTGGAGCGGCCACGTGAGGTGGCCGACCTGACCGACACGCTCAACGACATGCTGGATCGACTTCAGACGAGCACGGCGACGGCGCGTCGGTTCACCGCGGACGCGGGCCATGAGCTGCGCACTCCCTTGACCAGTCTCGGCGCCTACATCGAGACCTTGAATCGACCGACCGAACCCGCTCCGGAGGTTCGCCACCGGATCGCCACGGACATGCAGGTCGAATATCAACGACTCGTCGATCTACTCAACGGCCTGCAGAGTCTCGCGCGCGGTGACGCCGGGGCGCTCCCCGGCTTCACCGACATTGATGTCCGACAGCTGGTGGACGATGCGGTTGCCGCGGCGCGCCGCCGTCACCCGGGGGTGTCGATCGTGTCCACTTCAGATGAGACCTATCCGCTCGTAAACGGTTGGGCGGAAGGCATCCGCCTTGCCGTGGACAACCTGTTGGACAACGCCGCCATACACGGCCGATCTGACGGGGCCATCTCCATCGGGGTGACGAGCACCAACTACGCGGTTGCAGTGACCGTCAGCGATGACGGGCCGGGCATTCCCCCAGAACAGCGGTCGGCAATGATGACGCGCTTCGCCCGAGGGGCCGACACCACGGCGAAGGGCTCGGGGCTGGGGCTGGCAATGGTGTTGCAGCAGGCCGAAATTCATCACGGGACACTCGAACTGGGGGATGCGACAGCTGGTGGCCTTGCCGCGACGCTGTCACTTCCCACTGTCGACGAGCCCAGTGTGAGCTAACGCATGCCGATTCTTATTTCCACCACAAGAACCCTCAACAGGCTGGTAGGTGGGCGAGCCGACGCTCGTCACATGCCTACGAGAAAGCCCGATACGATATGCCATTGCTCAACACGGCGGATGCCCCTACTGCGGTAGCGGAGCGCCGACCCGTCGCGTCCAAGGTGCCCGAGATCACCGCGATCTTCTGGGTGCTGAAGCTGCTCACGACGGCGATGGGCGAGGGTGCGTCGGACTATCTGCTCCACACCAACAGGGACATGGGACTTGGCATCGGCGTCGTCGGGTTCGCGGTGACCTTGTGGCTGCAATTCCGGACCCGTCGCTACCACCCAGTGGTGTACTGGGCGGCAGTCTGCATGGTCGCCGTGTTCGGGACGATGGCCGCAGACGTGCTCCACGGCGGGCTCGGTGTGCCGCTGGTGGCGGCGACGCTGGCGTGTGCCTGCGCGCTCGCACTGACCTTCCTCGTGTGGTATCGGACCGAGGGCACGCTGTCGATACACGGCATCACCACGCGGCGTCGTGAGGTCTTCTACTGGCTCACCGTCTCGTTCACATTTGCGCTCGGCACCGCGGCCGGTGATCTGACCGCCGTCACCCTCGGACTCGGCTTCCTCGGATCGATAGTCCTCTTCGGAGTCGTGATGGCCGTTCCGGTATTGGGCCACTGGCGGTTTGGGCTCAACAGCGTGGTCGCATTCTGGTTCGCCTACATCGTGACGCGGCCACTCGGCGCCTCTGTCGCGGACTGGTTGGGCAAGCCTTCCAAAGCGGGCGGTGTCGGCTGGGGTGACGGCCCGGTCTCCGGGGTACTGCTGCTGATCATCGTCGGGATCGTCACCGGTGTCGTCCTTCGACGACGCCACGCACTTCAAATATCCAATCGCACAACATCACTGAAGGGATCGAACGCATGACCGACAATCCAGAGGGCAACACGGAGCACGTGACCGAGCCGATCGGAGAGCCCGCGGCCGCACCTGACGCGACGGAATTACCCGCACCAGAGGCCAGCCCGAGGACATCCGGCTTGGCGCGCCTGCGTCCGCGTGGCCGACTGAATCAGATCGCGGCGGTGTTGGTGTCGGTCGCGGCGGGAATGTTCATCGTCGGGGCGATCTTCCTGGCCGGGTTCGCGCTCGGCGCCGAGGGCGGCGAACATCACGGGCACGGCGGCGAGGGCTCGAGGCACGGTGCCGAGCAAGAACACCGCCGCGGGGACGGGGGCTCCCGCGAGCGCGGTTCAGACCGGAATGGCTCCGGGCGCGACGAATCGGATCAGCGAGGTTCCGGTGAGGGCGGAATGAGCCACGATGGGTCCGACGACAGTGGATCGGGCCAGGACAGCTCCCGACCGCAACAAGGCCCCGGCCCGCAACAAGGCCCCGGCCCGCAACCGGGCCCGGGCCGGCCAGGCTGATCCAGCTCGCGCGAGCTGAGCGGATGTCATGCGCACCACCGGATGGTGGTGCGCATGATCCGTTGGACTAGATGTGCTTACTCTGGGCGCCGTCTGCCGCGTACCTCGTTGGCGAGCGGCGGCAAGTCCAATGTGATTCTGTCGGGCTGGCTTTGACCACCGCACGGCAACGGTGACCGCGAGGACCAACGCGGCCACCGTTGCTGCCGCGGAGGGCGGGCCTGCGCTCGGTCGTCGCCGAGCGCAGTCTCACTTGAGTGCGGTAAGGAGGTCGTTCAGGGCCTGGGTTTCGGCGGTGGGGCTGGGGTTGGCGTCCCGAATCGAGTTGAGCACCACGTCGATTCGCCCGTCGATCGCGGTCCAGGTTGCTCCGTCGATTGCCTCGAGCTTGGGCTGTGCGTCGTCCCAAGCCGTCTCGAGGTTCTTAGCACTGGCCGTTGCCCCCGGCTGATCACCGGCCTGCACCTTGGTCAGCATGTCCTGGGTGATGGTGCGGAAGTTCGCGACGTCCGCTGCCGGGAATTTCGCCGCCGCCTGCCCGGCCGCTATCGGCACGATCACGGTCGGACCCTCGGCTCCGGGAGGTGCCCCGTGTGGTTGGGCGTTGGCCCCAGTGAGCAACGCGCCGGTGGCGACCGCGATGGCGGCGTAGTAGCCGAGCATGGCCTTCTCGCGGCGGGGATTGACCGTGGTGGTGGCGGCCGCTTCGGGTCGGCCGATGACGTCGGCGCGGGTCACCGCGAGGTAGATGACCGTGGCCAGGATCGCGGCCAGGAAGATCGCGCTGGTGATGGCCACACCCAGGCCCAGGCCCTGCTGGTCCTTGGGGAAGCCGAGCCAGTCGCCGAGGTTGGCCCCCAGCGGGCGGGTCAGGATGTAGGCCAGCCAGAACGACAGCACCGCATTGGCGCCTAGCCGCCAGCCGATCGCGATCGCCACGATCAGCCCCGCCGGTAGCAGCACAGAGCTGCCCGGACCCCAGCCCGTGAGCTCCAGGGTCCAGTCACCGACTGCAGTGCCGAGGGCGAAGGTAACCAGGATCGCCAGCCAGTAGAACAACTCGCGGGGCAGCGTGATGATGCTGTGAATGGACAGGGTGCGTTCGCGGGCGTACCACACCCCGAACACCACGGCCAACACGGCAGCAAAGAGCCCCGAACTCACCGCCAGTGGCACGCCGAGTTGGTCGGTGAGGATGTCGGTGTAGAGCGTTCCGGTCACACTGAGCACGACCACGGTCAGCCAGTAGGGGAACGGCCGGTAGCGGTTGAGAGTCAACTGCCAGCCCAACACCGCGGCCAGCAACACGGTGAAGATCACGGCCGTGGGGAACAAGCCGACCCCCAACGTCATGTTGATCCAGTCGGAGAAGCTCTCGCCCACCGTGGTGCACAGGATCTTGATGATCCAGAACCACACCGTGATCTCGGGGACCTTGCTCAACATCGTCCGCGGGGATTTCACCGCCGCACTCGTCATCTCAGTCATAGCGCCGCAACTTATGGGCGCCCTGCTGAGGTCACGCTGAGAACAGTCTGAAGGCTCTTGTACGGGCAGACAGGGCACTGCTGTCGGGCTTCGTCTCAGCGGATCCACAGCGTCGCGACCGAATGATGTGGCGATGTTGCGAGTACAGAGGGACGCCCGCGAGGGCCGACGGGGAATTCAGCACACGACGGTCGTTGCCTGCATGGCGGTCGGGGTCATCGCCTGCACACCGCACAGCAGTGCGCCTGCAGCGCCGCCCTCGGCCACGCAGCAACCGACGGGCGACGCCAGCCCGGCCGGCGACATCCCCGACAACCAGGCCTACGTGACGTTCACGTCTACCGACCACTTGTTCACGGTGAAGGTGCCAGAGGGCTGGTCCAGGACCGACATTCGCGGGGGCGTCCAATTCACCGACAAGCTCAACACCATCGAGCTCACGAGCGAGCCCACGTTCACCGTGCCGACCGTGGATTCCGTGAACGCGTTCGAGGTGCCCACCATTGCCTCTGAGTCGCCAGGATTTCGGCCCGGCGACGTCAGTGTGGTGAATCGCTCGGCGGGACAGGCTGTGCTCATCACCTATGGTGCCGACTCGCAAGCCAATCCGGTGACGGGCAAGGTCATTCCGCAGGCCGTGGAGCGCTACGAGTTCTACCGCTCGGGAATGCAAGTGACGATTGTGCTGTCCGGAGCCGTGGGCGCCGACAACGTCGATCCGTGGCGAACCGTCACCGACTCCTTCGCCTGGCTGCCGTGACACCGGTCATCGAGGCCACCGCGTTGTACCGGTTCTTTCGCGCGGGCGACGAGGAAACCCTTGCACTGCAGAATGTTTCGTTAGAATTGCGCGAGGGTGAGTTCGTCTCCGTAGTCGGCCCGTCTGGCTCTGGCAAGTCGACCTTACTGTCGTGCCTAGCAGGCCTCGACGAACCCGATGGTGGGTCGGTACGAGTTGGGAGTAGGCGAATGAGCCATCAACCCGAGCCGGTGCGCGCTCGGCTGCGCGCCAATTCTCTCGGGTTGTTACTACAAAACCGTAATCTCCTGCAGCACTTGACGGTACGACAGAACATCCGACTGGTCCAGGGAATCTTCGGACGCCCGAGGGCCGCAGCGATCAGCGAGTTGCTCGATTCGCTGGGCATCGCCGACCACGCAGATACGCTGCCGCGCGACCTATCTGGGGGAGAGTTGGCGCGGGCCGGTTTGGCAGTGGCGCTCGCGAACGACCCCATCGCCGTGCTCGCCGACGAGCCGACCGGCGAATTGGACGGGGTGGCCGAGGCGGAGGTGCTCAACGTACTGCGACGGCGGGCGGCCGCTGGCACCGCGATCCTGGTCGCCAGTCACAGTGGGGCCGTTGCGGAGTGCTCAGACCGGATCATCGCGCTCGCCGACGGGCGCCTCGTCGCGTGAGTTCATCGGACAACGCGCAGGTGGCCCTTGGCGCACTGGTGAGCTGTAGCTCCGTCACAAGGACTTTCGGCTCAGGCGGGTCGGCATTCTCGGCAGTCCGCGACGCGACGTGCGAGGTCGCACCCGGCAGCCGCATCGCCCTCACCGGGCCGTCGGGATCGGGCAAGTCCACGCTGCTGCATCTGATGGCGGGGTTGGAAGCACCGACAGCAGGCGGCGTCGCCTGGCCGGCGTTCGGCGGGCGTCCGACGGAGCGCGCAGCGCTCATCGGCGTCGTCTTCCAAGGAGCCAGTCTCATACCGTCCCTCGATGTCGCCGAGAACGTCGCGCTGCCAATGATCTTCGGCGGGACGAGTCCGACGGAAGCGGAGACACGCGCCCTGGCGGCGTTGGCGCGGCTGCAGCTCGAGTCGTTGGCCCACAAACTGCCAGAGGAGCTGTCCGCCGGACAGTCGCAGCGCGTCGCCATCGCGCGGGTACTCGCGAGCAGGCCCCGGCTGATCCTGGCCGACGAGCCCACTGGGCAGCTCGATCACGTCACCGCGGCGGAGATGATCGACGTGCTGCTGCAGACGAGCTCGGATCTGGATGCAGCGCTTGTCATCTCGACCCACGATCCGCTGATCTCAGCGCGGCTCGACACACAGTGGACGATGCACGATGGTCGGCTGGAGTTACGATCATGACGCTGACCTGGCTGGGCGGTCTGCTCCGCAGGCGCCCTGCGCGATTGCTTGGCGCGACCGTGGGCGTGGCGATCGCCGTCGCGATGCTCGCCAGTCTCGGCTCGTTCTTGGCCCAGTCGCAGGCCACGATGACGGAACGGGCTGTGCGTGGGGGCGCTGTCGACTGGCAGGTGCAGCTGAGCCAGGGCGCGGACCTAGCCGAGTTCGCCAGCGCCGTCGACGGCACGCCTGGCGTGGCCGCCGCTGCCCGCGTGGAGTTCGCCAAGAGCAGCGGTTTGTCAACGGTGACCGGTGCCAGCACCCAAACGACCGGTCCAGCAGTCGTACTCGGGTTGCCCAACGGTTACTCCACGATGTTTCCGGGCGAGCTTCGGTCACTCCTCGGAGCGCAGACAGGGGTGTTGCTCGCCCAGCAGACCGCGGCCAATCTGCACGCCGCGCCGGGCGGCACCGTAACCATCGGACGAGCCGGACTGCCGCCGGTGGCGGTCACCGTAGCCGGAATCATCGAACTACCGCAGGCGAATTCGCTCTTCCAGAAGGTCGGTGCACCGCCGACTGCGCAGCCCTCCGCACCCCCCGACAACGTCCTGGTGCTGCCCGTTGAGCAGTGGCATGCGTTGTTCGATCCCGTGGCCGCGGCGCGCCCCGACTTGGTGGTCTCGCAGCGCCATCTGCGACTCGATCATGCACTGCCTCGCGACCCCGCCGGTGCCTACACGGCGGTAACCACGGCGGCGCGCAACCTCGAAGCGCGAAGCGTGGGTAGCGCCCTCGTCGGCGACAACCTGGGCGCCACGCTGGACGCGGCCCGCCATGACGCGGCGTACGCGCAGATGCTGTTCCTGTTCCTCGGGTTGCCCGGTGCCGTCCTTGCCGCCGCGCTGACCTCGACGATCGCGTCGGCAGGAGAAGGGCGAAGGAGGGGCGAGCAGGCCTTGTTGCGGGCCAGGGGCATGTCGAAGCGCCAGTTGCTGGCCTTGGCGGGCGCCGAGGCGGCCTTCGTCGGCGTCGGCGGGGCTGCCCTCGGCGTCGCCGTGGCGGCGGCGATCGGGCGGGGGGTATTCGGTGCGACGACCTTCGGCAACACGGCGTCGGCGGCATTTGGCTGGCCGCTCGGCGCAGCGGCTGTCGGACTACTGATCGCGGTTGCGACCGTGCTCCTGCCGGTTCGACGTGACCTGCGTGAGCGCACGGTCGCATCCAGCCGTTTCGCGATCGGACCGTTGGCCCAACCGCGTTGGGCGCGTTACGGACTCGACGCCATACTCTTGATTGCCGCGTGGGTGGTGTTCCGGGTTACCAGCAGCGCTGGGTATCAGCTGGTGCTGGCGCCGGAGGGCGTTCCGACGATCTCGGTGTCCTACTGGGCCTTCGCCGGTCCCGCGCTGCTGTGGGGTGGCAGCGCGTTGGTTACGTGGCGCATCTCCGAGCTGATGCTCGGGCCAGGACGACCGCTGCTCGCGAGGTTGCTTCGCCCAGTCACCGGGCAGCTGGCGGGTACGGTCGCGGCCACCCTCTCCCGGCAGCGCAGACCACTGGTGCGGGCGATCACGCTGCTGAGTCTGGCCATTGCGTTCGCCGTGTCCACGTCGACGTTCAACGCCACCTACCGGCAGCAGGCCGAGGTCGACGCGCTGTTGACCAACGGGGCGGACGTGACGGTCACCGTGGCACCCGGCGAGCCAGCCAATCCCGACACGCAGGCTCGGCTGGCCGGGTTGCCGGGGGTGACCACGGTGGAGCCGATCCAACATCGATTCGCCTACCTCGGGGCCGATCTGCAAGATCTCTACGGAGTCCATCCCGGCACCATCAACCACGCAACGGCGTTGCAGGACAGCTACTTTCCTGGGGCCAAGGTGGACGACCTCATGCGCACGCTGGAGCGCCAGCCCGACTCCGTGTTGGTCTCGGCGGAAACGGTCACCGACTTTCAGTTACAGGTCGGCGATCCACTGACGCTTCGGCTCGTCGACACCACGACGCATCAGCTGAAGCCCGTCGTCTTCCGCTACGTCGGGGTGGTGACGGAATTTCCCACGGCGCCGAAGGATAGCTTCCTCGTCGCCAACGCCGACTACGTCGCGCAACACACGGACTCCGGCGCGGTCGGGGCCTACCTGGTGGACACCGGCGGCGGGGACACCTCTACTGTTGCGGCTCGCTTGCGCGAGCTGCTGGGCAGCTCGGCGACCGTGACCGACATCGCGACTGTCCGCGACAGCGTGGGATCGAGTCTGACGGCCGTCGATCTCGCTGGCCTGACGCGCATCGAACTGTCGTTCGCGGTGGTGCTGGCGGTAGCCGCGGCAGGGTTGGTACTCGCGCTCGGCTTCGCCGAACGCCGTCGCACCTATGCGATCCTCTCCGCGATCGGCGCCCGACCGCGCCACCTACGTGCCTTCATCTTCAGCGAGACGGGTGTACTCGGAGTGGTCGGGTTGGCGGCAGGTGTGGCGACCGGTTCGGTGTTGTCCATCATGCTGATCCGGGTACTGAGTGGTGTGTTCGATCCACCGCCCGACACCGTCGCCGTGCCGTGGCTCTACCTCGTGACGTTGGCGAGCGCCACGGCTGCCGCGTTGGTCGTGGTGGCCACTTCTGCGGTCGTGCTCGCCCGGCGGCCCGCGATCTCCGCGTTGCGCGAGGCTAGTTGACGCAGGGAATGCCGTTGCCGCTGATGGGAGCGCCCTGGTCGGGCGCAGCGGCATCGGTAGTGCCGACGGCGATTCCCAACGACTCGCCTCCGGCTGGCGCCGTGATCGGATTGGCGAGGTCGCTCGGAAGCGTGTAACCGTCACCGAGCACGACTCGGACGTGCCCGACCGCCACGTCGGAGCGCTGTCGCACTGCGTCGATGCCCAGCATCGTCGCGACTGACCGAGCGGCATCGGCTCGACCGGGTCCATAATCGAGCTCACTCGTCAAGGACTCGCCGGGGAGCGCGTTGCGTACCTCACCTGACCGGTAACCATCGGAGCTGAGCCGGTTCGATACGTCGCTTGCCAGGCCCTGGACGCCGCTGGCATTGACCACGTCAATCGTTGTGGAGGTTGGCGCTGGGGTCATGGGGGAGGCCGAGCCGCCGTCGAACGTGGTCGCGACCAACGTCCGGATCGCCGTCGGGTCGACGACGTTCACGTCCTGTCCGTCGACGGAGTCGTAGCGCAGCACCGGCAGCGTTTGGTACCGGACGTTGGCGCCCGTGAGCGCACCGATTCGCCGGAATAGGTTCTGGTCCCAGCCACTGGACAACACGAGGTCCTTGCGGGCGATGTCTACCAGTGCGTTCAACTTGCTCACATCGGTGAACGAGCCAGAATCCTGAAGTTGCTTGATGATTGACGCAAGGAACGCCTGCTGGCGGTGAGTGCGATCGAGATCCCCGTTGTCGAGGCCATGCCGCTGTCGGACGAATGCCAAGGCCTGCTGGGCGTCCAGAGTTTGGTGACCGGCAGGCAGGTCGGCGCCGGAGTAGTCGTCGTGAACGGGATGGTTCAAGCAGACCTCGACTCGGCCAAGGCTTGCCGCAACATCGTAGAAGCCGGCCAAGTTGACCTCGGCGAAATAGTCGACCGAGACCCCGGTCAGTGCACGAGCTACCGCCAGCGTCGCTCTGCGACCCGCTTCCCGGCCCTGGCTCTCCAGAGTGGCCTGGTCGGTGACGCCATTGTCGACGAGCTTCTGCTCGGTATCGGCCTTCGTCAGACCGTAGGCTTCTTTGATCTTGATGTGGTCGTACCCAGGCACCAGGCCTGCAACGTTGACGTAGTCATCGCGCGGAATGGAGAACGCCTCGACGTGGCCGTCGGCGGCAAGGTGAGCCAGGATCAGCGTGTTCGTGTTGTAGCCGCCGGAGGAAGAGTCGCCGGCATGCAGCAGATCCAACGTGGCCTGCGGTAAATCGTCGCCGTTCTGGTCCTTTCGTGAGTCCAGCCCGATGAGCAGAATGTTCACCGCCGCGCCGGCTTTGGGCGGCGGAGCCGCAAGCGCGTGAGACACGGTGATGCCGCCAAGCAGGCCGTGCAGGGTCCACCAACCGGCTCCCGTGGTCGTCACCGTGAGCACCGCCAAGACGGCTGCCGCGGACCGCAACACCCGCAGTCGGCCACGCCGCGGAGGCCCTGGCCGAGCGCCCGCGATCCGCGAGCGATGACGCCGTTGGCTGCCTATTGTCCGCTCCGTCCTCGAGGTCTGGCCGTTTCACCATGACCGAGGAACGCTGAGACTTGGCTGAAAGTGTGGCGGAGCTCTCAGGTGCCTGGCAGTGCCTGGGTGTGTTCGGCTACGACGGCCTGCAGCTTCTGCGGGTCGAGGTCCAGCCGCTTGAGGATCGTCGGCGCGATCTGCGCGGTGCCGATGGCTGACGCGTCGTCGTGGTGCGTGATGCCAGGACCCGCGACGAGCAATGGCACATTCCGGTCGGCGGGAGTAGTGCCACCGTGCTCGGCGATCTTGGTGCCGGAGGTGTACACGGTTCCGGGCTGGGTGCTGGCGTAGACGTCGGGCACGCGAGCATCACCGGGAGCGGCGCCGAAGAAGGTTGCCGCGTCGGCTCCGGCGTAGACGCGCTCAGTTCCGGATGCCATGAAGGGCTTTGGCTTTCCGTCGATGTCAGTACCGTCGCCGCGGGCCGCGGACAATCGGTCGGCGACGAACTTCGCGGCCTCGGGAGAGCGGTCGGCGAGCCACATGATCATGGCGTCGTCGTTGACCGAGTGGACGATCAGGGTCGGAGTCTCTGGGTGTCCCTTGGCCCATTCGGCGTTGATGCCGTCGACGATGGCGCCGTCATCGATCCTGGTGAGGGTCTGCGGGTTCATGGGGGACTGGCCGTGCTTGGCCGACAGGATGACGGTGGTGGCATCGGCGAGGCCCGCCTTGCCGATGGCGTCGACGATGCGGCCGACCTGCTGATCGACGAACGTGAGGGCGGATGCCAGTACGGGACCGGGGGTCTGGCCGTCCGCCCCGTAGCCGCCGGCCTGCCCACCGGAGGTCGCGAGCTTCTCGGCGGTCGAGACCGACTGAAAGTTCATTCCGAGAAGCGCGGGCACACTGCCCTGGTGGCTGCCTGAATGATCCTTGCCGCCGAGCTCGTTGACTACCGCGTCGACCTTGAAGGCGTCGTAGCGCTGCGTGAGCGCGTTGTCGTCCGTCCAGGTGTCGCTGTCCTTGGTGCCTTCCGGGCTGCTGTCGACCTCGGGGGTGAACAAATCGTCGATGGTGGTAGCGCCCGGGCCGTTGAGGATGGCGTAGGCGGGATGCTTGTCGCTCCATGCCGTCGCGCGGCCGGCCTCGTGGAGGACGGAGAAGACGGTGTTGACCTTCAGATAGTCGCCGGGTGTCAGCGCTTTGCACGTCGTCGGGTCGACGGGCAGCTTCGCCTGGTCGATCACCTCCGTGGGATTTGCCGTCATCTGCAACACCCCGTCGGGCAAATTGGAGAGCCCTTGCCCGCCGTCGATCTTGGTGGTGTCCTTGTCGAGTTCCTCGGTGAAGCTCACCGCTGCACCGGGTTTCACGCCGGTGCAACTCGTCGTGCCCGGCGCGAGGAGGTCGTGCGCATAGCTGTCGTCGTAATAGACACCCGTGGTCTTCGGCGTTCCGCCGGTGACCTGGGCAAGCAACCCGGGGAACGAGTCGGAGGGCACGGGCGTCTGGGCGCCGGTGAAGTTGGCGGCGCGCCCGGCGAGCTTGGCCAACGCGGACTGCGGATGTGTGGTGACGAACCCGGCGAGGTCCGTTGCGTGCATTCCGTCGACCGAGATCAGGACGACGTGCTTGTCGGATGCATCTGCCGAGCCGCCGCTGCCGGTTCCCCCGCCGGCACACCCGGCGGCCGCAACGCACATGCAGATCGCCGTCGCCACGACCCCAACTCCACGTGTAACCACTTGAACTCCATCCGTTCCCGATCGCCTGTCGTCAGGCATCTAACGGCACGAAAACTGGGTCGCGGGTGAACACCAATGGAACTGCAGGACAACAGTGTTCATGGTCGCAGAAATTCGAGCAGCAAAGAATCCGGTGGTCGCGCCTGGCCGTCGACATCAAGATCGACGGCGGCACGACACCGGTGAGACCCGGGCGCAGTCGGCTGGCCTACTTCCATTGGTGTGTTCGACGGGTCGCGCGGACAGTAGGTGCCGAACGCTGAACGCACGCTGAGAAGCGTCAGTCGCCGCCGAGTGCGGACCGAACCAGCAGTGCGTAGCCGAAGTACAGATGGCACAGACCTAGCGCACTGACCATGAACAGATGCTCTTGGTACGGGGACAGTGTCCCATCGACGGCGATCAACCTGCCGCACTCGAAGGCGGCGAAGACGTCGTCGGGCCGGACTTCCTCGTAGTTTGCTTCGTCCTGAAAGTGTCCACGCTGCCGCAGCATCGACCGCGCCACGACGTTCTTGAGCGGTCGATGCCGCAAGGTGTTTCTGGCCCGATTCCACTGGCTGAGCACGCCGATCCGTTCCACGCACTGAGCGTCTTCAGCCAACAAGGCGTGGCGATTCAGAATCGAAGCGACGGAGTCGAATCCAGGGCTCCCGTCCTCGCCAAAGTGGAGTTGTCGGAAGCGTGTCGCAAGTCCTTCGAACGCGGATCGCGTTGGGACGGGTTCATAGGTCACATGCCCGTCGATGGCGCTGACTGCCGTTCCGCCGCGATGCCGCAACGCAGCGGATCCTGCGACTTCACCGCACACCGTGGCGTACCGGTTGAGCGCAGCGGCATCCTCGGCGCTGAAGGTGGTCATCGCAGGAAAGGCCGCGGGGTCGGGCAGCGAGAAGGCGCGCGTCAACAGCTGCCAGTGGTACTCGAACGGCCCGGGCCAACCGAGTTCGACCAGGGGTGGGGTGAACGGCAACTCAACGGGTAGGCAGGCGTCCTCCCAAGCGAGCACGTACTCGTCGACACCTCGTGGTTCTGATCGTCCGAACGGCGAGCCCAGCCGCCGGCGTGCTCTGCGCGAACGCGTTGTCTTCTTGGACATCAAAGCCTCACCGACACACTGGCACTATGGACTGCGTCCGCTTAGACATCGCTGAGAGCCATCCTCAGCGTCACCTCAGCGCGAGTTGCCCACGCTTAACACGTGTTCACGAGCAAGGCGATGGCGCAAGCCAACCGCAGCCGCAACGCCTGCTGCCGACGATGGTGGGACCTGGGCAAGCCCGACATCCGCGACTTCTTCTACTTCACGACGCTGAGTGGATCAAGTGCCTAACCCAGTTGAGCTCAGCAAGCTCGGCTCCCGCTGGGCGTTCTCCGCGGCGGCCGTGCTCGTCGGATTCGTCGCCTTCGTCGTCGGTCGCGGCCGCAGGCGCGTCATCCGGGTCGCGTTGGCGTCAACTGTCCTCGTGGCGACGGCGGCAGTCGCGCTCACCCGTTTGTATCTCGGCGTGCACTGCTTGACTGGCATCGGCGGCGGACTACTGCTGGGTGGTGCAGCGGTGGTGACCAGGGTGGCATGATCCGCACAGTCGCACCGCGACGGACGTCCATTGCCGAGGGAGCACTGTTGCCGCGAGTGAGCCAGCCCCGGACCTGGTGGCGGCCCCGCTACTGGGGAATCTCCGCGCGCTCGGCGTTCGTCTCCGCGTCGGTGGTGCTGGTGGCTGTGCTGGTGGCGGGCGCCGGTCTCGCGTTCATCCTGTACCGCTCGCTGCTGTCCGGTGTCGACGACGCCGCGGCTGGCCGGGTGCGGGACGTGGTGGCGGCCTTGCAGTACGACAGGGCGACCGAACTGGACGCCGCTCTGATCACGACCGATCAACGGATCGTCGCCGTTCAGGTGATCGACCGCTCTGGTGCGGTGATCCAGCACTCGCAGTCGGCCCCCGATACCCCCTTGATCCCGCCCAATAGCGTTGGGCCGACGTTGGAGATCGGGCTCCCCGATCACGCCTCTTCCGACGGAGACATGCGGATCAGCGCCCAGACGGTCGACGGCCTGGGCGGTCGGTACACGGTGCTCGTCGGCGCGGGCAGTGAAGCCGTCGAATCGACCGTCAAGACCGTCATCGTGCTACTCGCCTGGACTGCGCCGATCGTCATCGCCGTGGCGGCGGTGGCCACCTATCTGTTGGTCGGGCGGTCACTCCGATCGGTCGACGCGATCCGGACACGAGTCGCCGACATCAGCACGTCTGACTTGGCAGAGCGCGTTCCGGTATCCAGCAACCACGACGAGATCTCGGCGCTGGCGATCACCATGAATGAGATGCTGGCCCGGATCGAGGCCGGCCACGAGGCTCAACGCCGGTTCGTCGGCGACGCGTCGCACGAGCTGCGCAGCCCCGTCGCCGCCATCGTTTCGGCGCTCGACGTCGCAGCGGCGTATCCGGAGTTGCTCAACTCCGACCTCGCCGCAACCACATTGCGACCCGAGGCGGAGCGCATGCAGGCGCTCGTCGAAGACCTGCTGCTGTTGGCGCGCGCCGACGAGGGCGGGCGCGCCTGGCGGCGAAAGGACGTCGACCTCGACGACGTCGCCTCCAACGAGATGGGCCGATTGAGCCGGGAATCGTCGGTGACGATCGTCGCCGACCTGGTGCCGACCCGTCTGATCGGCGACTCCGGCGGGCTCACGCGAGTCGTGCGTAACCTGCTCGAGAATGCGGTGCGGCACGCCAGTTCGCGAGTCGAACTTCGCGTGCGTCCCGAGGGGCCCAATGCCGTGCTGGCGGTGGGCGACGACGGTCCTGGCATTCCCGAGGCTGAGCGGAACCGAGTGTTCGGCAGGTTCGTGCGGCTCGACTCCGAGCGCGCCCGCAGCGGTGGTGGCACCGGACTTGGCCTGGCCATCGTGGCTGAAGTCGTTGCCGCACATGGTGGTAACGTCACGATCAACGACCGTCCCGGCGGTGGGGCTTTGGTGACGGTTCAGTTCCCGCGGGAGTACTCGCCGGAATCCAGTCGGTAGCCGGCACCGCGAATCGTCTGAATGGTGTTGGTGCCGAAGGGAACGTCGATCTTCCGGCGAACGTAGCCAACGTACACTTCGACGACGTTGTCAGGTCCGGCGTAGTGGGCGTCCCATACGTGCTGCAGCATGTCGGTCTTCGTGACGACGGTGTCCTTGTGGCGCATCAGGTACTCGAGCACGCCGTATTCGCGGGGAGTCAATTCGATGGGCGTCGAAGCCCGTTCCACCACGCGCCTCGAGGGATCGAGGGTCAGGGTGCCCGCAGTCAGCACGACCGGACGCTGAGGAGCACCGCGGCGGACTAGCGCCCGCAGGCGCGCCAGGAGCACGACGAAGGCAGTGGGCTTGCAGAGGTAGTCGTCGGCGCCCAAGTCGAACGCGTCGGTCTGGTCGTAGACGCCGTCCTTGGCGGTCAGCATCAGGACGGGCGTCCACACTTCCCGAGCGCGCAGCTTGCGCAACACCTCGTAGCCGTTGAGACCCGGCAACATGATGTCCAGAACGATCACGTCGAATGCGTGCTCCGTCGCCTCCCAAAGGCCGTCGACGCCGTTGTCGGCGTGCACGACCACGAAGCCCTCGGCCCGTAGCCCCATGGTGAGGGTCGCCGCGAACCGCGGTTCGTCCTCCACGATCAAGACTTTCACGTGGTTTATCCTCCGCTCGTCGAACTCGCGTTGCCAGTGTTGGGGGGGGTCGAATGCAGAGGTCGCGGCCCGCGCACCGGCACCCCCGCATGTCGACACGGTCGCAGCGGTCAACTGTGAGGACGCTGAGGTGCGTCGTGGCGGCAATCGACGAGGGGTGGCCGCGACGCTTGGCCGCGACGAACTGAGCGAGTGCTCGGGCAGACTGAGTCCATGACCGCTACCGAGGGTGACGCCGAGGATGGACCCTCTTCCGAGGTCGACGAGAAGTGGCTGTTGCTGGTGTACCGGGTCCCCGCCGAGCCAACGCGGTTGCGTGCCACCGTATGGCGACGCTTGAAGTCATTGGGGGCCGTCTACCTGCAGAACTCGGCCGCGGCTCTGCCTGCGCGTGACGGCGCGGAGCGTGCCCTTCGCCGATTGCGCCGTGAGATTCTCGAGATGGACGGTTCAGCGGTGTTGCTGTCCTGCTCGGCAGTGGCCGGTGGGCAGGACGTGGTGGCGCTGTTCGAGGCGGCCAGGGACAGCGAATACGAGGAGATCCTTGACAAGTGTGTCGACTTCCACGCCGGACTCGAAAAGGAGTACGCGGCAAACCATTTCACTTACGGTGAGCTCGAGGAGAACGAAGTCGAGCTGGTCAAGCTCCGCGCCTGGTACGGGAAGGTCCGCGCTCGAGACGTCTACGGCGCACCCAGACGTTCCGAAGCCGGCCAGGCGCTGGATGCCTGCGGCGAGGCATTGGAGTTGTACGCCGCCCGAGTCTACGTCGAGGAGGATGAAGGGCGCTGATCAGCGGGGCCGCGCTCACGGCGCGTCGCCCGGTGGATGCTCAACGGCAGTACCGCGGCGACGACCGCGACCAGGAGCCACCAAGACCACGGCTGCGCGCCGCTCAATCGGTCAACCGCGACGGTTGCGGCGAGCGCGACCGCAATGGACACCGCCACTCGCCAGTCGTCGCCGACGATGAAGTCGTACCAGAACATGCCGAATGCTCGAAGCCTACGCACCATCAAATTCCCTCGGCAGTAACGGTATTGGTGGCTTGGGGCGTGCGCTGCCGGAACACCGCCACCAAGGCCAACGCATAGAGCCCAACTGCGGGGATCAACACCAGTAGCGCGAGATCCTCGCCAGGCCAGTGCGCACCGGCGCCTTCGGCGGCCCAGTAGATGCCAAATGCGGTGAGCATCACCCCGACCGCGAACTTCATGGTGTTCTCCGGCACTCGCGTCAGCGGCGCTCGGACGGCGAGGCCCACTGCGGTCACCACGAGCACGGCTGCTGTCGCGGCGAACGCAGCCAGCGGAATGCTGCCCTGATTGGCGCCGAACGTCAGCGCGATGAACGCGACCTCGATGCCCTCGAGCACGACTCCCTTGAATGACAGGGTGAATGCGTACCAGTCCCGCACCAGGGTTCCGTGCTGCGCCGGAGCGCGATGTGCCTCGGCGAGGGTTGCCTGATAGGCCGCTGCCTCGTCGTGCAGGGCCTTGTTGCCGCTTGCCCGCAAGATCGCCTTGCGCAGCCACTGAAGGCCGAAGATCAGAAGCAGTCCCCCGATGAAGAGGCGTAACGCATCCAGTGGGACAGCCGAGATCGCAGGCCCCAGCGCCACGATCACGACGATCAACAGCATTAGGCCGGACACTGCACCCGTGACCGCCGATCGCCAATCGCGCGCGGTACCTGCGGCAACGATGATGGTCAGTGCCTCGACCGCCTCCACCAGGCATGCGAGGAAGACCGTAATGAAGAGCGCTGAACCGTTCACCGCCGACCTCGTCACGTCTGAAGGACGCCGGGTGGGACACCCGGCTGTTCCACTCCAATAGTAACCACCGTTATAAAAGACGCATAACGGTTGGTCGCACACCACGCTCGGCGCACCCCCGGCCAGCTGAGCGGCAGGCCGCGTAGGTGTCAAGCCGCTAGGCAGACGCTGCGGACCCGCTGTACGAATATTGACCGTTTTGGCGCGTAGATCGGACCGCGGGGTGACGATGTTTGTGCTGGTCGCACGGTAGCCGGGGACAACGGGGTCAGGATCGGAACAACTTTCGGCGCACGTGCGGGATACGTATCGACACCGTTCACGTCGGAAGGACCACCCATGAAATCGAGTTTGAAGATGCTCGCACCTGCGGCGCTCGCGGTGGCTGCGGCCACCGTGGCATTCGCGCCAACGGCCGCGGCGACACCGGAGAGCTTCCTCGACGAAATCAACACCAACAACGCCGCCATACCGGGGTTCACGCCCGACCAGAACATCGGCGCGGGCTATGAGACCTGCGGGAAGTTGAGGGACGGTGTGACGGTGCTCGACGAGATGACTGCAGTCGAGCAGGCGTACAGCTTCGGGCAGGGCACGCTGTTCGTCAGCGCCGCGACGACCCACCTCTGCCCAGACTTTGCGGGCTGAACCTTTGGTTAGAGCGAGAAGTGATCCTCGATGACGCCGAGCCAGACCTGTGCAGAATCGATGGCCACCTTCTCGCTGATGAAGGCGTGCTGCGTTCCGGTGTAGACATCGCGGAACGCGCGCTCCAACCGGCTGCCCTCCCGGATCGCCGTGGTGCCCGCCACTAGGTGGGCCCACTGCGCGCACTCCCGGGCGACGTCAGTGGCGTAGACCGCCGCGACCCGCATGTCCACGCGCAGCGTGGGAGTCAGCTCCTCGCCTGCGGCGACGGCGGCCTCGGCGGTGGTGAAGGCATCGAGCACCAACAATCGGGCGGCCCGCCAGGCGGCGACGTGATGGGCCAATCCCTTCTGGAAGGTCGGACGGCTGGCCAATGATTCGCCGACGTCACTCATCCGGTACTTGGTGGCTGCCAGTTCCTCGACGTCGTCGAGCATGCTCTTGGCCACCCCGAGCGCCCACGCCGCATGGCCCGCGGCTGTGATGGGCATCATCCCCATCCGCCCGGCAGGTGAGCCGCCCCGCAGGGGCTCGCGCGTGAACAACCGGAAGGCGCGGTACTCGGGCACGAAAACGTCCGCGACGTTGTAGTCGTAGGATCCGGTGCCCTTGAGGCCCTGAACATTCCAGCCGTCGGTGAAGACGATCTCGGCGCGCGGCAGGAGCGCCACCATCAGTTCGGGGATGCCCTCGCTGATCCAGCGGAGCTCACCGTCGTCCATTGGGATGAAGCCGGCCGCGACGTACTCGGAGTGCCCGGTGCCGGAGCCGAAGCTCCACGCACCGGTCAGGCGGTAGCCGCCGTCGACGACCACGCCCTGCCCGTTGGGCGCGAACTGACCGCCCATGGTGACGCGATTGTCGTTGGCGGTGAACACTTCTGCGAAACCCTGGTCGGGAAGGTAAGCCGCCGCGGCAAACGACGACGGCATGTTGGCGATGCCAATCCAGCCGAACGAGCCGTCCTGCCAAGCCATTTCGATCCAGGTCTCGATCATCTCGGCGAATGACGGCTCGAACCCACCCGCGACCTTTGGGTTGAACGACGTCATCAGGCCGGAGGCCCACATCTCGTCGACGACGGCAGGTGCGAGCGTGCGCAGAGTTTCCGACTCCGCGGCGTGCGCCCGCACCAGGTCGCGCATTCCGCGTGCCAATCCCAATACTCGATCCCGCGGTTCGGCCAGCGACGTCATCGTCGTCCCTTCGTCACATGAATGACTGCAGGGTAGCGGTGGACCAACCGCTCATCACGCCATTGGGGAATTGGCTTCGTCGACAGGCATCGCGACGCGACGACTAGTCGGAGCTAGCCGAGCTCACGGGTGACGAAGATGGCGACGTAGCCGATGGGAATGCCCGTCCTGTTCGCGATGCACTCGCGGGCCGCCAATTCGACGGTGGCCCTGCGCCTGGCGCGGGTGGAGGCCCCGATCTCGGGGATCTCGATCAGCCACCCGTCCAGCTCGCGAGTGATTTCGATGTCGAAGCACTGACCGACGATCGGAAGGTTCATGCGCGGAGTGATGCGCCTTCTATGAGC
This sequence comes from Mycobacterium sp., assembly GCA_025966225.1. GTDB lineage: Bacteria > Actinomycetota > Actinomycetes > Mycobacteriales > Mycobacteriaceae > Mycobacterium. Next base: position 5,229 of record JAOPVI010000036.1, on the reverse strand, counting down.
AGATGGCGCGCGCCACGGGGCGGGCTGAGTAGGCATATGGGTTTCCTGAGTCGACGACAAACCGCGCGCAACGATAATGCCTGGTGGGCCGGAACACATAATCGATCGAGAATTGTTCTTGCAGGACGGTTTCTGACGCCCGCCGATGACTTCGAAGGGGTGCCGCTACGTTGGAGTGCGATGAATTCGTTTCGACGCGGGCCGCTCCGCAAGGTGCCCGGATGATCGGCATGAGATTCCGTAGCCGCGCCATTCCGGTCGGGGTCTTCGACGCGACGACGAAGCGCTGGAACGACGTCGACGGCGGTGGTGCGGTCCATCGCGAGGAACTGACCCTTACGACCTTCAACATCTGGTTCGACGAGTATTTCGCAGCGCAGCGCTACCTTGCGATCGGCGAGTTGCTATCCCGAAACATGCCTGATGTCATGGTGTTTCAAGAAGTCACTCCAGCCGCCTTGAAGATCTTCCTGGCTCAGCCGTGGATCCGCGAGCACTACCTTCGGGCCGCCGCCACCGGACCGGAATACGGGAACTATGGGTTGCTTATGCTGTCGCGCGTCCCGCTCGATCGAGTCACTTACACGCCGCTGGCGACCCGCATGGCGCGCGGGATGCTCGGCGCCGAAGTCACCGTCAACGGCAACCCGCTGGTGATCGCCGCGCTGCATCTTGAAAGCGGCAAGGCGAGTTCGCGGTTGCGGGCGCGGCAGCTGGGCAGGGTGTTCCGCACGCTGCGCCGAACGGATGGCGCCGTCGTGCTCGGCGACTTCAACATGCGCGACGACGAGAACGACCGAATCGAAGCCGCGTACACCGACCTCTGGCCCGCGCTGCGTCCGCGTGACGACGGCTTCACCGAGGACACGTCGATCAACCTCATGCGGCTGGACAGCAAGAACAAACACAGGCAGGTCCGGTTCGACCGGGTGCTGTTGAAGGGCGATCGATGGACGGCGGTGGGCATCGAGCTGCTGGGGACCGAGCCGATATCGACGGCTCATCCGCGTGTCTTTCCTTCCGATCACTTCGGCGTGGAGTGCCACCTGACACCCCGCCCGATGGAACCTGGGGTGGCACCGCGGCGCCGACCGCGCCTTCGGCTGATCCGGCGACTGCCCCGCGGGTAGGTACCCTCGCGGTAATCCCTTTCACCCGGATCGAGGCGTTCCGCGATGTCAGACCCCCAGTCCGTTCAGTTGGAACCGGCCCCGCCCGCGCGTTCGCGGCGCCGGTGGCAGCGCCTGATTCCGGTGTTCGTCATCCTGCTGCTCCTACTTGGCGTGCCCTGGTGGACGCTGCTGTCGGCGGGCACGCGGTGGCCGCCGACCGTGGAGGTCGTCGGCACGTTGGCATTCGCGGCGGCCTTCGTCGGGCTGCCCGCGATGATGATGTTCGGGCACGGTCGCAGGCACTTGGACTGGGCCGCTGCCATCGGTGACGCCCTGCTCGGTGCGACCTGGGTGCTGTTCGTCTGGTCGGTGCTCGCTCAGCTGCTCCGACTGGCGTTGTTCGTGTTCGGGCTCGGGGATCCGGACAGGGCTCGGATCGTGGCAGCAGCGGTCGTCGCCGTCGTCGTGGTGCTGCTGGTGTGGGGTTATGCCGAAGCGATGCGAGTCCCGCGCACCAGGCACGTCGACGTCACCATTCCCCGACTCGGCCAAGGACTCGATGGCCTGCGCGTTGCCCTGATCACCGACACGCACTACGGCCCGATCGACCGCACCCGTTGGTCGGCAGCGGTGACGGATCGCGTCAACGAACTCGAGGCCGACATCGTGTGCCACGTCGGCGACATCGCGGACGGGACCGTTGCGGTGCGCGAGGTCCAGGCCATGCCGCTCGCCGCCGTGCGGGCGAAACTGGCCCGCGTCTACGTCACCGGCAACCACGAATACATCTACGAGGCGCAAGAGTGGCTCGACTACATGGAAGGCATCGGCTGGGAAGCGCTTCACAACCGGCACGTCGTCGTCCAACGCGGCGGCGACAAGCTCATCGTCGCGGGTGTCGACGACGCCACCGCCAAGGGGTCCGGCGACGTCGGACACGGAGCGAACCTGGCTGCGGCCCTGTCGGGCGCATTCCCAGAGGCACCGGTGCTGCTGCTCGCGCACCAGCCCAAGCAGGTCACGCAGGCGGTCAAGGCGGGCGTGGACCTGCAAGTGTCCGGGCATACGCACGGCGGGCAGATCTGGCCGTTCAACTTCCTGGTCCGACTCGATCAGCCGGTCGTGCACGGACTGAGCCGGCACGGCGAGCGCACGCAGCTCTATACGAGTAGGGGCACCGGATTCTGGGGCCCGCCCTTCCGGGTGTTCGCGCCGAGCGAGGTCACGGTGCTGACGCTGCGACGGGTGTGACGCGGCGTCAAAAGCTCAGCCGTCGATACCTCTGCAGACGTCGGAGGCCTGCGGTGACCGGGCCGTCGTGCGGGCGCAATGCGGTCTCGACGCGGGCCCGCACGTCGTCGACGTCGAAGTGAGTGCCGATGGCGACCAGGCAGTTCGCGCGCGCCGTCGGTGGTGCGGTCGCGACGTGAATCGACGTGCCGACCAGGTTGACGACGTAGTTCCGGTCGCGTTCGCGATAGCGGACGGCCACGGTGCCCTTGAGCCGGTACACGCCCGCAGGGGGCGCTTCAAGTAGGTCGAGCAGCACGCCGGGGTCGATGCAACCGGCGCCTGTCACGGTGACGGATGCGGCGTGGACGTGGTCGTGATGATCGGCGTGCGCGGCGGCACCGTCGTCGGGCACGGCGTCGAGGAGCAGCGCCCGAAAAGTCAGTTGACCTGGGCCCTCATCGGATTCGGACACGTCGTACAACAGCGTCGGATCTATCCTCGCGCCGATCGCGCCGACGACGTGCGCGTGCGGATTGCGTTCGCGCACCCGCATTTCGATACGCTCCACCTCGGCGGCCCTGGTGTGCTCGGGGATCTGGTCGAGTTTGTTGACCACGACCAGCGAGGCCGCGCCGTACCGTGCCAGCGGGAGCCCGCCTTGGTCGACGACGCTGAAGTGGGTGACGGCGTCGATGACGTCGACGACGCCACCCGGCCGGACCCGCTCGACTCCGCTGAAGCGGATCATCCGGGACACCGCGACGGGGTCGGCCAGGCCACTCGCCTCGACGATGATGGCGTCCAAGTCGAGCCGGGGGTCCGTCAGCTTTTCGAGCGCGTCGTCCAACCCTCCGTCGTCGGGCAGGCAGCAGACGCAGCCACCAGCGATCGATACGGGTTCGTCGACCTGCCCGGTCACCAGCGCGGCATCGACGTTGACGTCGCCAAAGTCGTTGATGACCACACCGATCCGTGCGCCGGGCGCTCGAAGCACGTGGTTGAGCAGACTCGTCTTGCCTGCGCCCAGGTACCCGGTCAATGCGATGACGGGGATGGCGCTCACGCGGAGGAGTCTAGGGGTATCGAAAGCGCAAGTACGCTCGGTGGGATGGAGGATCGCACGCCCATCGCCGCGCTGTTGGCGCGCGCAGGTGGGGTCAGCGGACTGGTCTATTCGTCAGTGCCGGTCACGGTCTTCGCCGCGACGTCCGCGTTGCTCGACCTCGAGACGGCGATCGTCGCGGCCTTCGCCGTGGCGGCCTTGGTGCTCTTCTGGCAGCTGTTGCGGCGGGAGTCCATCCGTCCCGCGCTCTTCGGGTTCGGTGGCGTGGCGCTTGGTGCGGGCTGGGCCTTCGTCACCGGGCAGGTGAAGGACTTCTATCTCCCCGGCATCTGGATGTACCTGCTGTTGGCCATCGTGTTCACCGTTTCGGTGCTGATTCGCAGGCCACTCGTCGGGGTCGGCTGGGCGTGGGTGACCGGCCGGGACGACTCGTGGCGACGAGATCGGCGGGTCCGACTGATCTTCGACCTCGTCACCGCGATGATGGCGCTAGTGTCCTGGGCACGGTTCTTCGTGCAGTACTACCTGTACGACACCGACCAAGCGGGGTTGCTCGCAGTGGCGCGAATCGCGATGGGTTGGCCTGTCTTCGTCGTTACCTCGACGGTGATCTACCTGGCCATCCGAACCGCCATTCGAACCCTGCCCCACACCGCCGAATGACCACGCGGGAAGGGATGACCGATGGGTGACGCAGAGGCCGACGCGATCCGAGCCGGCCGAGGCGATTGGGTGAGCCAGCATCTCGAGACATACCTCGCCTCGGGTGGTACCAAGGGCCACATCATGGACATCCGCGAAGCGGGTGGCCGGGAGATGACGACGCATTGCCTGATCAAGTGCGTGGGACGCAAGTCGGGGAAGACGTACATCAGGCCGTTGATCTACGGAAACGTCGGCGGCGAGATCGTCGTCGTCGCGTCGAAGGGCGGCGCCGACACTCATCCGTTGTGGTACCTGAACATCGTGGCGAGCGAGACGATCGGCGTACAGATCGCCACTCAAGCGTTCGAGGCCACGTGGCGCGAGCCAGAGGGCGATGAACGACACGACGTATGGGCCTACATGACGCATCTGTACCCGCCGTATCTGGTCTACCAGCGGTCGACGACGCGCCACATCCCCCTGGTCATGCTGCAGACGGGCCGCCCCATCGACGTCTTCACCCGTGGTGGGTGACCCCGATTCAGGTTTGCGTCGAATGGGGCAGCCCGAAGGCTCCGAACAGTGCCGGGTCGAGGAACACGGTCAGGCCGGTGATGACTGCGCCGCCGCCGCCGTCACGCGGCGCGGTGTCGAGCACGTGTATCGCATGGGCGGTCATCACGCCGTCGTCGTCGCGTCGGTAGTTCGCGACGGCAGGCTGGCCGTTGGCTGACGTCGGGATCATCGACACGTCGCCAGCGCGGGCGAAGGCGCGCGTCGCCAAGAACGTGGTGACCGCCTCGCGACCGCTGAACCACAGTGCGTAAGGCGGCATTTCGAGGCGAACGTCCGCATGCAGCAGCTCGATCAGGCCGGCGACGTCGGCGCGCTCGAACGCCAGGCAGTACCTGTCGACCAGCGCAACGCGTTCCGTGTCGTCGGGTTCACTCACGTCGTCCTCGTCGATGGCCACCTCGGCGAGTTGCGCTCGGGCCCGCTGCAATGCGCTGTTCACCGCGGTCGGCGTCGTCTCGAGTAGCTCGGCGACCTCGGCCGCGCTGAACTGCACGACGTCACGCAGGATCAGTACCGCTCGCTGACGCGCGGTGAGCTCCTGCAGCGCGGCGACCACCGCCAACCGCACGCTCTGTTTCGCGGTGACGGCAAGCTCGGGTG
>JAOPVI010000017.1 GCA_025966225.1 Mycobacterium sp. | reverse complement strand
CAGTATCTGCCCCTGCTCGCACCGCTTCGCATACCGGCATCGCTGATCGGCGCAGAGCGTTTCGTCGACGCCATCGATCCGGTGTTACGGGTGTTCGTCGAGATGGGATATGACCGCACCGCAGATCCCAGCCAGGTCAAGGAATTCAGCTGGGTCACCCCAGACGCGAAGGTGCAAGAAGCCCGCGACGCACTGCCCGGGGCGTTCGCGCAGTCGTTGGCGATCCTGGGCGGCGGAACCTACATCCCGACGCTGCCCCAGCCGGTCGTCTCCGACACCGAACCCGTCACCCCGGTAACCGAGCATCCGGTCGTTCCCGTGGACACCTCACCGTGGGCCCAAGGGGTGCGCCAGGTAGTGGAGGACGTGACGGGAGCGTTGTCGGATGCCACCCGGCCATTGGCCAACGTGCTGCAGGCCATCGGCACTGCATCGTCACCGCAGCAGACCGTCGAGCCGGTCGACGGCCCCGCGCCCGCGGGCACCAGGATTGCCGCCAAGGTTGATAGCGCACCCAAGGCCGATGCTGAACACGAGCGGAAGTTGACCGGCTTGAGGGTGCTCCCGCACGCGGACGGTTCCGGGAGACACCGGAGGGTCACGGCACCCGCCGGCGAGTCAATCCGCCACGAGCCTGCGCCGAGCGCTACGTCGGGAAGCAAGCGCTCCGACCGGACTTCGGCCCGCCCAGCGAGGCACGCCGCCAAGCACGAGAGCGCCCACGCAAGCTAGTCCTGAGCTGGCCGGCCTACCGGGCTTCGCCGTAGATGCTGGTCAGCCAGATGTGAGTGAGGGTGTCGACGATCCGGTCCCTGGCCACCGCGCCCGCCTCCTCGGACAGCGTCGCCATGATCATCCGCTCGTTCATCAAGTTGAGCGCCGTGGCGAGCTCCAGTGCCGGGACGGTGTCGGGCGCGGCACCCCGCTCGCGCTCGGCGGTGATCAGGGCGGCGGTCTGCTGAATCCACACCTGCATGAACCCGGCCCACCACGTGCGCAGTTCCGCGCTGGTGGCAAGGGCATCGGTGGCGGCCCTGGCCATGATCGGATGGGCCGCGAATGCCTCGAAGAAGGTGGTGATGCCCGCCCGGAGAGCGCGCCGTGAGTCGCTGGGCAGCGACTCCATGGCGCCGTCGAACCCGCTGTCCGCCTGCTGAATCAATGGATCCATCAGCGACAGCAGCACGGCCTCCTTCGACGCGAAGTAGAAGTAGAACGTCGGGCGGGACAGGCCTGCGCCCTTGGCCAGGTCGTCGACGGAGATGTCGTTGAACTTCTTCTCCGCGAGCAGGCGGACGGCGGTGCCCAGAATCGCGGCCTGTCGCTCGTCGCCAGAGGGTCGCGTGGAGCGACGACCGCGTGCGGCGGGGGCAGGATTCGTGGTGCTCACACCTGGTACCTTACTCGGTGTTGAGTTTTTCAACACACTGTTGACCTATTCAACACCCTGTTGATAGCGTGTGCTCATGACCGAACACCTCGACGTCCTCATCATCGGCGCAGGCATCTCCGGCATCAGTGCCGCCTGGCACCTGCAGGACCGCTGCCCGACGAAGACGTACGCCGTTCTCGAGCGCCGCGACAACATGGGCGGAACCTGGGACCTGTTCAAGTACCCCGGCATTCGCTCGGACTCCGACATGTTCACGCTCGGATTCCGGTTCAAGCCGTGGACGTCCCCGAAGTCCATCGCCGAGGGGCCCGCGATCCTCGAGTACGTCAAGGAAGCGGCCGCCGAGAATGGCATCGACGAGAACATCCGGTATGGCCACCGGGTCGTCGCCGCCGATTGGTCGGACGCCGACAACCTCTGGACCGTCACCGTCGACCGCGATGGCCAGCAAGAAAAGCTGACCTGCTCGTTCCTGTTCGCGTGCAGCGGCTACTACAACTACGACGAGGGCTACTCGCCGAAGTTCGAGGGCTCCGAGGACTTCGGAGGCACCATCGTGCACCCCCAGCACTGGCCCGAGGACCTCGACTACGCGGGCAAGAAGATCGTGGTCATCGGTAGCGGCGCCACCGCGGTGACCCTGATCCCCGCGCTCATCAACTCGGGCGCGGGCCACGTCACCATGCTGCAGCGCTCGCCTACCTACATCGGCTCGCTGCCCGACGTCGACCCCATCGCCGTTCAGGTCAACAAATTCCTGCCGGAGAAAGTCGCGCACGTCGTCAACCGTTGGAAGGCAATCGCATTCAGCACCGGCCAGTACCAACTGGCCCGCAAGTTCCCGCGGTACATGCGGAAGACCCTGCTCACCATGGCGAAGCACCGACTGCCCGAAGGGTACGACGTCGAGAAGCACTTCGGCCCGAGCTACAACCCGTGGGACCAGCGACTCTGCCTGGCCCCCAACGGAGATCTCTTCAAGGCCATCCGCAAGGGTTCGGCCGACGTCGTCACCGACCACATCGAGCGGTTCACGAAGACTGGAATCAAGCTGACGTCCGGCGAGCAGCTCGACGCCGACATCATCGTCACCGCAACGGGACTCAACATGCAGCTGCTCGGTGGGCTGGTGCCGACCCGCAACGGTGAAACGATTGAACTCACGTCGCTGATGACCTACAAGGGCCTGATGTTCTCCGGCATCCCCAACTTCGCCATCACCTTCGGGTACACGAACGCGTCGTGGACGCTCAAGGCCGACCTGGTGTCCGAATTCGTCTGCCGCGTACTGAACTATATGGACGCCAACGGTTTCGACAACGTGGTGCCCGAACATCCCGGCGATGCGGTCGACGAACTGCCGTTCATGGACTTCACCCCGGGCTACTTCCAGCGCTCGATGGACCTGCTGCCGAAATCCGGTTCGAAGGCCCCGTGGCGGCTCAAGCAGAACTACCTGCTCGATCTACGCCTGATCCGCCAGGGCAAGGTCGACGAAGAGTCGCTGCACTTCACCAAACACCGTGCGTCGGTGGGCGTTTAGCCCGCGCTGACGACCACTATCCCGTCCTCGTCGCAGTACGCGACCTCGCCGGGAAGAAACGTGACACCGCCGAAGGTGACCGCGACGTCGCGGTCGCCTTCGCCGGTCTTGGTGCCCTTGCGTGGGTTGGTGCCGAGCGCCTTGATGCCGATGTCGATGGTGCGCAGCGTCGACGCGTCCCGCACGGCCCCGTGCACGACTATCCCCGCCCAGCCGTGCTCGGCACCCAGTCCGGCGATGACGTCGCCGACCAACGCGGTGTGCACTGAGCCTGCGCCGTCGACCACCAGTACGCCGCCGTGGCCCGGTTCCGACAGCACGGACTTCAGCAGCGCGTTGTCCTGGAAGCAGCGCACCGTGGTGATGGGCCCGGCGAACATCGTCGTCGCCCCGTAGTTCTGCAGTTGCAGATCGCAGCTGCGGACGTCGGGATAGATGTCGTCGACGAGGTCGGCCGTGGCGCGCGGTTCGATGGTCACTGATCCGCGGAGCCCCGGCGTGCCAACAACACCACCAGGATGGCGAGCACCCCGGCCGCGATGGCCGCAGCGATCGGCATGTTGGATCGCTCGGGTCCTCGCTGCGGGACGAGCGCCGGGGAGACCGCGGTGGTGACCGTCGACTTCGCTTGTGCGGCGGTCTCCCTGGCGGCCGACGAGCCGTTGGTGTTGGCCAACTTCGGCGCTGGTTCCGCAGCCTTCTTGGCGGGGGGCGCCTTCTTCGCGGGGGCCTTCTTGGCCGGGTTGGCCTTGGCGGGCGCGGCCTTCTTTGCAGCCTTGGCGGGAATCTTCTTAGCCGCGGCCTTCTTGGCGGGGGCCTTCTTCGCGGGCGCCTTCTTGGCAGGCGGCTCCAGCGCGGGTGGGCCGTCCGTCGGCTCGGGCTTCGAGACCGGTGGGTCCTGCTCGTCCGCCATGTGGCTGCTCCTTCGCAGTTCTCGTCCATCGGGATGAAAGCTGGCAGTGATCCCCATCATGCCAGTTCGGCTCCCTCGCTAACCCGTGACCGCTAGCGCGGCGGCAAATGTCAGCGCAACGCCCATCAATGCGAGCTCGATGCGCGACCGCTGTTGCGACACCTCGGCGGTGGCGCGGTGTGTGCGCGCGGCGGGGAGCCAGCGGGCGCGGTTGCTCCACGCGAGCGCCGTCAAGACGACCGTGACGAGGATCTTCGCCAACAGCAGACGCCCGTAGCCGGTCGCGTACAGCGCTTCGGGGGAGCTCAGTGTGACGATTGCGCCCGCGATACCGCACACCAGCAGCACGACCACGCACGCCAGCGAGAGCTGCGAGAACCGTGGAAGCACCCTCGCCCACTGCCCGCGTCGCTCGACGGTCAGCACCAGTGCCGCCAACCCGCCGCACCACACCGCCGCCGCAAGTCCGTGTAGCGCAATGGCGAACCCACCGACGACGCTCGCGGACAGGTGGCCGACCAGGGTCCTGCCCATCAACCCGAGCGCTGCGAGGCCGGCCGTCGCGACGCCCGTCGCCGCGTTGCGGGGGAGCGCCGCCGCGACGACGGACACGGCCGCCGCGGTCAGGCACACCAGCCCGGATCGGCCTGCCGACGTACTCGTGGCGAACTCGATCGCCGTGCGCACGCCCAGCGCGCGGACCGGAACGCCGGCCTCCTCCGTCGCGGTGACGAGCAGCCGCACCAGCTCGGCGACCGTCCACACCGCCGCACTCAGGATGAGCGGGCGCGCAGCTCGGCCCGCCAACTCGACGCGGAACCGCTCGTCGTCGAGTCTCGGCACCAAGGCCAGCCCGAGAGTCACCACGGCCGCGACGTCCGCGCAGGCCCGAATCGTGCTGGCGCCCAACGGAGTTTGAGGGTAGGCCAGCGCCCAGGCGGCGACGGCGGTCGCGACCACGACTACTCCAGCCGCGGCCACCGTCCGCCATCGCGTCACGTGCTCCGCCGGACCGCCCACCACGCCCCTGCTCCGACGATGACGAACGCCACGGCGACGAACGGCCATATCGGCAGTTCGCCGTCGCCGGCACTACCCGCGGAGACGGGCGGGCCGGGGCTACCCGTACCGGCCTCCGTCAGACGAAACGACCACGCCCCAGACACCACGTGCCCGTCGGCCGAGGTCACCCGATAGTTGACGGTGTAGGCGCCGACTGGGCCAAGCGGCCGTAGGTCCACCGACACCACCGCGCCTTGGACCTGCGGCGCCGCACCGTTCGACCACAGGTTGCCGTCCGGACCCACCACCGTCATCGCGGCGAACGTCGTCTGGAGTTGCTCGTTGAACGTCGCGCTCACCCGCGCCGGGCCCTTGGTCAGCGCCGTGTCCGACGCGGGATCGGTGGCGACGCGGACGGCGTGCGCCGACGCGGGCCCGGCGCCCGCGAGTGCCAGCAGCCCAAGCAAGCCCGCCACCAAAGCACCCGCCAGCAGGCGTCTGGTCATGTTCGCCTTCCCCTGAACAGCGCGGCGACCACGCCGATCGCCGCAACGATCAGCGCGGCGCCGGCCAGCCAGCGCGCGGTGTCGTCCGATGACGAAGGAGCAGGCTCCGCAGCGGCAGCGGCCGGTGATGCGGCCGGTGCCATCGGAGGCATGTCGTGCGCGGGTGGCGCCTCGCCAGGGCCCGAGGTCAGCTCGAGTACCGGTGCCGGATGTTCGGGTTCACCGCCGTTCGGCAGGGCGGGCTCGTCCCACTTCACGACCGTCCCGTCCGAGTAGGTCTGGGTCGCGGGCAGCATCACCGATTTCTGATCGGGCAGCTTCACTGAGATGCGGAACAGGCCGAACTGGTCGGGCGGGATGCCTGCCGCTGGTGCTGCGGTCCACGTCACCGATCGGACCGTGCCTGCCGCGACGTCCTTGTCGAGCTTTGCGGTCCATCCCGGCATCAGGTCGGTGATGGCCGACGCGACGTTCGGCAGTGCGACGCTGAACTGTGTTGTCAGAGCGCCGGTTTCGGACTCATTGGGGACCTGAAACGTCAGTATCGACGTACTGCCGGGCGCGGCGTCGTCGGCGTGCACGTGTACGTGCGCCCACGCAGGGGCGGCACCGAACAACAGCGCAGAAGCGGCGACGCCAGCCGCGAAGAGGGCGCGTCGGGGCGCCCGATGGGTGGAACTCATGATGTTGTGGCTCTCTGGGGGTCGGGGTGTGTGTCGGTCAGCTGGCGAGGCTGACCGGCGGACCCCGATGTGACACCGACGCTGCGAGTAGCAGGCTCGAACGCAGAGGTTGGTCGCCGCCGTCGAATGTCCTGGCGGGCGCGGATACGACGGGCACGCGTTGAGGCGCGATGGCCGAGCGCACGGCATGGGACAACGCCGCCCCGAGCCGCCCCGCCGCGGCGATGAGCGCCGCGCCCACGAACACCGCGGCCACGTGCGCGGCAGTCATGGCGACCGTGCTGTGGCCGGCCATCGCCGAATGTTGATGGCTTGCGCCGACCAGCACGTGGCCGACAACCTGCCCGGACGCCAATAGCCCGAGCAGTCCCGGCCAGCTGGCGGCCCAACGGATCGCTGTGGCGAGCGCGCCGAGCGTGATCGACATGACGCCGACCAGTGCGACCCCGGCACCAGAGGGAGTCGTCCCGCCCGCCGCCGCGTGAGCAGCGATGGTGAGCGCGGCGGTCAGTGCCGCCGTCGCCAGCCCGCGCCAGCGGGCCGTGAGGGTGGGGTCGGGTGTCACGAACGGATCAGACGACGCCGAGCCGCGCCATGAGATCTGCGTCGATGCCGTCGAGTTGGGTGGTGATCGCCTCGTGGGCCGCCCGGCGCCGGGACGTCGGCATGTTCTCCGCGGCTGTCACGGCCGCAGACAAATCGGCGAGCCTACTGGCGACAGCCGAAACGAACTGCTTGGTCTCGGCATCCTTCGGGTTCTTCTCCGCGACCTGGCGGAGCGACCGTTCGGCTCCACTGATCCGGGCCGAAAGCGCTCCGCCGTCGCCGGAGAACTGCCCGAGCTGAGTGAGCGGAACGCCGAGCCGGTCGGCGCGACGCTGGTCCAGGAGTCCGCGCGCGGTGATCGCTGCGCGGTAGACGAGCGGTACGACGACGGGGGCCAGGATCCGTGACACGGTCAGTCCACGGCGAATGCGTGTCGGGGAAAGGAGCTTACCCTCCTTGACCACCTTCAACTGCGTTTCAGCAACCTTCAGGGCGGCCTTGTCGCTGGTTCGCTGGGCTTTCAGCCCGGCCTTCATGGCCGCTGTTTGACGCCTGCCGTCCGCCTTGATCCGACGCGTCTCGTTCTTTGCGGCGAGCTTGGCCTCCAGCTTGGCCTTGGCCTTGATGGCGCGGGCCTCGGCCCGCCGAGTTGCCCGGCTCTTGCGCCGTGTGAACAGGCCCATCCCCGCCGCCTCCAGGTCATCTCGTTGCGATTTCGCGATCGTGGCTCCGCTGGTGGGGCTCACACTATCGCCGTTCGAACGGGAGGCTGGTTCCGACCCCGCCAGAATCGAGTTATTCCTGACCGCAGCAAACACGTGGTCCCGATTGTGCGACAATCGATGGGATGTCGGTTTCGCCAACTGACGATGTCGTAAGGGGTGGTGACGACGTGGCTTCGAGAATGAGCATCGCCGCGGCCGCCGCTGTCATGGCTTCTGGCCTGCTCGTGGGCGGTTCCAGCTTCGCACTGGCCTTTGCCGAACCGGACGGGGCGCCGGGTCACGACGCCAAGGGCTCCCCGCCGACCGGTTCACCAGGGCCATCGTCGGGTCAACGGCCCCAGACCGAGCATGGGGACTCCGCTCCGCAGCCGTCGAAGTCCGACAAGGACAAGCCCGATGGCAGGTGGGGGACCGCCTCGAAGCTTGGCAGTCAGGTCGGTGACGGACGAAACGGCCAGTCCGCCGATGGGCGCGGGCCAGGCTCCGACCACGGACCCCCCAGCAAACAATCGAACAATGCCTCCGAGGGTACCTCGCAAACTGGCAACCCAGGAGCGGGCGAAGGGGACGGCAGGGCCGGGCCGGGCGGTAGGTCCATCGACGCGCACCGGCCGGACGCCCCAACTGACCGGCATCCCAAGGATCCGTCTGGTCAGCCGACGGAGCAGGACCCCTCGAAAGGCTCGGAAGGCGCCGACGGCACCGACGGTACGAAGCTCCCCGGTGGGCCCGGCCAGGAGGGGCGACCCGAACGAGGCGACGGACCCGGCAGGGGCGACGGTCCCGGCGAGTACAACTGGCCCGGCAGGGGTGACGGTCCCGGCAACGGTGACGACCCACCCGGTGAGGGGCAGGGACCCGGCGGGGACGGCGAGCATCAAGGATGGCCCCACGATCCTCGCCCCCCATGGTGGTCGGACTGCCCTGATCCGGGTGACCCGGGCAGTCCAGGTGACCCGCGCCCAGGTAAGCCGCCGCCGCTCAGTAGTGGTGGTGGCGGCAGCGGTGGCACACAGCCGCCCGTTCGCCAACCCACCGTGCCCGAGATGCGGTTGCCTGCTCCGCTACCAACCGAGGTACTGCCTGCGGTTCCAGGCGTGCCGGTCGAGCCTGCGCTCGAAGCGGCCCTCGGACTTGCCACCGGCGCGGCGGCCCTTCCGTTCGCTCCGCTCACGCTGCCGGTCATCGTGATCCCGTCCGTGGGTCTTCCCGGTGGCGCAGGAGGAGCGGGCGCAGGTGGCGCAGGTGGTGCCGGAGGTCCGGGACTGGGACCGAGGCCGGGCGCACCGGAGGCGCCACGGGTTCCAAATGGCAAGTCGGGCAAGGCAGAGGCGCCATCAAGTCCCGCTGAAACCCTAAACTCGCCGTCGTATCGCGTCGGATACGGCGAATACCTACGTGCGGCCGGGCTCGGCCAAGTCGCGGCCGTCGCGGTACCTGGGCTCACCGGCATCCTGGCGCTCACAGGTGCGGGTGGCCTCCTTGGCTACCGACAGGCGAGGGCCGGGCACGTGATTCGGGCCAGCGGAACTGGACGCTTCGTGGGTTGACCGGAATGGGCGGTTGGGACGTTGGCAGGGGGGTCATAGTGGATTGTCATCGAGAGGGGTGGGGATGTCTGCCAGTCGACGGGTTACGCGCGCCGTAAATGGCGTGCTCGATCTTGCTCCGCGAAGCGGTGAGGTGTCGCTTGCCCGCTTGGTGGATGCCGTCGCGGACGATCGTGGGCGGCCCATCGACCTCAAGATGGCCGAACTGCCGCCGGGGGTCTGTGGTCAATGGCGCCAGTACGTGGACCGCGACGTCTTCCTGATACAGGAGGGCCTGCCTGCCGGTGACCGCACGCTCGCCCACGAGCTCGGCCATCTGGTGCTGGGACACGAGGGCATCTCTGTCGTCGAGGCGGCGCGCGACATCACTGAATTTGCGAGCTCCGAGCTCATCGGTTACATGCTGAATCAGCGCACCGGGTGCATGGGCCCCAGCGGGGAAGAGGCCGAGCAGGAGGCCGAGGACTTCGCGGCGCTTCTGATCTATCGACTGGGCCGATTGCCGTCGGACCGATCGTCGATCGTCCAGGTCCGGCTCGGAGAGGCGTTTGGTTGATCATCTGGGTGATTGCCGGCCTCTTGGGGCTGGCGACCGGCCTTCGCATCGGCTGGGCACTGGTCAATAAGCAATCCCTGGTGAGCTCCGCGATGATCGTCGCGCTGGGCAGCCTTGGGATAGTCGCCGCGCTGAACTGGCAGCCGCTGACGCTGCTGCTCGACACACTGCTCAAGTGGCCGAACGTCTCCACCGTGCTGAGCCAGGTCGCGCTGATCACGTGCGCCGCCGGAAGCTGCGTGATGATCATCTCGGCGTCGTCGGCCCGCAAGCAGACGACCATCCGACGCATCGCGATGGTGCAATACGGCGTCGCGGCCGTCGTCGCCGCGGTGACCCTCTTGGCGTTCTTCACCAGCCCCCAACAGCCCGAGATGGCGCCGGAAGAGTATCTACGCCGCAACCTGGGGCCGGGCGGGACTGCGTTGTCGTGGCTACCGCCGCTTTTGTACGTGTTCTTCGCGCTGACGCTCGTTGCGTGGGCGGGGGTGCGCCACTCGAATCGCACCCGACGCGGGCGCGCCTTGTTCGTGTTCACCCTTGGGATCGTGCTCATCGTGCTGGCCAGCGCGTTCTTCCTGCTTCGCGCCGCGGGTAACACCCAGTTCGTCGGGGTTGGCTCCGCGGCGACGCTGCTTGGGTGCGCGATGCTGGTGGTGGCCAGCGGGTCGCTGCTCCCGAGCGTCGAGGACTGGTTCGGGGCCCGACGCGAGCTGCGGATCATCCGGCCGCTGCTCGACGAGCTTCACCGGAGACATCCCAACGTCGGGATCGGCGTCCGACCGCGTGGGCCGCTGCTCTTCCGCGTCGCGGAGCAGATGTCGCTGATCTCCGATGCGCTCTACCTCGAGGCCATTCGTGCGCTCGGGGACCACGTAGAACGTGCGGCGCGGGTGTCGGATCCCGAGTTGAAGAGCACGTCGCCAGAAGAGCAGGCGCGGCGGATCGCGCGGTGGATTCACGCAGGTCGTGACGCAGATGGAGACTCGGCAAACATCGAGTTCCCCGGGCCGGATTGGCTACGTCAACCCGCGGCGTACTCCGACCGCGAATGGATCCTTGCCATTGCCGATCAATATCGGACGCTCGACAGTGGCGCCGATGTTGCGGTGGGCTGAGCGCAGCACTGCATTGATTCGCCGGGTGGCGCTGTGATTCGCCAGCGGGCTAATCGTCGAGGTGTTCCTGGCGGCGCAGCTCGTCGGCCTTGGAGACCAGGTCCTGCTGGGCCTCGGGGGACAGTCCGACGGTGCGTGCCGCAATACGACGGATGCCCTCGTCACGCATGTTGGCCAGCCACGTCAGCTCCTTGTCGAGCTTCTCGTAGTACTCGTCATCGGTGAAGTAAGCACCCTTGATACGGAAGAAATTGGCGAGGGCTGCCATAGTCGCGACTGACGGGTTGGTCCGATTGCCCGAACGCAGCTGGGAAAGGTACGGAGCCGACATGGTGACACCCTCCGCCTTGAGGGCCGCGATGACTTCAGCTGAGGTGTGGGGGCCGCGTCCTGGCGGGTAGACGGTGTCGAACAGACGGTTCAACCGTGCGGCGAATGTCATGCTCATCGAATTTTCCTCCACTTAGCGTTACGAGCGGTCATCGTTGTCGGCCTATTTGCTGACCATCGTAGCGAGTGATGTGCTGAAGGCCAAGTGCAAACCACCGAAAAGTCTAGTCGACCCGTTCGTCCTGCCGTTTGCGATGCCATCTAGCAGGGCTTTATCCACACGCCGGGTGCAGCCGTCCGCGCCCCCGCGAAGCAAATACTAACGCTCGGGTAGTTTTGCCCGCGCCGCCGGTACCGGGACGTTTGAGCACAGGGGACTCATCGTCCACTCTCGGCAATCCACCAGCCGTCAGCAACAACGCATTCCGTCATTTGCCTGAAAAGGCAACCAGCTCGAGCTCGCGTAGCTGTGGAACGGGTCTTCCCGCATGTCCGTGGGCAGCGCGGATTTCGCTGGGTCGAGTTCAGCCCCTCGACTGACGGTAGCCAGCGTGGTCCGATGGGGATTCTGGCGATGATTCGCGTACCTCGACTCCTCCGCGGCCTGCGCGGCGGGGCTTGAGGATTCCGACAACCGCGAAGCCGATCGCCGCCGCGGCGACCGTGCCCGTGGCACCCACGGCGACCCAGCTCCAACCCAATGCGGTGTCGAGGAGTAGCCACAATCCGAACAATAGGAACAGCACGCTGGCCATCCTGTGCAGGAAG
>JAOPVI010000001.1 GCA_025966225.1 Mycobacterium sp. | reverse complement strand
TGCCCGCGGCCGTACACCTGGCATGAAAAAAGCTCCCCACCAGCTTAGACCGGTGGGGAGCCATGGCGGTGGCGGAGGGATTTGAACCCTCGGACGGGGGTTACCCGTCACACGCTTTCGAGGCGTGCTCCTTAGGCCGCTCGGACACGCCACCGCGGGGCAGCTTACCGGGGGTCGGCCCACAGCCCATAATCGCCGCGTCGGCACCGTGCTCACCGTTGCCGAACGAAGAACTCCTCCAGCGGCCTAGCGCAGTCGTCAGCCAACACCCCACCCCGTACCTCTGGCCGGTGGGTGAGCCGCCGGTCCCGAACCACGTCCCACAGCGAGCCGACGGCTCCGGTCTTGGGCTCCCACGCACCGAACACCAGCCGGGCCACCCGCGCCATCACCAGCGCGCCGGCGCACATCGTGCACGGTTCGACGGTCACCGCCAGCGTCGCGCCCTCGAGCCGCCACCCGTCGCCGACGACCTGGGCGGCTGCGCGCAACGCCAGGATCTCGGCGTGTGCTGTGGGATCCCCGAGCTCCTCCCGGGCGTTCGCGGCGCGGGCCAGCTCGGTGCCGTCGGCGGCGAATACGACGGCGCCGATGGGCACGTCACGCGGATCGGCAGCCGCGGCCGCCTCGAGTGCACGGCGGATGAGCTCCTCGTCGGTCACCGATCGAGTTTGTCCAGCACCGCCGACATCTCGTCACCGAAGCCCATCTCCTGGGCGATCCGGGCCAACTGTTCGTCGGCGTACTCGTCGTCGGCGAGGATGACGCCCAACACGCCCTCCGGCAACCCGATATCGGACAGCACGCCAAGGTCGCCCTCTTCGAAGGGGTCGTCGTCCTCGAGTTCCGCCAGATCGACGTCGGCGTCGAGTTTTTCGAGCACCTCTTTCGCGATGTCGTAGTCCAGCGCCGCCGTCGCGTCGGACAAGAACAGCCGGGCCCCAGCAGGCGCGGGCCGCACGATCACGAAGAACTCGTCGTCGACGTCCAACAATCCGAAAACCGCGCCGGCGCTGCGCAATTCCCGCAACTCCGTCTCAGCGGCTGCGAGACTACTCAACGCGGCCTGGCGCAGTGGCGAGCAACGCCACTTCCCGTCTTCCCTTACGACGGCGACGCCGAAGCCGTCGGGGAGTTCCGCGGCCTGATTCTTCGCCTGCGCACGCTGTGCTCCCATGTACGTAACGCTAGCCCCACCCCAGGGCTTTGACCAGAATTCGGGTCCAAGCCCGACGCAGGTGTAGTGCGCGGGATGTGCCAACCTTGGAGCGTGAAGATGCCGGTGTGTGTGCTGGGTTTGGGCTTGATCGGCGGGTCGGTGATGCGCGCGCTGAAGCACTCAGGCCGGGAGGTCTTCGGGTACAACAGGTCGATCGACGGAGTCGAAGCCGCCCGATTCGACGGATTCGACGCGACGGACGACATCAACGTCGTGCTGGCCCGCGCCGCTGCCGCGCAGGCGCTCATCGTGCTCGCCGTACCGGTGCCCGCCCTGCCGATCCTGCTGCAACACATCCGCAGCGCCGCTCCGAGCTGCCCACTCACCGACGTCGTGAGCGTGAAAGGTGCAGTGCTGCAGTTGGTCCGGGACCACGGCTTGCTCGAGCGGTTCGTCGGCGGACATCCGATGGCCGGTACCGCTCGCTCGGGCTGGGCGGCAGGCAGCCCGCATCTGTTCGTTGGCGCGCCGTGGGTGATCAGCGTCGACGACCACGTCGACCCGAGCGTGTGGGCCGAGGTCATGCACCTTGCGCTGGACTGTCGGGCGGTCGTCGTACCCGCCCGCTCCGACGAGCACGACGCCGCTGCGGCAGCCATCTCGCACCTCCCCCACCTGCTCGCCGAGGCGCTCTCGGCGACCGCGGCCGACGTCCCGCTCGCGTTCGCACTGGCCGCAGGCTCGTTCCGCGACGGCACGCGCGTCGCCGCCACCGCACCCGATCTGGTGCGCGCCATGTGCGAGGCGAATTCCGAACCACTTCAAATGGCGCTGGATCGCGCGATCGACCTGTTGGTGCAGGCCCGGGACGGACTGGCCTCAACCGGATCGGTGGCCGACCTCGTCGATAGCGGCCACGCCGCGCGGATGAGCTACGACAGCTTTGCCCGGCCGCAGATCTTGACCACCACCATCGGCGCCGACGACTGGCGCACCGAACTCGCCGCGGAAGGCCGCGCGGGCGGCGTGATCAGATCCGCGTTGCCAGTCCTGGGTAGTCGAGCGGGAAACCCGCGTCGTCGACAGTGATGACGGTGTCCGCCACCGGGGACTTCAGCTTGATCCCGGCCGCACCCGTGCTGCTGTAACTGATCGTCGCGGCATCGACCGACAGGTCCGGCAAGGTCACGTAGACCACGGCCACCGAGACCGACTCAGACCGCTGATACAGGCCGGTACGGCGGATGGGCAACGCGTTGAAGAACGGGCTGAAGACCACGTCGACGTCCAGCGCGCCGTCATACGCCGCCCGCTTGGACTGGTTCGAGTGATCCTGCACCAGCCACATGTTCTCTTCGTCCCTGGCGATCGACAGTTGACGTTCCCGCTCGGCCAGCGTCACGGTCAGCGACAGGCGCTTGGTGGCGCCGCTGTCGTCGGTGACGAGGTCGTAGGACGCACTGAACGCGGGGTGCGAAGGGGTGGCGGCGGCGACGATCCGTCCATAGGCCTTGACGCGGTTACCCGTCAACTGCACGCGGACGGATTCCATCCGCGGGACGTCGTGCGCGCGCCACGTCAGGATCGCGGGCCATGCGGATTCGCTCGGAGCGGATTGGGCTGCACTCACTCACCTACCGTAGGCGACGGACCCCTCGCTTCGTAGCCGCCTTGGGAAGAGCCGTCAGATCGAGACGCAGCCGCCGACTCCAACGCAACCTCGTCGCCGAGGAGCGGCTGCGGCATCCGCCGGAATCTGTCGGCACCCGGCTCGGACAACCAGACGGCGAGCGCCAGGATCGAATCGAGGATCAGCGCGAGCGCCGTCACCATGAGCGCGCCGACCAATGCGAGGTAGAACTCGCGCACCTTGATGCCATCGATGAGATAGCGACCGAGGCCACCGAGGCTGGCGTACGCAGCGACGGTGGCGGTCGCGACGATTTGCAGCGTCGCCGTGCGCAGTCCGCTCGTGATGAGCGGCAGCGCGTTGGGCACCTCGACGCGCAGCAATATGCGGGCCTCGGTCATGCCCATCGATCTGGCCGCGTCCACGACATTGCGGTCGACGTTCGCGATGCCCGAGTACGTGCCCGCCAGCAACGGCGGAATGCCCAGCAGCATCAGTGCGATGGTCGGCGGCACCAACCCCAGGCCCCACAGCAGCACCCCGAGCAACAGCACCCCGAGCGTCGGCAGCGCGCGCAGGGCGTTCACTCCGGTGACGACGAGGAACGTGCCCTTGCCCGTGTGCCCGATGAGCATCCCGATGGGGATGGCGATGAGCGCGGAGAAGATCACCGCGACGACGGTGTACTGCAGATGCTCGAGGATGCGCGCGGTCAAGCCTGCCGGGCCACCCCAGTTGGCCGCGGTGAAGATGTACGACAGCGCCTGCTGCAGGAAGTTCATTGCACGGCCGCCCTGGCATTCCCCGTCGCTTCGCTCGCCCCAGCCGCATTCCCCGTCGCTTCGCTCGCCCCAGCCGCCGTCCCCGTCGCTTCGCTCGCCCCAGCCGCCGTCCGCTTGCTCACTTGGCCGGCCCTGGTCCACGGTGTGGCCGCCTTGCCCGCGAACATGATCACCGTGTCGACGACGATCGCGAGGATGAAGATCGCGACGATGCCCGCGATGATCTGGTCGCTCTTGTCGGACTGGTACCCATCGGTGAACCACGTGCCGAGCCCGCCGATGCCGATCACCGAGCCGACCGACACCATCGAGATGTTGGTGACGGCGACGACGCGCAGACTGGCGACGAGCACCGGAACCGCCAGCGGCAGTTCGACTTTCAAGATTCGAGTGAGCGGCTTGTAGCCAACTGCCGTGGCGGCATCGAGCACCGCAGGGGAAACGGCGTCGAGCGCCTCCGGGACGGCCCGCACCAACAGCGCCACCGTGTACAGGGTCAGTGCGACGATGACGTTCGCCGGCGACAGGATGGACGTCGGGATGATCAGCGGGAGCACGACGAACAGCGCCAGCGACGGAATGGTGAAGATGATGCTGGCCGTGACGGTGGTCAGCCTGCGCAGCAGGCTCGTTCGATGTACCAGGCCGCCAAGCGGCACGGCGATCAACAGCCCCAGAACCAATGGCAACAACGACAGGTACAGGTGGACCAGCGAGAGCTCCCAGGCCTGTTCGAGGTGGGTGAAGAGGTACTTCACTGCCCCGCCGACCCCTCAGCTCCCCATGGGTCGCGTGGGAGCTCCTTCAACGCGTGAAGCACGTCGTCGGCCTTGACGCCGCCGAGCACCTGTCTGTCGGCGTCGACGGCCACCCCGAGACCTGCAGGCGAGGACAGCGCGGCATCCAAGGCCAGACGCAGCGTCCCATCGGGGTGGAAGAGTGACCCGCCGGCAATAGTGCTGTCGTACAACGACTTTCCGTCGCGGTGCACGGCTATCCCCGCGCGGTCGATCCACGCGAAGGGCGAGCCGTCCGGCTTGGTGACGAGCACCCATTCGCCCGCACCGAGGTCCAGTGCGTCGAGGTCCTGCTCCTGCACGGTCCGGATGTCGTGAAGCGGCAACCCGGTGGCCTTGGTGAACTGCAGTGCGCGATAACCGCGATCGGCGCCGATGAAGCCCGAGACGAAGTCGTTGGCCGGGTTGGACAACAGACGCCGTGGTTGGTCGTACTGCTCGAGTACGCCGCCGCGGCCGAACACCGCGACCTTGTCGCCGAGCTTGATGGCCTCGTCGATGTCGTGGGTGACGAACACGATGGTCTTGCGCAATTCACTTTGTAGGCGCAGGATCTCGGCCTGCAACTCCTCGCGCACCACGGGATCGACGGCGCTGAAAGGCTCGTCCATCAACAGGATCGGGGGGTCTGCGGCCAGCGCCCGGGCCACGCCGACGCGCTGCTGCTGGCCACCCGACAGCTGCCCCGGATAGCGGTCGGCCAGCTTGGGATCGAGGCCCACGCGTTCCAGCACCCCGAGCGCGGCCTTGCGGGCCGAGCGGCGGGATTCGCCCTTCAGCACCGGCACGGTGGCGACGTTGTCGACCACCCGCAGGTGCGGCATCAACCCAGCGCTCTGGATGACGTAGCCGATGCCGAGCCGCAGCTTGACCGGGTCGACCTTGGTGACGTCCTTGCCGTCGACGGTCAGCGTGCCCGACGTCGGGTCGATCATCCGGTTGATCATCCGCATCGACGTCGTCTTGCCGCAGCCAGACGGGCCGACGAACACCGCAAGGGTGCCGTCGGGCACGTCCAGGCTGAGTTCGTCGACGGCGACGGTGCCATCCGGGTACTTCTTGGTCACGCCGTCAAACGAGATCATGTGCCCCGCCTCATTTCTGGACCGGTTTGTCGAACCCGTTGGCCTTTACCCATTTCTCCGCCGCCTGATCAGGGTCGATGCCTGAGTTGCCAGAGGTCTCGGTGTTCATCTCGATGAGCGCTTCGGTGGTGAGCTTGGCCGAGACGGCGTCGAGCACCGTCTTGAGTTGGTCCGACATCTTCTGCGAGGACACCAGCGGCACGACGTTGGCCGCCAGGAAGTTGTTCTTCGGATCCTCGAGCATGACGAGTTTGTTCTGCGGGATGGCCGGAGACGTGCTGAAGATGTCGGCGGCCGTCACCGTGCCGTCGACGAGCGCCCGCACGGTCGCCGGGCCGCCGCCGTCACTGATGGAGACGAAGTTGGCGGGTGCGATGTCGAGGCCGTAGTTCTTCTTCAGCCCAGGCAGGCCCTCGGTCCGGTTCTGGAACTCCGAAGGGCCGCCGAACTTCACCTCGGGCGAGTGCTTGGCGAGGTCGCCGATTGTCTTGAGATTCCACTTCGCGGCCGTCTCGGAAGTGACGGCCACGCTGTCCTGGTCGTTGGCGGGGGATGGCGTCATGATCGAAAGGTCGCCGGGCAGCGCGCGGTACAGCGCCAACAACACCGAGTCGGGATCGGTGGCCGTGGTCTGCTTGTCGAAGTACTGCAACAGGTTTCCGGTGTATTCGGGGATCAGGTCGATGGAGTGGTCCTTGACGGCAGGCACGTAAGTCTCGCGACTGCCGATGCCGAACTGCCTGCCCACCGTGAAGCCGTTGGCCTCCAACACTTGTGCGTAGATCTCGGCGATGATCTTGGACTCCGGGAAGTCGGCCGAGCCCACCTTGATCGACTTCAGATCACCGGAGACGGCGCCGCCGCCGAGCGGGTTGGCACTACCGCAAGCCGTGGCGAGGAACGCGAGTAACGCCGTCAGCAGCGCCAATCCACGGCAGTACGCAGTTCGTCGCGTCGGGTTCATGGATGCGTCCCTTCGGCGTCACCAAGCTGTCCCGACCCTAGCCGCCGATGCGGGCTCGTGCCCTGGTTTGGGTTTCGATCCGGCCCGCAAGGGGCAAGATGGGGGCATGAGTAGCAGCAGCGAACCGCCAGTAATCCCGGAGTCGAACCTCGAACCGCTGCGACCGCACTCGTTCCAGCCCGAGCCGCTTCGATCCGAATCGCCGGACCAATCGCCGGCCGTGAAGGCCAAGCCCGTCATCCCGCCCAACGAGGCCAGCAAGTTCACCAGAGCCGGCGCGCTGTGGTCCGCGCTCGCCATCGGGTTCCTGTTGCTCGTCCTGTTGCTGGTGTTCATCGTCCAGAACGGGGACACGACGACCGTTCACCTGTTCGGCTGGGCGGGGCAGCTTCCGGTCGGAATCGCACTCCTGCTAGCTGCCGTGGCCGGTGGCTTGTTGACGTTCCTCGTCGGAACGGCGCGCATCATTCAGCTGCGCCGGGCGGCAAAGAAGAACCTGAAGGCCGGGCTCTAACCTGCCTGGCTCACCGGATGGACACCAGTTCGTCGATGGAGTCGTACGGCAGGGGACCTTCGACCCATGCCGACACCACGCTCGAGTTGAGCGTGATGCTGCCGCGGTGGTTGTCCAGGAAGGCCGTGTCTGCCGCATCGCGTCCGGTGCTGATTCGAACCAGCGTCTGACGCGGTGCGAGACACGTCGCGTCGACCACGTGCCACTGCCCGTTCACGTAGGCCTCGGCGACCGCGTGGAAGTCCATCGGCTGACAGCCCGGCGCGTACACCGCAACCAAGCGGGCAGGCACGTTGACCGCACGCAGCAGTGCGACGACGAGGTGCGCGTAGTCCCGGCACACTCCACGACCCGCCAGCAGCGTGTCCACGGCGCCGTCGATCGGGTCCGACGAGCCGGGCACGTAGAACAACCGGGACCCCACCCACGACGACACCTTTTCCAGCAGGTCCGCGGGATCGCTGAAATCGCCGAATTCAGTGGCAGCGAAGCCGAAGAACTTGTCGGCTTCGGCGTACCGACTCGGCCGCAGATACGTCGTCAGATCGATTTCTTCGAAGGGCGCCGGATCCGCCTGACCGACGACGGTGGCGAAGTAGTTGACCCACAGACTGCCTCCATCCACGTCCAATTTGTGAATCCGGTTGCCGTGGTCACCGATGAGCTCGGCGGCCTCAATCTCCTTGCCGTCCAACTTGAACGAGATCTGTTCGGTTACGGTAGCCCCGGGCTGCGGGGCGACGGCGATCTGAAACTCGAGCGTCGTGGGTGCGTCGATCCACACGTCGAGCTGCGCGCCGACTTCACGCTTGAGCCCACTGTCCGGCCACGACGACATACGAACGCCTTTCCAAAGCTGAGATCCCGCGAAGGTGCGGGGAGTGCGCTTCCCTGTACCCCACCATGCGGCGGACCAATCCGCTCGTCTTGGGTTACGACAGCTCGGTCAGCCCCATCGAGATGAGCGGAGCGACGGCCTCCCCGACCTTGTCGCCGTACTCGGTACCCAGCTCATGATCGCCGCCCGCGGCTCCGCTGCCCATCCGGTCGCGGAACTGGATGCCCGCGGCGATGATGGCCAGCTTGAAGTACGCCAGCGCCATGTAGAACTCCCAGTGCGCCAACGGCAGGTCCGCCGCGAGTGAATACTTCTGCGCCAGTTCGTCGGCCGACGGGATCTGCGGCGACGACCACGCGGCGTCCGCATGCACCATGTCGAACATCGGATGGCGGTACACGCACATCAACGCCGCATCGCTGAGCGGATCACCCAGCGTCGACATCTCCCAATCCAGCACCGCCCGCACCTTGGTGGCGTCGATGGCGTCGAGCATCGTGTTGTCGATGCGGTAGTCGCCGTGCACGATCGCACTGCGGCTCTGCGCGGGAATGCCGTCACCGAGCTTGGCGTGCAACAGCTTCACGTCGGCGTTGCGGGGGTCGTCCTCGGTTTTCACCAGATCCCACTGCCCACCCCAGCGCCGGACCTGTCGCTCGAGGTAACCCGTTGGCTTGCCGAAGTCGCCGAGGCCGACGGCCTCCGGGTCGACCGCGTGCAGGTCGGCCAGCACCTTGATGAGGGCATCGACGCACGCCTCGATGGTGGCCTGGTCACCGAGCGCCTCGAGCTCCGCGGTGTGCCGCACGATCCGGCCAGGCACGAAGTCGACCATCTGGAACGGCGCCCCGAGCACCGAGTCGTCGTTGCGCATCGTCACGGCGTGTGCGACGGGTACCGGGGTGTCCGCCAGCGCCGCCACCACCTTGTATTCGCGGGCCATGTCGTGGGCCGACGGGGTCAGTCCGTGCAGCGGCGGTCGTCGCAGCACCCACTTGGACGCGTCGTCGAACACCAGGAACGTCAGGTTGGACCGGCCCCCAGAAATGAGCTCCGCGCGAAGCTCACCTGAACGCGGTAGACCAATCGATTGCAGATGCTTGTCGAGGGCACCCAGATCCAGGCCGTCGAGCCCAGAAGAGTCGGGCCGGGAGGAAGTCACCCGACTTGTCTACCATCGCTGATTTCTGGGCAGCAGATCCCATACGTGTTCGGTCCCGTTGATCGATGCGACGCCAAGGTTTCCGGCGCGGGACGACAGCAGTCGGGTGACGCCTGCGTAATCGACCTGGACACACAGCAGCCGCGGCGTCTTCATGATGGTGTGCACCAGCGCGTTGATCACGCCGCCGTGGCTGAACAGGGCGACGGTGTCCTCGTGAGCGGCAGCGGCGACGATGTCCGCTGCCCCGGCGTTGACCCTGGCGATGAACGCCTCCTCGTCGACCCCGCCGGGCAGGTGCCCGTCGATGAGCCGTTGCAGATCCTCTTGCGAGGCCTCCTCGATCGGGGTGTAGTGCGAAAGGCCGTAGTCGTACTCGGCCAGCCGTTCGTCGGTGTCCACCGTCATCCCGAGCACGTCGGCTACCGGCTGCGCCGTCTGCAGCGCGCGCCGCTGGGGGCTGCTGACCAGCCGCGTGATGGGGAACCGGGCCAACGCATCGGGGAGTCGCTTGGCCTGCTCGATGCCTTCCTCCGACAGGTTGGGGTCCGAACCCTGACCGGGCTCACTGCGCAACGGGAGCGCATGTCTGATCACCAGCAGCTGCATGCGTGACACCATATGGCCTGTGCGCGCATTCGCTTGTCCGGTGTGCAACGACTTCGCCTAGCGCCGCGGGACATCGTTCCGCTCGATTCGTACGCCGACGTGCCCGTCGAGCGACTGCTGTTCGACTGGCACTGGATGGCGCTGTTCTTCAATCGCGTGAACACGGCGATGGGCAAGAATCCCTTGTATCCGTTCGACATCCCGCCTGCCGTTGCCGAAAAGCTCGGCTTCATCCATCGGGTGATCCGCCACTCCTGGCGCTAGGGGGTGACGATGTTGAAGCCCGGGTTGGGACGGTCGAGCACGCCGATCAGCGTTGCCATTGCACCAGCGTCCCCGCTGATGTCCAACCCCGGTGACGAACTGTCACCCGCGGCGAACATCAGAAGCCGCATCTTGTTGGTGAGCGTGACGGTCGCCGTCGCGGTCGCCGGGTCGGGCGCCACCTTGCGATGCACGAGCACCCCGTTGCGAAGGGCGAGCCGGTAGTTGCTCGCGATGTCGGTGAACGTGATGTCGATCGCCAGGTCGAGGTCCCACGCCCTGGGACCGTTGATGCTGATGGCGAACGTGTCGAACATCTGCTCGGGGGTCAGCTGACCCATGATCGACGGCGATGCGGTTTGCGTCGGGGTCCCGAAGTTCCCTTCCCGCAGTTCGGTCGCACCGGACAGGAAGAAGTTGCGCCACACGGCGTTCTCCGCCCCGTAGGCCAGTTGCTCGAGGGTTGCGGCATACAGGGCCCTGGCGTCGGCATGGCCCTCATCGGTGAAGATCGCGTGATCTAGAAGTGTTGCCGCCCAGCGAAAGTCGCCGTCGTCGAATGCGTGCTGCGCCATCTCGACCACGCGGTCGAGCCCGCCCATCGCCTCCACGTAACGCGGGCCGATCGCCTCCGGCGGATGCGCCCACAGCCGCCCCGGGTTGCCATCGAACCAACCCATGTAGCGCTGATAGACCGCCTTGACGTTGTGGCTGACCGACCCGTAGTAGCCATGGGTGTGCCACGCCTTGTCGAGTGCGGGCGGCATCTGGAACGTCTCCGCGATCTCGATGCCGGTGAAGCCCTGGTTCAACTGTCGCAATGTCTGGTCGTGCAGATAGGAGTACAGATCCCTTTGCAGCGAGAGGAATTCGACAATCTGCTCCTTGCCCCAGGTCGGCCAGTGGTGGGACGCGAACACGACGTCGGCGCGCTCAGAGAAGGTGTCGATGGCCTCGGTGAGGTAGCCGGCCCAGCCGTGCGGGTCACGCACCAGCGCGCCGCGCAGGGTCAGCAGATTGTGCAGGTTGTGGGTGGCGTTCTCGGCCATGCACAGCGCCCGGAACCTGGGGAAGTAGAAGTGCATCTCGGCGGGGGCCTCGGTACCCGGCGCCATCTGGAACTCGATCTCGACACCGTCGACGGTGTGCGTCTCGCCGGTCGCACGGATGTCGACGGTCGGGACGATGAGGGCCACCTCGCCGGTCGAGCCGACCTGCCCGAGCCCACACCCGACCTGCCCCTGCGGCCCGCGCGCCAGCACGGCGCCGTACATGTAGGAGGCCCGCCGGGCCATCGCGGTGCCCGCGTAGACGTTTTCTTGGACGGCGTGATCGGTGAAGTGTTCGGGCGCGATGATCGCGACCTTGCCCGCGTCGACGTCGGCCTGAGTCGTCACGCCAAGCACACCGCCGAAGTGGTCGACGTGGCTGTGCGTGTAGATCACGGCGACCACGGGCCGACCGCCGCGGTGCGTGCGGTAGAGCGCCAGGGCCGCCGCGGCGGTCTCGGTGGAGATCAACGGATCGATGACGATGATTCCGGTGTCGCCCTCGACGAAGGTGATGTTCGACAGGTCGAGGCCGCGAACCTGATAGATGCCATCGACGACCTCGTACAACCCTTGCTTTGCCACCAGTTGCGACTGCCGCCAGAGGCTCGGGTGCACGGTGGTGGGCACGTCCCCGGCGAGGAACGCATAGGAGTCGTTGTCCCACACCACTCGCCCGTCGGCGGCCTTGACCACGCACGGTTCGAGCGCGCCGATGAATCCGCGGTCGGCGTCGGCGAAGTCACGGGTATCCGCCAGCGGTAGCTCGGCGAGGTGGCTGGCGTGCGCGGCTTCGATGACGGCGGTGGGTGGTTGCTGATCCATGCCGACGAGGTTGCCACCCGTGACTGCGAGCCGGGGACGGAATGGCGCGCAATTCACCCAACGCGAACCGCCCCTTGGCACGCAACCAGCTGCCAAACTGACGAGATGGACGTACGCCGAGTGGTGACCGGACACGACGAGCACGGCAGTTCGGTGTTCGTCACCGATGAGACCGTCAGCCCCGACGTGCCAATACTGCTGCCCGGGGCTGAGTTCCATCGACTATGGGGTGGCGACGAAACCGCGGCGTTTCCCGACGGCGGTGCCAAGCCGAGCTACCGTACGTACTTCCCGCCCATCGGCGGGTTCCGGTTCGGCATGTTCTCGTTACCCCCGGCCACCACCGCCGGTGACCAGGAACCCGACGGGGTCGCCGCCATCGAAGACGCCGAGCGGAAGCTGCCCGGGCTGCTGCAGTACATGGACCCGACGGACCCTGGCATGCACACGACGGACACCATCGACTTCGAAGTGGTGCTCGAAGGCACCGTCGTGCTCGAACTCGACGGCGGCGCCCAGGTCACCCTCGGGCCAGGCGACACCGTCGTGCAAAACGGCACCCGGCATCGGTGGACGAACCCTGGCGCCACCACCGCCAGGCTCGCCGTCTTCATGTGCGGCGCAGAGCATTCCGTCGTGCGCGCCGGTCAGTGAGCACCAAGACAACCAGCGGCGGTTCGATCACCGTCGCGAGTGCGACGGCGATTGGCGTCGGCGGCATGATGGGCGCCGGGCTCTATACCCTGATCGGGCTCGCCTCGACCACGGCGGGCGTGTGGCTGCCCGTGGCGTTCCTCGTGGGCGGCGCCGTCTCGGTGTTCAGCGTCTACTCCTACGCGAAGCTCGGTGCCCGCTACCCGAGTCGCGGCGGCGCCGCGCAATTCCTGATCCGCTGCTTCGGCGATGGCGTCATCGCGGGCGGGCTCAACGTCTTTCAGTTCCTGGGCTGGATCATCGCGATGGCGTTGTACTGCGCTGGCTTCGCGGGCTACATCCGTGCACTGCTGCCGTGGGAGACGCCCGAGTGGTCGGGCAAGCTCATCGGCATCGGGCTGATCGTCGCGGTGGTGTTCGTCAACATGATGGGCTCCAAGCTGGTGGGTCGCTCCGAATTGTTCGTCGTGACAATCGAACTTGCCATCCTCGCGATGTTCGCAGTGCTTGGGCTGATGAAGTCCGACCCCGGTCGATTTGCCGTCAACGGCGGCCACAACTGGCCGGGCATCCTCTTCGCCGCGGGCCTGCTGTACGTCACCTACGAGGGCTTCGGCGTGGTGACCAACTCCGCAGATGACATGAAGAACCCGGCCAAGGAGTTGCCGCGCGCGATGTTCGTGGCGCTGGGCATCGTCGTCGTGGTGTACGTCTTGATCAGCGCGATCGTGGTCATGACGATGAGCCTGCCCGCCTTGGACGCGAGCCAGGGCCACGTGTTGTCCGATGCGGGCGCCGCGGTGATGGGCCACGTCGGGTTCGTCATCATCGGCACCGCCGCACTGCTGGCCACCGCATCGGGCGTCAACGCCACCATGTTCGGGGATGCCAACCTTGGCTTCATGGTCGCGAAATCCGGCGAACTGCCATCGGATTTCACCCGGGGGGTGTGGCGCGGCGGGAACGTCGGGCTAGTCATTGCCGCCGCGTTGACGGCACTGTTCGTGGTGTTCTTCCCGCTGTCCGCGGTCGGGTCGATGGCCAGTCTCGCGTTCCTCATCGTGTACGGCACGGTCAGCGCGGGACACCTGCGGGTGTACCGCGAGACCGGAGCCAAGCGCTGGCTGCTGGTACTCGCCATCGCCCTGAATCTCGCGTTGTTCCTGCTGTTGCTCGGCTACACCATCCACACCGGTCCGGCGAGCACGTGGATCACGCTATTGGCCGTGCTGGCACTGAGCTTCGTATTCGAGGTCGGATACCGGAAGCGGACGGGGCGCACCCTGAAGTTGGAGACGGCGGGCTAGCACCGGCTTGTCGCAGGGCTCGCGTACAGTCGAACGTATGTTCGAGATTGTCGCGTCAGCCAACCCGAGGCTTGACGAAGCTGCACTCATCGCGCGCATTGCCGAGTTGGAGCGGTCGAAGGCCGCCGCCGCTGCCGAGCAGGCGCGGGCCACAGCGACGCTGGACGACGTCCGACGGCGAGCGGAGGCCGAGCGCGGTATCCCTGCGGGACGGCGGGGGCGCGGACTGGCCAGCGAGGTGGCCTTGGCCAGGCGGGACGCGCCCAATCGTGGTAGTCGGCACCTCGGCTTCGCAAAGGCGTTGGTGCACGAAATGCCTCACACCCTCGCCGCACTCGATGCTGGTGCGCTCTCCGAGTGGCGGGCCACGCTGATCGTGCGGGAATCGGCCTGCCTGACAGTCGAGGATCGGCGGGCGTTGGATGCCGAGCTGTGCGCTGATCGCTCGTCGCTGGAGGGCCGGGGCGACGCACGCATCGCGGCAGACGCCAAGTCGATCGCCTACCGGCTCGATCCGCAGGCAGTGGTCGATCGCGCGGTGCGAGCCGAGACCGAACGCACGGTGACGATTCGGCCCGCACCCGACACCATGACCTATCTGACCGCGCTGCTGCCGATGACCCAGGGCGTGTCGGTGTACGCCGCGCTCAAGCGGACCGCCGACACCTGCGGTGACGGTCGGGGGCGTGGGCAAGTAATGGCCGACACACTGGTGGAACGGATCACCGGACATCCCGCCGACGCGCCGATGCCGATTGCGGTCAACCTGGTGATCAGCGACGAGACCCTGCTCGGCGGCGACCGGTCGCCCGCCAACATTGCGGGGTACGGACCGGTGCCCGCCGCGGTCGCCTGCCGGTTGGTCGACGGCGCAGTCTCGGACCCGCGGTCTCGGGCCACCCTTCGTCGGCTGTACAAGCACCCCTCCAGCGGGGCCTTGGTGACCATGGAATCCAAGTCGCGCTCATTCCCGAAGGGCTTGGCCCGATTCATCGCGCTGCGCGACGATACGTGCCGAACGCCATATTGCGACGCTCCGATCCGACACACCGATCACGCCGATCCCAAGGTGCGCGGGGGTCCCACGAACGAGGTCAACGGCCTCGGCGCGTGCGAGGCGTGCAACTACGCCAAGGAAGCGCCCGGCTGGACAGTGGTCACCGGGCTCCACGAAACTGGTTGCCATACAGCAGAATTCATCACGCCAACCGGAGCGCGCCACAATTCGAAGGCACCGCCACAGCCGGGGCGGACGCGGATCGAGTTCAGCGAACTCGAAGTTCGCTTCAGCGTCGAGCTCGCGACGTTCAAGGACGCGGCCTAGCTAGGTGCCGCGCGCCCGCTGCTCGTAATCGCGGCGCTTGTCGACGTCGACGTCGTCGGAGAAGATTCTGTCCGCTCTAATGAGCCGGCGAACGGCTTCGTTCACGATCCTGGGCGCAAAGTTGCGCATCAACAGGGTGGTGAGGCCCGCCGCCTTCGTCACCATCAGGTGAGGCTTGGGCTTCGCGATCAGCCCGACGATCCCGGCGGCGATGTCCGCCGGCTCGGCATTGCGCAGACCGCGCGCGCTCGACACCCCATCCACCATCGCGGTGTTCGTCAGCGTGGGCATCACCGACGAGAACGCGACGCCGGTGCCGCGCAGCTCGAGCCGGACGGTGTCCGTGTAGCCGAGCACCGCGTGCTTGGTCGCGCAGTACGTCGCAATGCCGGGCATCGGCGTGATCGCGGCGAGCGAAGCCACGTTGATCACGTGGCCCTTGCGGCGCTTGACCATTCGGGCGGCCGCCAGCTTCGTCCCGAGGATGACACCGAACACGTTGATGGCAATGGTGCGCGCAGTGAGCTCATCCGACTCGTCGACGGCGCTACCGGCCGGACAGATGCCTGCGTTGTTGATGAGTACGTCGACGGGTCCGAGCTGACGTTCGACGTCGTCGAGAAACGCTTCGAAGGACCCGCGATCGGTGACGTCGAGCTTCGCGTACACGTCGAGCCCGAGTTCGGTGCCGGCCTCCTTGACCGCGACCTCGTCGATGTCGCCGATCGCCACCTTCGCTCCGAGCCGGTGCAACGCCGTCGCGGTGGCCAACCCGATCCCCCTGGCGCCGCCGGTGATGGCGACGACCTTGCCGTTTATCACCGTTGCATCTGCCATGACGCCTCCGTTCGTCTCAACGACTGGCCAACCATTGTTCACCGCGCCGCTTCGACGCCTGCGACAACCACGCATCCTGAATGAGCTCGGTGAGTTCTTCGACGCCGACGCGGTGCAGATCGCTCGATTGCACCAGGACGGAGCGGTGTCCGTTGAAGTGGTCGGTTGTGAAGAACGGCGCGTCCGGGCGCGGCGGATTGCTTCTGGGCCCATCGGCCCGGGTCACGTGGGGCATCGCCGCGGCGACCCGGTGGACGTCGGCGGCGGTGGCGGGCCGGTCAAACACGATGCAACACGACGTTGGACAGGGTGGCGTCCGCGACCGTCGCCGTCATGTAGGTACAGAACGGCTGGCTCCGCCGGTCGGTCGGCGAACCCGGATTGAGCAGGCGCAGTCCGGTCTCTGCCGTGGTGTCCCACGGAATGTGGCTGTGGCCGAACACCAGCACGTCGGTGTCGGGATACCGCGCTGCCATCCTGGCGTCGCGGGCCGCCGTCTTGCCAGTCTCGTGGACGACGGTGAAGCGCACCCCTTCGAGCGTCACGTCGGCACGTTCGGGCAGCCGCCGACGGAGTTCTTCGCCGTCGTTGTTGCCCCAGCAGGCGACGAGCCGGTTGGCCCGACCTTCCAGCTGGTCGAGAAGCGCAGGCACGATCCAATCGCCTGCGTGCAGCACCACGTCGGCCCGACCCACCGCATCCCACACCGCGGCGGGTAGGTCCCTGGCCCGCTTCGGAACGTGCGTGTCGGCGATCAGGAGCAGTTGCACCTGCCCGAAGCTAGCGGATGCAACCAGCCAGCTGCGGCCATTTGGGTTGCTGGCTCGCGACGAAGGCGCGCAACCAATGCACGAAAGCGTGGGTTGACTTTGTCAAGCAAACCCCGAACGATTGGCTCAAACGGGGAGTCTTGTTTGCTCACACATAGAATTCAGGTGATCGTCGGGGCCGCGACGATCGTCCTGCTCATGTTTGCTTGGTGGCTGCTCACTGGTTGGGGTGGGCCCGCGACCATCGCTGTCGTCAGCAACCTCGGAACGCTGACATTCACCGTCTTCGCCTTCTGCTGTGCCGTGGCAGCCGCGCGTACGACCCGCGGACGCTCGCGCCTGAACTGGGCGGCGCTGGCGTTCGGACTGTTCTGCTGGATCGTCGGCGACCTCATCTCGGCGTACTACGGCCACGTCATTCACGCTCAGCTTCCCTCCCCTTCCTTCGTCGACTTCGCCTATCTGCTCTTGCCCGTTTCGCTGGGCCTCGTCTGGGCGTTGAGTCCCCCCGTCGGAGGTCGGCTCGGAGGTATCCGATCGCTGCTGGACGGCTTGCTCGTCGCCGGCGCGCTGTTCGTGATCTGCTGGGTGTTGCTGTTGAAGGAAGGCTTCGCGGCCAGCAACAGCAGAGACTTCGAAATCGCGGTGTCGCTTGCGGACCCGAGCGCCGACCTCGTCATGATCACCACGGGGCTGGTGGTCATCTCGGGTCTGCCGGCATCGCTCCGCCGGACGCTCGGAACGGTAATCGCCGGGCTAATCACCATTGCCATCACCGACTGTGTGCTCGTCTACCTCCAGATCCACGGGCTGACGAGCGGCATCGCGGTCGTGATCGGGTGGGCCATCGGGCTGCTCTTGATTGGCGTGGGCGCGCTGACGGGCATCGGCCAGCCCGAGCGGCGTCCCACGCTGGACCCGCAAACCTCACGGGGGATTTCCTGGCTTCCATACGTTCCGATGCCCTTCGCGATCGTGCTCGGCGTCGCCGAACTCTGGTCCACGACCGACCGACCAGTCCTGGTCGCGGGCGTGCTGCTGATGGCCACCGCGCTAGCCCGTCAGTTCACGGTAATCGTCGACAACCGTCACCTGACTACGACGGTGGCCGAACAAGCGTTGCGCGATCCGCTCACCGGCTTGGCCAATCGGGTACTTTTCTCCGACCGCCTCACCCACGCCATGCAGCTACGGAAACGAGACGGGCGAGAAGTCGCCGTGTTGTCGTTGGATCTCGACGACTTCAAATTCGTCAACGACAGTCTCGGGCACTCTTCCGGCGATGCGTTGCTGAAGGCGGTGGCCGACCGGCTATTGAGCATCATGCCGACCGGGGACGCCGTCGCGCGGCTCGGCGGCGACGAGTTCGCCATTCTCATCGA
The DNA here is from genome assembly GCA_025966225.1 of Mycobacterium sp. Taxonomy (GTDB): domain Bacteria; phylum Actinomycetota; class Actinomycetes; order Mycobacteriales; family Mycobacteriaceae; genus Mycobacterium. The sequence continues at coordinate 4,456 of JAOPVI010000001.1, read as the reverse complement.
AGAGGGCGCCCTGCCTGCCGAAGAGCTCGCACAACGGGTCGTCGAGGTGTTCGACAAGCCGTTCTTCCTCGACGGCGAGGAGGTGTTCATCCACCCAAGCGTCGGGCTTGCCACCGCCTCCTCGGCGACGGGACGGGACGTCAGCGCCAACGAGCTCTCTCAGCGCGCCGACCTCGCAATGCACACCGCGAAGCGCGCCGGAGTCGGCGGCGTGCAGACGTTCACCGACGACATGCGCCACGTCGCCCACACCGAGCTCCGAACGTCCTTGTCCGACAACGGGAAACGACGCCCGGCGCCGGTGGCCGGAATCCAACTTATCGGTCAGCTGCGTCGAGCGATCGACGAACGCGAACTCATCCTCGTGTATCAACCCAAGATCAGCCTCTCGACCGAATCCATCGTTGGCGTCGAAGCGCTCGTCCGCTGGCCACACCCCGAATTGGGGCTGCTCACGCCGAACCAGTTCCTACCCCTGGTGCGCCAGAACGGCCTGATGGGCGTGGTCACCGACCTGGTGCTGGAGACAGCGGTGAGTGATGCGGCCGGGTGGTACAGGCTCGACACGTGCGACGTGCCGGTAGCGATCAACTTGTTCGCACCTGCGCTGGACGATCTGACCCTGCCCGACCGCATCAGCGTTGCACTGGGGGGCGCGGGTCTGCCGCCCGCCGCGCTGTCGTTCGAGCTCACCGAACACTTGCTGTTGGCTAACATCCGCCGGGCCAGGAGCGTCATCGACCAGCTGCGCGCCCGAGGGCTTCGCATCGCCATCGACGACTTCGGCAGTGGCTACGCGACCATGAGTTACCTGCGCGACCTGCCGATCGACGAACTGAAACTCGACCGCCAGTTCATCGCACCCATCCTGCGCAGTGAACGTTCCGCGGCCATCGTCCGGTCGGTCATCGACCTGGCGCACGCATTGGGCATCGCCTGCGTGGCAGAGGGCGTCGAAGACAAGGCCACCGCGGACCGACTCCGCGAGTACGGCTGCGACATCGCCCAAGGGCATTACTTCTCCCGCCCGATTTCGGCCGACGGCATGCTGGCTCGGTGTCAGGAGGGCTGCGGCACTTCGCCGATCTTCGACATCGTCACCTGACGCGACCGGTCGAGCTGGCAGGCTGGCCACCATGCAGCGGACGCTTCTGCGTGGCGGACACGTGCTGTCGATGGACCCGCGGATCGGCGTGCTGCGCGGTGACGTCCTGATCGAAGCCGAGACCATCGCCGCCGTCGCCCCGCACCTCGAAGTCGACGACGCGGAAGTCCTCGACGTCAGCGGGCACATCGTCATGCCGGGAATGATCGACACCCACCGGCACACGTGGCAGACCCAGATGCGCGGAATATGCGGCGACTGGACGCTCGCCGATTACTTCTACGGCATCCGGCTGGCCATCAGCCCCGCGTACACCGCAGAAGACGTCTACCTCGGCAACCGACTCGGGGCGCTCGAAGCTCTGAATGCCGGCGTCACAACGCTTTTGGACTTCTCACATTGCAACAACACCCCCGAACACGCCGACGCCGCCGTCACCGGACTGCGCGACGCCGGTGGCCGGGCGGTGTTCGGCTACGGATTCTTCGGATCTCCCAGTGGCAGTTCCGTGCACTTCCAGGGCCACGCCGAGCGCATCGCCGACTTCCATCGCGTGGCGAACTCCCACTTCAGTTCGCGCGACCAGCTGGTGACCCTTGGCGGGACGTGGACCGAGTACGGGTTCCTACCGTTCTCCCAAACTCGGGCCGAGATATCCGCGGCCAGGGAATGCGACGCGTTGACCGTCGCGCACCTTGGCACCACGTGGTCGCTGCCGTCGGGCTTCACCGAGTTGGCCGCCGCGGGGCTGCTCGGCCCCGATCAGGTTCAGGTGCACTGCAATACGCTCACCGACGCCGAGTTCGGCGTGCTCGCCGAGGCGGGCGCGAAGGTCTCGATATCGCCGGAGACCGAACTGAACATGGGCATGGGCCGTCCGGTGTTCGCACAGTGCGAACGGCACGGCATCAAACCGACCCTGTCATGCGACGTGATCTCGCTGAACACCGGCGACCTGATCACCCAGATGAGGTTCGCACTCGGCTTCAAGCGGTGGGCCGACACGGAGGCGCTCAACCTCAGCGGCGGCGACCCCACCTCGGTCTCGACCACGACGCTGCAAGCGATCGAGTGGTGCACCGTCAACGCCGCCGACGCCATCGGCATGGCCGACCGGTTGGGCAGCTTCACCGAGGGCAAACAGGCCGACCTCGTCGTGATCGGCAATCGGTCGGTGCGGCAGCGGCCCGTGCTCGATCCGGCCTCGACCGTCATCTTCCAGACCGAGCCAGAGGACGTCGTGCACGTATTCGTCGCAGGCAAGGCCGTCAAGCGCGACGGCCGCCTGGTCGACGCGGACATGACCGCCCTAGGCGCGCGGGCCGAAGCGTCGGCCGAGCAGATTCTCGAACGCGTTCACCAGACCGTCGCAGAGCTACCGGGCACCCCGCCCGACGCCGCCGCGAATCTGGGGCCGCTCATCACCTACCACCTAGGGTGCTGACGCGGCGAGCAACTCGGCCATCTTCGGCATGATCACCGAAAGCGCCTTGAACGGCCGCATCATCACCTTGAAGGACACGATCTTCTCGTCGTCGTTCCACGCGATCATGTCGATGCCGTCGACGTAGACGCCGTCGATCGTGGCGGTGAACTCCAGCACCGCGGACTGCTCCCCGAACCACTGGCCGACATAGTGAAAGTCCGTACCCGAGAACATCTTCTCGGCGGCCCGCAGGTACATCGCGGTCTTCGCCTTGCCCTCCTGCGGGGTGAACACCGCAGGCGAGTAGAAGACGGCATCCTCGGCCAGCAAGCCGTCGAGCTCATCTGGCCGGTGGTTGTCGATCATGTCGATCCAGCGCTGGATCACCGGTGGTTTCATGGGGCCATCCTGCCCCCGCCCAATGCTTCACGGCGAATGGGGCTTGGATGGACTGATGAGCGCTACCCCCAAAACCTGGCCTTCCGCGGAGCCAGCCCAACTGAGCGACGAAACAGTCGCCCAACTCGATGGCTGGTGGCGCGCGGCGAACTACCTGTCGGTGGGGCAGATCTACCTGCTGAGCAACCCGCTGTTGCGAACCCCCTTGGCGCGCGATGACGTGAAACCACGCCTGCTCGGCCATTGGGGCACCACGCCCGGCCTCAACTTCATCTACGCGCATCTCAACAGGGTCATCAAGGCGCGCGGCCAGTCGACGCTGTACGTCACCGGTCCGGGCCACGGCGGCCCCGGCCTCGTCGCCAGCGCGTACCTCGACGGCACCTATTCGGAGGTCTACTCCGACATCACCCGGGACGTGGAGGGCATGCGCAGACTCTTCCGGCAATTCTCCTTCCCTGGCGGCATCCCGTCGCACGTCGCGCCCGAGACTCCCGGCTCCATCCACGAGGGTGGCGAACTTGGCTACGCGCTCTCACACGCGTACGGGGCGGCGTTCGACAATCCGGACCTTTTGGTCGCAGCGGTCGTCGGCGATGGCGAGGCGGAGACCGGAGCGCTGGCGACCAGCTGGCATTCCAACAAGTTCACCAACCCCGCCAAAGACGGTGTCGTACTGCCGATCCTGCATCTGAACGGTTACAAGATCGCCAATCCGACTGTGCTCGACCGGATTCCGACTGACGAGTTGCGCAGCCTGATGATCGGCTACGGGCATCAGCCGCATTTCTTCGAGGTCGAAGACGGCGCCGAGGCGCAGGATCACGCCGACGCGCATCGTCGATTCGCAACCGTGCTCGACACGGTGCTCAACGAAATAGCGGACATCAAGGCGCGGGCCGCCGCCGGTGACGACACGCGACCGTGCTGGCCCATGGTCATCTTTCGCACGCCGAAGGGTTGGACAGGTCCGGCCTACATCGACGGCAAGAAGACCACGGGATCCTGGCGGGCACACCAGGTTCCGCTGGCCAACGCCCGCGATACGCCCGAGCACCTTCAGGTTCTGGCGGACTGGTTGGCCTCCTACCGGGCCGAAGAACTCTTCGACGAAAACGGCGCGCTCGATCCCGCGATAGCCGAGTTGGCCCCGTCCGGATCGCTACGGATGAGCGACAACCCACACTCCAATGGCGGCCTGCTGCTGAAGGATCTGCGGCTACCCGACTTCCGTGAATACGGCGTGGACGTACCCACCCCCGGTGCGACGGTGGCCGAGGCGACCAAGGTGCTCGGCGAATGGCTGACCGACGTCATCCGGCTCAACCCGGACAACTTCCGGATCTTCGGACCCGACGAAACCGCGTCGAATCGGCTGCAGAGCGTGTTCGACGCCACCGACAAGCAGTGGAACGCCGAGTTCTTTGGGCCCGAAGTGGACGATCACCTGGCCCGCGTGGGCCGGGTCGTCGAGATGCTGTCCGAACATCAGTGCCAAGGCTGGCTCGAGGGCTATCTGCTGACCG
>JAOPVI010000417.1 GCA_025966225.1 Mycobacterium sp. | reverse complement strand
GCCGTGGAGCTATTGCTCGGCATTGACATGGGGACCGGGAGCACCAAGGGCGTCCTGGTCGACGTCGGCGGATCGGTACTCGCCATCGAGACGGTCTCGCACGGGCTGGACCTGCCTCGGCCGGGGTGGGCCGAGGTCGACGCCGAGGCGGTGTGGTGGCGTGAGATCTGTGCTGTCACCGCCACACTCGCGGCGCGGGTACCCGCGGGCGACACGATCGTCGCGATGTGCGTGAGTGGAGTCGGCCCCTGCCTGGTGCTCTGCGATGCCGACATGAAGCCACTCCGACCCGCCATCCTCTACGGGATCGACAGCCGGGCGACCGCTGAAATCGATTCCCTCACAGCTGAGTTGGGTGCGGCCGAGATTCTGGATCAAGCTGGCAGCGTGCTATCGAGCCAGGCCGTCGGGCCGAAGTTGGAGTGGGTGTACCGGCACGAGCCCGACGTCTTCGAACGGGCCACGGGCTGGTACGGGTCGAACTCGTTCATCGCCGCCAAGCTGACGGGCGAGTACGTCATGGACCACCATACGGCCAGCCAATGCGATCCGCTATACGCGACAAGGGATTTCGATTGGAATGGACCTTGGGCGCAACGCATCTGTCGGCATCTGCCGCTGCCGCGACTGGTGTGGCCGAGCGACGTGGTCGGCCTGGTCCACGAGGACGCCGCGGCGGCCACCGGCGTTCCAGTGGGTACCCCGGTCGTGGCGGGCACCGTCGACGCCTACGCCGAGGCGTTCTCCGTCGGAGTGCGCCGGCCCGGCGAGCTGATGCTGATGTACGGATCGACGATGTTCCTGGTCCAGGTCATCGACGGTTACCACCGCCACCCCACGCTGTGGACCACCGCGGGCGTCGAGCGTGGCAGCCTCGCGCTGGCTGCGGGTACGTCGACCGCGGGGACCCTCATCGACTGGCTACGGGGTGTGACCGGCGATGCGCCGTTCGACGCGTTGATGGCCGAAGCCGCCGAGGTTCCGCCGGGTAGCGAAGGGCTGCTCGTGCTGCCCTACCTCGCGGGGGAGCGGACGCCGGTTTTCGATCCGCAGGCGCGTGGCGTCGTGGCGGGGCTGACGCTTCGGCACACCCGCGGGCACCTCTTCCGGGCGGCCTACGAAGGAATCGCGTTCGGCATCAGGCAGATTCTCGAGCGCTTCGACGAAGCTCGGCCGAGTGCGCGAACCGTGGCCGTCGGCGGTGGGTTGAATAGTCCGGTCTGGGCACAGGCCGTCAGCGACATCACTGGGCGAACCCAACTGGTGCCTGAGCAGACGGTCGGCGCCAGCTATGGGGACGCGCTGCTTGCCGCGATTGGGGTGGGCGTGGTGCCACCCGACACCGACTGGACGAGGATCGCGCACGAGCTCGAGCCCGAACCGAGTACCCGGGAGCTCTACGACGACATGTACGCCACGTGGTCGGCGCTGTATCCCGCGACCAAGGACGTGGTGCACCGCCTGGCGTAGGCCATCAGCCCTGAACGTTCGTAATTCATGAACGGTATATCCAGCAATATCACGTGGACGCGAACGGTTCGGGTGGCGTTGAATGCGGACATGCCCACGAACACGGCCCGCTCCGGCGCGCTGATGGCGACCGGGTCGATGGTCTCCGTCCAGATCGGGCTCGCGCTGTCACTCGGCCTGATCGATCGGATCGGCGTCGAGGGGGCCGCGTGGCTGCGCCTGGGGTGGGCCGGGGTGATCCTGCTCGTCCTCGTCCGGCCCAGACCTTCGGCGTTCACCAAGTCGACGTTCCTGACCTGTGTGGCACTCGGAGTCGTCACTGCCGGTACCACGCTGCTGTTCATGGCGGCCATTGCGCGAATCCCGTTGGGAACGGCCAGCGCATTGGAGTTCCTCGGCCCGCTCGGCGTCGCGGTGATTTTGGGCCGCGGCCGCCATCGCTTCGTCTGGCCGGGGTTCGCCGCCGTTGGCGTGGTGCTGCTGACCCAGCCGTGGGCCGGCATCGTCGACCCCGTTGGTGTCGCGTACGCGCTCGCCGCGGCGGTCTGCTGGGGCAGTTACATCCTGCTGACCCAGCGTGTGGGCGACGACGTCGACGGAATCAACGGCCTCGCCGTGTCGATGTCCGTCGCCGCCGTGTTCGCCACCATCATCGTCGGCCCCGCAGTGCTGCCCAGGTTGACCCCCGAGCTCCTGCTCTTCGGAATTGGGCTCGCCATCTTGCTTCCGGTGGTTCCGTTCACGCTCGAGTTGCTGGCGTTGCGGCGGCTCACGACGCCGGCGTTCGGAACGCTGATGGCCGCCGAGCCCGGGTTCGCGATGCTGGTCGGCTTCATCGTGTTGCGCCAGGTACCGGGACCGGTGGGCGTCGTGGGCATCGGCCTCGTCGTGGCTGCGGGAATCGGGGCGGCGCGCAGCGGGGCACGGTCGGCGCCGCCCGTGCTCGCCGAGCTGTGTTGAGCAACTACGCTGGGGTGAATGGGATTCTCTGATTCACCGTTCTTGGCCGGGTTAAATCGTGTCGCCGTAGGGCTGATGAACGTACCGGTGCTCGGCCAGTTGGTGCGGCGCGGGATGGTGGTCATCCGCTACACCGGACGCAAATCCGGCAAGTCGTTCGAGCTTCCGGTTGGCTATCGCCGCACTGGCGACCAGCTCGTCATCGGCGTCTCGATGCCGGACAAGAAGTCGTGGTGGCGCAACTTCCTCGGGGAGGGCGGCACCATCACGTTCGTTGGGCTCGATGGCCGCGACCGCACCGGCCACGCGGTCGCCAACCGCGACGAGCGCGGTGGCGTGTCGGTGACCGCGAAGCTCGACTGACTCAGACGTCGATTCGCTTGCGGCGGTACAGCGTTCCGACCACCAGCAGGGCCAAGCTGATCAACAGGATCGCGGACGCGAGCACGTTGATCTGTGGCGGCACCGCCGCCTTCACCGCGGCGTTGACGAACAGCGGATAGGTCACCGTCGAACCGCTGACGAAGTAGGTGATGATGAAGTCGTCGAGCGACAGCGCGAAGGACAGCATCCCTGCCGCCACGATGCCAGGCACGATGAGTGGCAGCGTCACCTTGAAGAACGTCCGGGTTGGGCTGGCGCCCAGATCCATCGACGCGTCCTCGAGGGTCCAGTCGAAGCCACGCACCCGCGCCCGGACAGTCATCGCGATGAAGCTGATCTCGAACGCCACGTGTGCGATCAGGATCGTGCCGAACCCCGTCGCCCAGCCGAGGTCGAGGAACAGCGTCAGCAACGAGGCGCCCATCACGACCTCGGGCGCCGTCAGCGGCAACACGAGGAACGTCTCGACGGCCTTGTTGCCGCGGAACCGTTGGCGCACTAGCGCGATCGCAAGCAGAGTGCCGAGCACGAGTGCGATGGCCGTCGAGACCGCAGCCACCTCAATGCTCATCTTCAGCGCGTTGGCCAGGGCCGGGTACTTGAACGGATTGGCCCAGTTTTCGAGCGTGAAGCCCTGCCACGTGTAGTTGAACTTGCCTGCCGGCTTGTTGAACGAGAACAGCACGATTACGAAGATCGGCACGAAGATGTACAGCAACACAAGGCCGGCAACGACTTTCAACAGAATGTCGCCGAGCTTGCCGCTGCCAAGGCCGCGGATGGATCTGCTCTTCTTCGTGTCGATCGCGTCGAGGACGGCGGTGGCTTCCTGAAGTGTCATACCAGGTCCTCCGTGCCAAGCGCCCTGGTATAGGACAGCACTCCGGCCAGGATCAGAGCCATCAGCAGAAAGCTAAGGGCGGCGGCCCCTGGGTAGTCCTTGACCACCAGGAACTGCTTCTGGATGACGTTGCCGATCATGGTCGTCTGCGTGCTACCCAGATAGTCGGCGTTGATGAAGTCACCCATCGCAGGGATGAACACCAGCAGACTGCCCGCCAGCACGCCGGGGATCGACAGGGGCAATATCACCTTTCGGAAGGCCCGGAACGTCGACGAGTACAGGTCCCTCGACGCCTCGAGCAGACGCGGGTCGATCTTCTCCAGACTTACGTAGAGCGGCAGGATCATGAAGGTCATCGAGTTGTAGATGAGGCCACCGATCACGGCCCAGCTGGTCGACAGCAGTCGTCCGTCGGACGGAAGCAACCCGATCGCCCCGAGTGTGTGCACGACGACGCCGTCATCGGCCAGGATCGTCTTCCAGGCCAACGTGCGAACCAGGAACGTGACGAAGAACGGCAGGATCACCAGGCCAAGCAACAGGTTCTTGTAGCGCCCTGACTTGAACGCGATGACATACGCCAGCGGGTAGGAGATCAACAGTGACACCACCGTCGCCGTGAATGCGTAGGTCAGCGAGCGGACGATCTGGTCCTGGTACGCCGTGAAGGCCTGGGCGTAGTTGCCGAAGTCCCACGCGAACGTCAGCGTCGGGAGGTAGATCGACCCGCCCGAGGTGGACAGCGACGTGCGGAACAACGACCAGAACGGCACGACGAAGAAGATGGCGAGGTAGGCCAGCGCAGGCAAGATCATCAGGTACGGCGCGATCTTGCTGCGCTGGCGATTGCTGCTGGCTGCCCCCGCCATCTAACTGCCGGTGACGCTGGCGTACGCGGTGTTGAATTCCTGGGTCTGCTTGTCGGTGAGGGCCGCCCACGTCTTGAGCTTGCTGGTGTACTCCTCCGGCGGGTTGATCAGCTTGTTGGAGCTCAACGCCGGATCGATCTTGTTCAGTTCGTCGGTCATGTCGGCGAGCACTGGGACGTATTTCGTGAACGCGATCAGTTTGGCGTAGTTGGCCTTGTCGTACACGTAGTTGATCCACGCTTCGGCGGCGTGCTGATTCTGCGTGGTGTACGGGATCACCTGAGTATCGGTGAACCACGTGCCTCCACCTTCGGGCACCACGAACTGCAGGTCCGGGTTGTCGGCCTGCAACTGGACGACGTCACCCGAATAGGCTTGGGCGACAACGATGTTGCCCGCGGCAAGGTCGTCGGCGTAGTCGTTGCCGGTGAAGCGCCGGATCTGGCCCTTCTCCTTCTCATCCTTGATGGCAGCGACGGCCTTGTTGACGCCGTCACTCGTCGGACTCTCGATGGAGCTGCCCTGCGAGAGCATCACCATGCCGAGTCCGTCGTACATGTCCGACAGCAGGCTGACCTTGCCCTTGAACGCCGGATCCCAGAGGTCCTCGACCTTGGTGATGTCCCGGCCCGTGGCCTTCCGGTTGTAGGCCAGGCCCGTCATGCCGTTCATGTAGGGCGCGGTGAACTTGCGGCCGGGATCGGTCGGATTCGACAGCAGATCCGGCCGCAGGTTCTTCTTGTTCGGCACCCTGGTGTCGGAGATTTCGTTCAGCCAGTTCAGGCCCTTGAGCCGGAAGGCCATGAACTGCGTCGGCACCACCAGGTCGGCGCCGATGTCCTGCTTGCGTGACAGCGGCTCCTTGAACTTCGCGAACCACTCCTCGTTGTCGTTGAAGTCCTCTTTGTAATCGACCGTGAGTCCGCTGGCCTTCTGGAACGCCGCGACGAAGCCGTCCGCCATGTACAGCGGCCAGTTCGAGATCCGCAGGTTGCCGGTGGCGGGCTTGCCGTCATCGGCCGGGGCCGACGACGAGGGGCTGCTCGAGGTGGTGTCGCTCGACCCGCACGCGGCGAGGAAGGAGGTACCGAGCACCGCCGCGGCTGCAGCCGCAGCGCCGCCGCCGATGAACCGACGACGGCTGGTTCGGTTGGCCGCAAGTCGGGAGAGGAGTTGGGGATCGATCTGGTTGGCCATGGCTCGGCGCCTTTCGTCAGTACCTGAGGTTGGGAACAGTCTCGAATCGGGCGATTAGGAGTCGTCCAGCATCTCCTCGAGATCCTCGGCCGTGGGGATGTCGGCGGCAGGCAGCACCATCGACGCCTCCGGTGACCATCCGACGTAGACCGCGTCCCCTGGGCGAAGCAGCGGCAACTGCTGTTCGGGTCCGACGTGCGCGACGATCGGTGATCCGTCCGGTGCGTCGAGCGACAGTCGCACGACGGGCCCTTGGAAGGTCAGGTCGCGCACGGTCGCCGCGATGGAGGCGAACTCCGCGCCAGGCGCGTCCATCGAAACCAGCACCCGTTCGGGGCGCACCATCAGCGTGGCCTGTCCGCCCGGCTCGATCCGGGTGGCTCCCGGACGCGCCTTCAACGTCGTGCCGAGCACGGAGACTTCTGCAACGTCGCCGTCCACCCGATTCTGGTGACCGGCCCACAAGTTGGCCTGGCCGATGAAGTTCGCCACGAACACCGTCGCAGGCGCATCGTAGATCTCGGTGGGGGCGCCGATCTGCTCGACGTTGCCTGCGTTCATGACCGCGATGCGGTCACTCATCGTCAGGGCTTCCTCCTGGTCGTGCGTCACGTAGATGAACGTGATGCCGACCTCGCGCTGGATGCGCTTGAGTTCGAACTGCATCGCGTGGCGCAGCTTGAGGTCGAGTGCGCCGAGCGGCTCGTCGAGCAGCAGTGCGCTCGGGTAGTTCACCAGGGCGCGGGCCAATGCGACGCGTTGCTGCTGGCCTCCGGACAACTGCGCGGGTTTGCGCTTCGCGAAGTCGGTGAGGCGGACGATGTCGAGGATCTCGTCGACCCGGCGGCTCACCTCTCCCTTTCCCTTGGCCTTGTCTATCTTCATGCTGCGGGGTCCGTACGCCACGTTGTCCCACACGTTCATGTGTGGGAAGAGTGCGTAGTGCTGGAAGACCGTGTTGACGTTGCGCTTGTGGGGCGGAACCCGGGATACGTCTTGACCATTCAGTCTGATGGCACCGGAGGTGGGAGTTTCGAACCCGGCGATCATGCGCAGCGTGGTCGTCTTGCCGCAGCCGGAAGGTCCGAGCATCGAGAAGAACTCGCCCGATGCGATGGTGAAGTCCGCGTCCGCCACGGCCACGTAGTCGTCGAACCGCTTCGTGACGTGATCGATCTCGATGACGGGGCGACCTGGGCCGCCTGCGGCACCGTCCGCTTGCTTCGATTCAACGCTGGTGGTTTCGGGTTTGGACAGGACTGAGCCCTCCTTCGCAATCGCTCGCGACGAGGCCGCTCGAGGGGGGTTTCAAGCCCCGGAGCAGCCCCCCGCCGTGAATAAACCTTCGCTGATCTTGCAGTCCTTCGCAAGCGATTCCGCAACGAATTTACATTTCCACAATGGAATCCCTATGCCGCGACGTTGCTGGGCGGCAGATTCCGCTTGTGGACAACGGTGGTGGGGCGCTGTCGTGGTCGAATGGGCGCATGACACCGGGTGTGACACCGCAGGCCGCCACGCCCAACCGAGCGCTCACCGCACCGCCCTTCACCGGGCGGACACCAAGTGGTGCAGGGGACCTCTCCGTCGAGACCCATGGGATCGCGCCCGTCCCGACCGACAAGCGGTACGGCACGCCCGGTCGGTTGTTCACCGTGTGGTTCGCGCCGCAGGTCAACATGACGGGTGTCTTCACTGGTGCACTGGCGATCACCTTCGGGCTCGGCTTCTGGCTCGGACTGCTGGCCATGGTCATCGGTACGGTGCTCGGGTCACTCGTCGTCGGTTACCTGTCGACGTGGGGACCACGCACCGGTACCGCGCAGCTGCCGAGTTCCCGGATGGCCTTCGGCGGCGGTGTCGTGCTGCCCGCCGCGCTGCAGTGGGTCTCGTCGATCGCCTGGGACGCATTGGTCGGGCTGTTCGGCGGGGAGGCGCTCGCCACGCTCCTCGGCATTCCGTTCTGGGCGGCGGTGTTGCTGGTGCTTGGTGTGCAGGGCGTCGTTGGGTTCTTCGGATACGAGTTGATTCACCGGTTGCAGGCGGTGTTGACCGTCGTCCTGCTAGCGACCTTCCTCGTCTTCGCGTACAAGCTCATCGGCGGCGGCCACGAAGTCATCACCGCGGCGACCGTCCATGGCGCGGACCTCGCGGGCGCCTTCGTCATGGAGGTGACGGTCGCCTTCAGTCTCGCAGTGTCGTGGGCGAGTTACGCCGCAGACTTCAGCCGGTACCTGCCCACCGAGGTCTCTCCAACGCGGGTCTTCGGTTCGACGTTCGGCGGAATGGCACTGGCATACGTGTTCGTCCAAGGGATCGGCATCGCCGCGGGTGACCTGATCTCCGAGCACACCGCCGACGGCGTCCGAAACGTCATGGGCGGCGGTTTTCTCGGTGGGCTCGCGCTGCTGATCATCGCGCTCGCCTCCGTCGGATCTGGCGTGATGAACGACTACAGCGGATCACTCGCGCTTCAGACGCTCGGCGTGCGCGTGCGCAGGCCGTTCTCGTCGATCGTGGTCACCGTCTTGGCGTGTGCGCTGATTCTCTGGCTGCACGAGGGCGACACCTCCGAGCGCTTCCTCAACGTGCTGCTGATCGTCAGCTACTGGGTTCCGGCCTTCGTCGCGATCATCGTCGTCGACTGGCGCATCCGCAGCCGGGGACGGCGCGCAGTGAATCCGGCCGAGGAGCGCACCGAACGCTCCGACGCCGTGGCTGCCCTGCTCGTGTTCGTGATCGCCTACGCCGTGGCGATCCCATTCATGAACACCACGCTGATCGTGGGGCCCGTCGCCACGGCCTGGCACGGAGCCGACGTCGCATACTTCGTCAACTTCCTTGTCGCGCTTGCGCTCTACGGTGGCTACCGTTGGGCGCGGCTGCGGCGATAGCGACCGTCCGTTTGGCCGGCGTCGCCGAAGGGTACAGCCGCTTGGCGTCCATGGAAGGAGCCTCGTGCGTGCAAAGACTCTGGCCAAGACCGCCGGTGCGGCATTCGCCACCGCGGCGGCCGGAGGTCTGGCAAGCGGCCCCGCCGTCGAGTCGAAGTGGTACCGGAAACTACGAAAACCCAGCTTTCAGCCGCCGCGTCAGGCCTTTCCCATCGTGTGGCCGCTGCTGTACGCCGACATCGCGGTGGTCTCGGCGGCGACCGTGGATCAGCTGGACGAGCAGGGTCGATCCGACGAGGCCCGCGCCTATTCGTTGCGGCTGGCCCTCAATCTCGTGCTCAACGCCGGCTGGTCATGGCTCTTCTTCAACCGCCGCCGGCTGGGCGCGTCCGCCGTGGGGGCCGCCGCGCTGACGGCGAGCAGCGCGGATCTGGCGCGACGGTCCGTCGCCGTGCTGGGGGCCCCCGCGGCCCCGCTGGCGCTGTATCCGTTGTGGTGCGCATTCGCCACGGCGCTCTCGTCGCGGATCTGGTGGCTCAACCGCGGTCGGTGAGCTAGCGGACGGTCGCGAAGAACGTCCTCAGGTCGGCGACGAACAGTTCCGGTTGCTCGAACGCCGCGAAGTGCCCGCCGCGTGGCATGGTCGTCCAGTGGGTGATGTTGTAGTTCTGCTCGCACCACGACCGCGGCGTTGGCCCGATCTCCTTGGGGAACGACGCGACGCCGGTCGGTAGCTCGACGCGACCGGTTCTGCTTCCCGGGTCGCTGCGCTCCTGCCCTCCGGAAGAACCGAAGGCGTTCATGCTCTCCCAATACAGCCGCGCCGACGACGCGCCGGTGCCCGTCACCCAGTACAGCGTCACGTTGTCGAGCATTTCGTCGCGGCTGAGGGCGTTCTCGGGAGCGCCGTCGCAGTCGGTCCACGAGCAGAACTTCTCGACGATCCACGCGAGTTGGGCAGTCGGTGAGTCGACCAGGCCATAACCCAGGGTCTGCGGCCGGGTGGCCTGCTGCTTGAAGTAACCGTTGTCCTGGGTTCGGTAGTGGTTCAGCCCCGCGAACGCGGCCTTGTCCTCGTCTGTCGGATTCTTCTTGGCCTCGTCGGTCGGCGCTCCGATCGGGAAGTTCGTGTGGATGGCCACGCAATGTCCGACGTTGCGTCCGAGCTGGGCGGTGACGGCGCTACCCCAGTCACCGCCCTGGGCGCCATAGCGCTCGTATCCGAGCCGCACCATCAACGTCTCCCAGGCTTGCGCGATGCGTGCGACGTTCCATCCGGTCGTGGACGGCTTGCCCGAGAATCCGTAGCCCGGCAGCGACGGGCACACCACGTGGAACGCATCCTCGGCCCTGCCGCCGTACGCGGTCGGATCGGTCAACGGGGCGATGACCTTCTGGAACTCGACGATCGACCCTGGCCACCCGTGCGTGATGACAAGCGGGAAGGCGTCGGGGTGCGGTGAGCGCTGGTGGATGAAATGGATTGCCAGATCATCGATTTCGGTGGTGAACTGGTCGAAGCGGTTCAGTGCCGCCTCCCGAGTGCGCCAGTCGTATTCGGTGGCCCAGTAGGTCGCCAGCTCACGCGTGTAGTCCAGGGGGATGCCTTGGCTCCAGTCGTCGACACATTCGCGCTCCGGCCATCGCGTCGCGGTTAGCCTGGCCCGGAGGTCGATGAGCACGTCGTCGGGAACTGCGATGCGAAACGGTTCAACGCTCACGGTCGTCATCATCCCACTTCGTCGCTGCAGGGCACCGATGTCCGGGTCGCTTCCGATCGACCGCGCAACACCACCGAGCCGTTGCTCGTCCAGCGGCGCCGTTCGCCGTCGTCGGCGCGGTCGAGGGCGGCCCCCGAGGCGACGGTGCGTCTCGGCGTGGTCTTGGCGGTGTCCGCGAGCCGGGCGGCCTCGTTGACGGGATCTCCGATGACGGTGTATTCGTAACGGTTTTCGGCCCCGATGTTGCCTGCGAACACGGCGCCCGCCGACACGCCGATGCCGAAGTCGACGTCGGGCAACTCCTTCAGGTTGGCGCTGAGGGTGCGGGCCGTCTGGAGTGCGGCGCTGGCGGAGTCGTCGGAGCGCATGGGTGCCCCGAAGACCGCGAGCGCGGCATCACCCTGGAACTTGTTGATGAGTCCGTGCCCTTCGTCGACCGCCGCGACCACGATGCGGAAGAACGCGTTAAGGACGTCCGCCACCTCCCGAGGAGTGTGGATGGCGGCCAGTTGCGTCGACCCGGTGAGGTCGATGAACAGGATCCCGACGTCACGTAGCTCACCGGCCGCCTCTGATCCGTCGGCGTCGACGGCCATCTGCACGACGGAGGGCCCGACATGGCGGCCGAAGAGGTCGCGGAGCTGATCGCGCTCGGACAGTCCGGTCACCATGCGATTGAAACCGTGTTGGAGGCGGCCGATCTCGGACTGTTCGTACACGTCGACATTTCTTCCGAGCTCACCGCGCTCGACCTCGGCCATCGCATCGACCACGTCGTTGATCGGATCGGAGATCGACCGCGCCACCAGGATGAGCGCACGCAATCCGAGGGCCACTGAGACGACGGTGATGACCACCACCGGTATCACGACCGAGGCGGTGGTCGGTACGAACCATCCATAGGAGTGCGCCACGATCAAGAGGGCGACGAAAATGCTCGGGAGGGCGCTGTTGACGAGCCACATCATCACCAGCCGGGCGACCACCCCTGGCGCCGCTTCGCGGCTGGTGAACTCCCTGTTGGCGGCAGCGACGATCGGTCGGTAGATGCCCTGGGCGAACAGCAGGCTGGTGCTGAAGCTGGACGTGGCGCCGAACAGGATGGCGACGACGAGCATTGCGAGGGTTCTGGCCCCACCCTGCGGGTTCGCGACGATCAGTACCGCACCGCAGATGACCCAGGTGCCGAACAAGATCGAGGTCTGGCGTCGGACGATGTTGATCGCGTTCCGCTGCTGTTCCGGGGGCGGCTCGGCGCCTGCGACGAACCAACGCAGCGACGGGGTGATGCTCCAGTAGCCGCCCGCGGCGGTGACCGCGAGTCCGAATACGAGCAAACCGATGAGGACCATCAGGTTGGTCCGGGTCAGCAGCGTGCCGATCGCGCCGCCGATCTGCATGCTCAACGAGATCACGACGGCCGCGACTTCCGCGGCCGTGATCAGTTGGGCGAAGGTCAACGCGAGCACGTAGCCCAGGGCGAGGCCGGTCGCCGACGGTCGCCGCTTTTCAGTCGGCTCGTCCGGCATGTGGTCGCCCCTGCTTGGAGGCCGCTCGAACCCCGCTGGTGGCGATCGCCTCGGTCCGCGAGCGCAGGCGTTCGGCGGTGTCGCCCAGGAAGTCGAGAATGACGGCCAGTTCGGTGTCGGTGTAACGCTCCCACATCCGGGCCGTCGACCGCTGCCACGACGCGAAGAACGCATTGTCGGAGACTTCCGAAACGTCGGCGCGCAGCAATACGCGGCGGCGGTCGGCCGGATCGGACTCGCGGCGCAGGAAGCCCCTGGCTTCCAGCCGGTCGATCAGGTTGGTCACCGATGCCGCGGCGAGCCCGGTGCGTCGGCCGAGTTCGCCCGCGCTCATGGGGCCGAGGCGTTGCACCACGCCCAGCGCCTTGTAGTCGGTGGGGTGCAGGCCGAGTTCTCCTGCCAGCGCGGAGTGAAAGAGCACCGTCGCATCGCTGTGTTCGCGACCGACGCGGCGAAGTGCGGTGAGAAGTTCAGTACGCGAGGGCGTTTCGCTCATGCCAGCGCCAGGGCGGCCAGCGCGGCCATGCAGGTGATGATGTCGAGGGGAAGCCGCAACAGGCTGCGGCGGGTCCACCGCTGCGCGACGGCCCGTTCGATGGTCGCGGGATCACCCTTCTCGAACGCCACCGCCTTGGGGACGAAGTCGAACAGTGACCACCCGCGCATGACGAGGTGGCTCGCCAACGCAATCAGCAATGCGGTCCGCATGCCGTGGTGTCCCCAGCAGGCAACGATGGCGACGAGGAGGGTGACCTCGAACGCCGTGTGGACTGGGATCCAGAAGCGCCGCCGCGAGACGCCGCCATTTCGTGGCTGAATGATCGCGGGACGGTTCGGCCAGACGGGGTCAAGGACCAGGGCTTCGTAGAGGCCGCCGCCGACGCTTGCGCAAGCCAGGAACGCGACGATGGCGGCCAAGATCTGCGCTACGGTCACATCCCAATTCTTACGGTCAACCGTAATATTCGTCAAGCCGTAATATCCCGTCTTCGGCAGCCGCCAGCGGCGTTGGACGATCCAAGACCGTCATGTGTACATTCGTTCACTGAGTGCTCGCCTGGGCTGTCAAGCACGCCCGGCGCCGACTGCGCGCGCCAAGTATGACCACCGAAAGGACCAGCCACCATGACGTTTTCGCTCGAGTTGTCCGACGAAGTCATCGAGGTAC
This sequence comes from Mycobacterium sp., assembly GCA_025966225.1. Classification (GTDB taxonomy): domain Bacteria; phylum Actinomycetota; class Actinomycetes; order Mycobacteriales; family Mycobacteriaceae; genus Mycobacterium. The sequence continues at coordinate 5,378 of JAOPVI010000417.1, read as the reverse complement.
GTGACTGGGTGCACGACTTCGCCGAGCAGATCGTGCGCCCGGCCGCGGCGGAATGGGACGAGCGCGAGGAAACGCCGTGGCCGATCATCCAGGAGGCGGCGAAGGTCGGGTTGTACTCGATGGAACTCTTCGCCACTCAGGCCGCCGAACCCAGCGGCATCGGGATGTTGACGGTATTCGAGGAACTGTTCTGGGGCGACGCGGGCATCGCACTGTCGATCCTGGGCACTGGGTTGGCGGCGGCGTCGTTGGCCGCGACCGGCACCCCCGAACAGATAGGGGAGTGGCTGCCCCAGATGTTCGGCAGCATCGCCGAACCGCAACTGGGCTCGTTCTGTGCATCGGAGCCAGGGGCAGGCTCGGATGTCGCGGCGATCATCACCAGGGCGCGTTACCAGGAAGCCACCGACGAGTGGCTCATCAACGGAACGAAGACGTGGGCGACCAACGGTGGCATCGCCAACGTTCACGTCGTCGTCGCGTCGGTCGATCCCGAGCTCGGATCGCGCGGGCAGGCGACCTTCATCATCCCGCCTGGCACAAAGGGTTTCAGCCAAGGTCAGAAGTTCAAGAAGCACGGCATCCGGGCTTCGCACACGGCCGAGGTCGTGCTCGACGACGTCCGCATTCCGGGCCGGCTGATCATCGGCGGCAAGGACAAGTTCGACGAGCGCATCGCGCGGACGAAGGAGGGCAAGAGCTCTGCGGGCCAGGCCGCGATGAAGACCTTCGAACGGACGCGGCCGACGGTCGGCGCCATGGCGCTCGGCGTGGCCCGCGCGGCCTACGAGTACGCGCTCGGCTACGCCCAGGAACGCGAGCAGTTCGGGCGCAAGATCGGCGACTTCCAGGCCATCGCCTTCAAACTTGCCGACATGAAGACCCGCGTCGATACGGCTCGGCTACTGGTGTGGCGGGCGGGCTGGATGGCCAGGAACGACAAGCCGTTCGTCAACGCCGAAGGGTCCATGGCGAAGCTGGCGGCCAGCGAGACGGCCGTCTACGTGACCGACGAGGCCATCCAGATCATGGGCGGCAACGGTTACACACGGGACTACCCGGTCGAGCGCATGCACCGCGACGCCAAGATCTTCACCATCTTCGAAGGCACCAGCGAGATTCAGCGGTTGGTCATGGCGCGGGCGATCACCGGTCTTCCGCTGAAGTAACCGACCGGTTCAACCGCCGCCGCGACTGCGCCAGACGGGCGGAGCCGGCGGCTATCCGCGACACGATTGCGATGATGGTCAAGAGGTTTGCGATCGGCCAGATGATCGAGGCCAACGGTGCGATGCCGGTGAGCGCGACGACCACGTAGACGATCAGACAGAACGCGATGAACACATACGTCGCGCTGCTCACCACGAACTCAGACGCCTTGGCGTTGCTGCTCGGTGGGGCCGCGGCGAACCGGCCCCTCGCGCCCATGGGGCCGCGATTGACGGCGCGCGAACTTGCGCGCACGGTCGCAGGCCTCGGGGGGCGAGTGACCGTCACCGAATCCCGTTGTACGAAACGGCTGCCTAGGCGGCGACGCTGGCGGGGGCCGAAGTACACCTGGTGCCGAACCTGCGCAGCTCGGCCGCACGGCTGCCTCGAGCCCGCGGCGAGCTGGCCTTTCAGCTCCACACCTCGGGCACCACGGGTGAGCCCAAGCGCGTCCCGTTCACCGAAGACGTGCTGACGGCCAGGGGCAAAAGCTCTTGCGGCCCAAGTTGGAGCTACACCCCAACGCGATCGCGCGTTCCTGAGGCGCCGCTACTTCGTACCGAACATGCGGTCGCCCGCATCGCCGAGGCCAGGTCGGATGTAGCCATGCTCGTCGAGTTCGCGGTCGACGGCCGCGGTGTATATCGGAACGTCGGGATGGGCCTCGGCCATGGCGGCGAGGCCCTCGGGGCACGTGAGCAGGCAGACGAACTTGATGGACTTGGGCCTGGCTTCCTTGAGCCGATCGACAGCGGCGACGGCGGTGTTGCCCGTGGCCAGCATGGGGTCGACCACGACGATGTCGCGTTCTCCTAGATCGCCCGGCATCTTGAAGTAGTACTCAATGGCGACAAGCGTTTTGGGATCGCGGTAAAGGCCGATGTGCCCGACGCGGGCTCCGGGTACCACCGTGAGCATGCCCTCGAGGATGCCCGCGCCTGCACGCAGGATGGAGGCGAAGACCAGCTTCTTGCCATCGATGACTCTGCCGACGGTGTGTTCCAGCGGCGTCTCCACTTCGATGTCGTGCAGCGGCATGTCCCGCAGCACCTCGTAGGCCATCAGTGCGGACACCTCGTGGAGCAGCTGACGGAAACCGTTGGTGGAGACGTCCTTTTGGCGCATCAAGGTGAGCTTGTGTTGGACGAGGGGATGGTCGATCAGGTGGAAGGTACCCATGGCTCAGAACACCGTTCCGTCACTGGTGACGCGCAGCGGTGGGAGGCCGTCACGCAAGCGCAAAGCGAGTGCGCGGCCCGCTGCCCAGGTGCCGCCCTCCAGTACGCAGGCCAGCGGCATGCGCTCCGCGTCGACTCCAAGCCGGGCCCGTACCAGCGGCGCCAGTTCGTCCAATAGCGCCACGGTGAGCGCCCGCCACTCGACGACCAACTCGTCACCGACCGCCCATGAGCGGTCCGCCCAGTCTGGACTGCTCAGTCGGAGTACGTCGGTGTCCAAAAGCAGGCCACCATTTCGATATTCGGGCAGGCCGGTCAGGTCCTCGAGACCGTGGACGGGGACACCGGCCCATTCGAAGGGCTCGAGCAGCGAGTACGTCAGCCACTGCGACAGTTTGTGGAACGGCATCCACCCTGCGGTGAGTCCCGGCCCGGGAACCGCGTCGTGAGCCCAGCAGTCGCCAAGCGACTGGTCTCCGATCGCGTTGTCGGCCGGCCATATTCGCGAGAAGGACACCAGTACCCGGGAGAGCAAGTCGTGTGCGGTCACCGGGCCCTCGGTCGCGGTGAGCACGTCGAACAGGCCACCCGGTCGACCTGCCCCGAACACGTCGGGTTGCCCTGCGAGTGCTTCGCCGAGGCGGTGCAGCACGGACACGCGACCGTCCAGGCCCACCATCGGATTCGACGGACCGACCTGAAATGCTCCTGCCAGCCGATCGGCGTCGAGTTGGCGGAGCCCGCCCGCATCGACCTGCATCGGATACGCCGTGTCGCTGGAGAAGAGCCCGGCGGCGAAGGCGTGCCAGCTGGCGACCCCGAGCCCCTCCGACCGGGTGAAGCGCAGCCCGCTGTCCGCTTCGTCGTAGTACCAGTCCGGACCGGCGCCTGCGTCGAGCAGCACACTGACGACGGTGAGATCGACCGTGGCGTGGGCGTCCAAATCGACGGCGCGGTCGACGCCACCCGCCTCGAAGTGCCGCCACCGACTGTGGAACGGGATGTTCAGGTCGGGGAACCGAGCGAGCGTGACCTTGGCGACCTCATCCGCTGCGGCGGGTAAGGCGTTGTCGTCCACCGTGAACCAGCGCGACCGCCCGTCGCGCGCGCGCTGCAACAGGAACTGCGCACGCTCGCGGATGGCTGCGGTGCTGCGCAGCGCGTCGGCCGCGCCCTCGGCGGTGTCGGCATCGGTGGTGACGACCGTCATCAGCCCAGTCCCCGGCCCTTTGCCTTCTTCAACTCCTCGGCGTCCGGAACCGGTCCCGGCGTGAAATAACCGGCAGCCATCTTCGCGTCGATCTCGACGCGGGCGTCGTCCGGGATGAGCTCGTCGGGGATGTTCACGCGTTCGCCGACCTCGATGCCCGAACCGGTGATCGCGTCGTACTTCATGTTGCTCATCGACACCAGCCGGTGGATCTTCTGAATGCCGAGCCAATGCAACACGTCGGGCATCAACTCCTGGAACCGCATGTCCTGCACGCCGGCGACGCACTCGGTGCGGGTGAAGTAGGCCTCGGCGGTGTCGCCGCCCTCTTGACGCTTGCGGGCGTTGTACACCAGGAACTTGGTCACCTCGCCGAGTGCGCGACCTTCCTTGCGGGAGTAGGAGACCAGGCCGACGCCACCGCGTTGCGCACCGTGAATGCATTCCTCGATGGCGTGGGTGAGGTACGGGCGACACGTGCAGATGTCGGAGCCGAAGACATCGGAGCCGTTGCACTCGTCGTGCACGCGCGCAGTCAATTCCACTGTGGGATCGGCCAGGTCGCGTGCGTCACCGAAGATGTATAGGGTCTGGCCGCCGATCGGCGGCAGGAACACCTCGAGGTCCGAACGCGTGACGAGTTCCGGGTACATGCCGCCCGTCTCCTCGAAAAGGGCGCGGCGTAGCTCGGTCTCGCCGCATCCGAAACGCCGTGCCACCCCCGGGAGGTACCAGACGGGCTCGATCGCCACCTTGGTGACCAGCGCTGCGCCGTTGGGCATCAGCACGTGGCCGTCCGGCTGCAGTCGGCCCTTCTGAATGGCCTCGGCGACCTCGGGCAGGATCACGTGCGCCTTGGTCACGGCGATGGAGGGGCGGATGTCGAAGCCCGCGGCCAACTCGACGGCGAATACGTCGGACACCACCGCCCCCCATGGGTCCAGGCTAGTGATCCTGCCGGGTTCACTCCACTGCGGATGAGGGCCGATCACGTCGGTCGGTGAGGTGTTCGTGAGGTCGGCGCGGTGGTCTTTGGACAGGGCACCCGCGGCCACGGCGAGCGCGCGGTACACGCCGTAGGACCCGCTGTGGGTGCCGATGACGTTGCGGTGGCCACGAGTAATGGTGGTGCCGATGACCGGACCGCGTTCGGCAGCAGTGGCAGCGGCCCAGTGAATCGGTGGGGCCTCGAACCCCCCGCTGTGCGAGGTCAGGCGAATGTGGCTGGCCGTGGGCTTGGATGCCGCAGGCGGCGGCGCAGTGGCACCAGCGTCAGCGGTCATTTTCATTTCCTTTGGTCGGAAAGCCGCCAGCCTAACGACTGAACATCAATTGCGCCTGGCACCGGCATTCCTCCTGTTCGACGTGCTCATCCCCACTCGTGGTTCATGGCGCGCGAATCGATCGTGGCCTCGAGGGAACGCGCGTCCTCGCGTCCGGCGCGGGACAGCGCGATGAGCACCATCGCGAGTCCGGCGGTGACCGCTCCTGCGAGGAAGATGATGACGAAGGAATGTTCGGTGGGCAGGCCCGTGCCGATCAGGGTGTGACTGAGCAGCACGGCCACGACCGCCGCGGCGATCGAACTGCCGATGGTGCGGGCGATCGCGTTGACTCCGGTGGCCACCCCGGTTTCGCCGCCCGAGACCTCGCTGACCACCAACGCAGGCAGCGCCCCGTAACCCAGGCTGATGTAGGCATTGACCAGGATGCCCGCGACGACGACCTGCCAGGGCTGTGAGTGTGCGACGGCGAGCCACAGGAATCCGACGATCCCGGTG
>JAOPVI010000390.1 GCA_025966225.1 Mycobacterium sp. | reverse complement strand
CGAATTCACCGCCGTCGAGCAGCAGCCCGACCTTGCCCTGAACGTCCATCGCGATCTCACCGAGCTCGCGATGCCAATTGGCCCACAACAGCTTCGAGACACTGTCCTTCCCGGCGGCCTGGCCGCCTCCTTCGACGTCCATGGTCGCCAACGCGTACGACCGCATGGTCTGCAGGCCGGCCCACGACCGGGTGAGCCGCTCACGGATCAACGCGTCGTCGGCGGCGCCCGTGCGCTTGGCCACCTCCGCCAGGTTGGAAAGCTCACGGGCATAACGGATCTGCTGGCCGAGCGTGGAGACGCCGCGCTCGAACGTCAGGGTGCCCATCGCGACCCGCCAGCCGTCGCCCGGCTCACCGACCACCAACGAGGCGTCGGTGCGTGCATCGTCGAAGAACACCTCGTTGAAATCCGCGGTCCCCGTCAGCTGCACGATCGGTCGGATCTCCACGCCGGGCTGTTCGAGCGGGACCAACAGGTACGACAGGCCGGCGTGCCGTTTGGAGCCCTTCTCGGTGCGGGCCACCACGAAGCACCACTGCGAAAGGTGCGCCATCGACGTCCACACCTTCTGGCCGTTGATCACCCACGCATCGCCGTCGAGTTCGGCGGTGGTCGACACGTTCGCCAGATCGCTGCCTGCGCCGGGTTCGGAGTAGCCCTGACACCAGAGTTCGGTGACGTCGCGGATCTTGGGCAGGAACCGCTTCTGCTGCTCCGGCGTGCCGTATGCGATCAGCGTCGGCCCGAGCAGTTCCTCGCCGAAGTGGTTGACCTTGTCGGGGGCGTCGGCCTTGGCGTATTCCTCGTAGAACGCCACCCGGTGGGCGACCGACAGTCCGCGCCCTCCGTGCTCTTGCGGCCAGCCGAGGCACGTCAGCCCGGCGGCCGCCAGATGGCGGTTCCACGCCAGCCGTTCCTCGAACGCTTCGTCCTCGCGACCGGGGCCGCCGAGGCCCTTCAGCGCGGCGAATTCGCCGACCAGATTGTCGGCGAGCCACTGCCGGACCTCGGCCCGGAACTCCTGGACCTCTATCACCCCTGTAGGCTAACCTACCAAGCACTTGCTTTGTTAGAGGAGCCTCAATGCCGACGCCCGACGGGCTGGAGCCGTCCACCATCCCGGCGGTGTTGGACCGGATCAGCGCCGAGTTCTCCGACCGTGAAGCGCTGATCACCGATGATCGACGGCTGACGTTCGCCGAACTCCGCACGGAGGCCAGGCGGGCCGCCGCCGCGCTGATCGCCCACGGTGTCAACGCAGGCGACCGGATCGCGATCTGGTCACCGAACACCTGGCACTGGGTGGTCGCCTGTCTGGCCACGCACTGCGCAGGCGCCGTCGTCGTGCCGCTGAATACCCGCTATACGGCCGGCGAGGCCGCCGACATTCTGGGCCGCACCGCGGCGCCACTGTTGTTCGTCATGGGCGAGTTCCTCGGGGCCGACAAGGCCAACGATCTCGACCGCGACGCGCTGCCCGCGCTGCGTCACGTCGTCCGCATCCCCATCGAGCAGGACGACGGCACGTGGGACGAGTTCGTGGCGCGCGGCGACGAAACTGGGGCCCTCGATCGGGTCGACGCGCGCACGGCCGCACTCACCCCTGACGACGTCTCCGACATCCTCTTCACGTCCGGTACCACCGGCCGCAGCAAGGGCGTGCTCTGCGCGCACCGCCAGTCGCTCGCCGCGCCTGCGGCCTGGGCGGCGTGCGGCGAACTGACCAGCGCCGACCGCTATCTGTGCATCAACCCGTTCTTCCACAACTTCGGCTACAAGGCAGGCATCCTGACGTGCCTTCAGATGGGCGCGACGCTCATCCCCCAGCTGACGTTCGACCCCGAGAAGGCGATGAAGGCCGTGCAGGACCACCGCATCACGGTGTTGCCCGGTCCGCCAACGATCTACCAAACCCTGCTCGACCACCCGAGGCGCGGCGACTTCGACCTGACATCGCTGCGGTTCGCCGTCACCGGCGCGGCCACGATTCCCGTGGTGCTGATCGAGCGGATGCAGGCCGAACTGGATATCGACATCGTGCTCACGGCCTACGGGCTCACGGAGGCAAGCGGTTTCGGGACGATGTGCAGGCCCGACGATGACGCCGTGACAGTGGCAACCACCAGCGGGCGGCCCATTGCCGACTTCGAGTTGCGGATCGCCGACGAGTCCGGCGAGGTCCTGCTCCGCGGCCCCAACGTGATGCTGGGCTACCTCGACGACCCGGAGGCCACCGCCGCCACCGTCGACGCCGAGGGGTGGCTGCACACCGGCGACATCGGAGCGCTCGACGAACACGGCAATCTCCGCATCACCGACCGGCTCAAGGACATGTACATCTGCGGCGGATTCAACGTGTACCCCGCCGAGGTCGAGCAGGTGCTGGCCAGACTTGACGGCATCGCCGACAGCGCGGTGGTCGGCGTGCCCGACGAACGGCTCGGTGAGGTCGGGAAGGCGTTCGTCGTCGTCAAGCCCGGCGCCGAACTCGACGAACAGACCGTGATCGCCTACACGCGTGAGCATTTGGCGAACTTCAAAGCGCCACGATCGGTGGCGTTCCTGGCGGCGCTCCCCCGCAACCCTGGAGGCAAAGTAGTGAAACCTCAACTGCGGGAGTTGTCTTGATGGACTTGCACTTCGACGACGAAACCGAGGAGTTCCGAGCCGAGGTTCGGGACTTCCTGGCCGCCAACACGACCCACTTCCCCACTGAGTCCTATGACACCGCATCGGGTTTCGAGCAGCACCGATACTGGGACAAGGTGCTCTTCGAGGCCGGACTGTCGGTGATCGCGTGGCCCAAGAAGTACGGCGGTCGCGACGCCACGCTGCTGCAGTGGATCGTCTACGAGGAGGAGTACTTCCGCGCGGGAGCGCCAGGTCGGGCCAGCGCCAACGGTACGTCGATGCTCGCTCCGACGCTGTTCGCCCACGGCACGGAAGAACAGCTGGATCGCGTGCTGCCGAAGATGGCCAGCGGCGAGGAGATCTGGGCCCAAGCGTGGTCGGAGCCGGAGTCGGGCAGTGACCTGGCGTCCCTGCGCTCGACTGCCACCAAGGTGGACGGCGGTTGGAAGCTCAACGGCCAAAAGATCTGGAGCTCGCGGGCGCCATTCGGCGACAGGGGGTTCGGACTGTTCCGCTCCGACCCCGCGGCCCAGCGGCACAAGGGCCTGACGTACTTCATGTTCGGCCTCCACGCCGACGGAGTCACCGTCCGACCCATCGCCCAACTCGGCGGCGATACCGGCTTCGGCGAGATCTTCCTCGACGACGTGTTCGTTCCGGACGAGGACGTCATCGGGGGCGTGCACGACGGCTGGCGCGCGGCGATGAGCACGTCGAGCAACGAACGTGGCATGTCGCTGCGCAGCCCGGCCCGGTTCCTGGCGCCCGCCGAAAGACTGGTGAAAGCCTGGGCGCAGGACCGCGATCCTGCATACGCCGACCGCGTCGCCGACGCCTGGATCAAGGCTCAGGCCTACCGGTTGCACACGTTCGGCACCGTGACCCGGCTCGCAGGAGGCGGCGAACTCGGCGCCGAGTCATCGGTCACGAAGGTCTTCTGGTCGGACCTCGACGTCGCGCTACACCAGACCGCGTTGGACCTGCGCGGCCCCGACGCCGAGCTCGTCGATTCATGGACGGATGGGCTGCTGTTCGCACTTGGCGGCCCGATCTACGCGGGCACCAACGAGATTCAGCGGAACATCATCGCCGAGCGCCTGCTGAGCCTGCCTCGTGAAAGCAAGGGGTAGCCCCGTGAGATTCGAGCTGGACGACCAGCAGCGCGACTTCGCATCGAGCATCGACGGCGCACTGAGGGCCGCCGACGTGCCCGCCGCCGTGCGCGCATGGGCCGCCGGTGACACCGGGCCAGGGCGCAAGGTGTGGTCGACGCTGGCCGAGCTCGGCGTGACGGCTCTGGTGGTGCCGGAGCGTCACGACGGCATCGAGGCCCACCCCGTCGACCTCGTGGTGGCCGCCGAACGCCTCGGCTACTGGGGAGTGCCGGGGCCGGTCACCGAATCCATTGCGGTGGCACCGATCCTGCTCGCGGACGACGAGCGGGCGGCCGGGTTGGCGGCGGGTGAGCTCATCGCCACCGTCGCGATGCCGCCTCGCGTGCCGCGGGCAGTCGACGCGGACACCGCCGGACTGATCCTGGTGGCAGGCGACGGTGAGGTGCACGACGGCGCCGCAGGAGCCGAGCACGCGTCCGTCGACCCCGCGCGCAGGTTGTTCGACGTGACGAGCTCGGGCGACGCAGCCCCGGCGGACACCGCGCGCGCTTTCGAGTTCGGCGCACTGGCCACGGCCGCGCAGTTGGTCGGTGCCGGCCAAGCCATGCTCGATGGTTCGGTCGAATATGCCAAGCAGCGCAGCCAGTTCGGCCGCGTGATCGGGTCCTACCAGGCCATCAAGCACAAGCTGGCCGACGTCTACATCGCGGTCGAGTTGGCCCGGCCGCTCGTCTACGGCGCGGCGCTGTCGCTCGCCGACGGCTCCCCCGACACGGCGCGCGACGTAAGCGCGGCAGCGGCAGCCGCCGCAGATGCCGCCCTGCTGTCGGCGCGGTCGTCGCTGCAGGCCCACGGCGCCATCGGCTTCACGCAGGAGCACGACCTGTCGCTTCTGCTGCTGCGCGTGCAGGCCCTGCGGTCGGCGTGGGGAGATGCGACATGGCACCGCCGCCGAGTCCTGGAGGGGTTGACCACGCATGACTGAAGAACGGGAACTGCTACGCGAGACCGTCGCGTCGCTCGTCGAGAAGCACGCGGGCCCGGAGGCGGTGCGGCGCGCGATGGAATCGGACCTCGGCTACGACGGGAAGTTGTGGACGTTGTTGTGCGAGCAGGTCGGAGCCGCGGCGCTCATGATTCCAGAGGAGTTGGGCGGTGCTGGCGGTGAACTGGCCGATGCCGCCGTCGTCATCGCGGAGCTTGGCAAGGGCCTGGTACCGACCCCCCTGCTCGGAACGACGCTGACCGAGCTCGCACTGCTGGCGGCGGACGATCCGGACGGGGGCACGCTCGAGAAGCTCGCCGAGGGCAGCTCGATCGGCGCCGTGGTGTTCGATCCCGACTACGTCGTCAACGGGGACGTGGCCGACGTCGTCGTCGCCGCTGCGGACGGCAGGCTCAGCCGGTGGACCGAGTTCACCGCTCAGCCCGCGACCGCGATGGATCCCACCCGGCGGCTGGCCCGGATCGAACCAAAGGCCACCGCCGACCTCGGCACCGATCCGGGGTTGGCCGACACTGCGGCAATCCTGTTGGCGGTCGAGCAGATTGGCGCCGCGAGCCGCTGCCTCGACCTCACCGTCGCCTACACCAAGGACCGGGTGCAGTTCGGCAGGCCCATCGGCAGCTTCCAGGCGCTCAAGCACCGGATGGCCGACCTCTACGTGCTCGTCCAGTCGGCCAGCGCAGTGGTGAACGACGCCGTCGCCGATCCGACTCCCACCGGCGCAGCGCTCGCCAGGGTCTTGGCGAGCGAGGCGTTCAGCGCCGTCGCGGCCGAGTCCATCCAGATGCACGGCGGCATCGCCATCACCTGGGAGCACGACATCCAGCTGTACTTCAAGCGGGCGCACGGCAGCGCCCAGCTGCTCGGGCCGCCGCGGGAGCATCTGCGCAGGCTCGAGTCCGAGGTGCTCTAGGCCGTCTAGGCCCTAGTGCGTGTCAGCTGCTGCTGAGACCCGCGTTGGCAAGCCACTTCTTGGCGATGTCGGCGAGGTTCGTACCCTTGGCTGCCTCTGCGTTCATCGAGATCAGGTCGTCGGTGGTGAGTTTCGCCGACACTGCATCAAGGGTCTTCTTGACCTTGTCGTTCTGCTTCGCGCTCTTGATGAGGGGGACGACGTTCTCGGCGGCGAACAGGTTCTTGTCATCCTGAAGGGCGACAAGGTTGTTCGCGTGCAGCCCGGGGTCCGTGCTGAACAGGTCGCCAGCCTGAATCTGACCGTTCGTCAAAGCCGTCATGGTCAACGTGCCACCCGCATCGAGGCTGACGAAGTCCTTGAAGTTGAGCCCGTACACATCGCGGAGGCCGACGACGCCCTGGGTCCGTGTCTTCCATTCCGGCGGACCGCCGAGCACCAGTTCGCCCGCGACCGGCTCGAGGTCCGAGATGGTCTTGAGCTTGTACTTGTCAGCGGTCGCCTGCGTCACCGCGACGACGTCCTTGTCCTCGGCGGGAGACGGCGTCAGCATGCCGAGGCCCGAGGGCAACTTCGTCGCGAGTTCACTGTTCACCGCCTGAGGTGTCGCCGCGGTCGACTTCGGGTCGAGGTAGCTCAGCAGCGCACCCGTGTACTCGGGTACGAGGTCGACGGAGCCGTCCTTGAGCGCCTGGATGTAGACCTCACGACTGCCGATGTTGAACTGCTCCTTCGTCTGTACTCCGGCCGCCTGGAGCGCTTGCGAATAGATGCTGCCGATGAGTTGGCTCTCGGTGAAGTCGGCCGAGCCGACGATGACCTGACCTCCCTCCGATCCGCCGCCATTGCCGCCCCCGGACAGTGGGTCGCTGCCACCTCCGCCGCAGCCGGACAGTGCGAGCACGGACGCTAGCGCGATGGCCGGCAAGATGCTGCGCTTCTTCATGCGATTCTCCTATTGGATGAGCGACGCCGGGTGGCGCCTAGGTGGCGGGCTCGAGGACTGTGGTTGCCAGCGGTGAGCTCTCCTTCGAGGCCACCCGCCTCAGCCCGGGGGACACGATGATTCGGCCGATCCAGGCGAAGGTGAACTCGAGGAGGATGGCGAGCACGGCGACAAGTATTGCCCCGCCCGCCATTTCGGCGAAGCTGGCCTGTGCCCGGCCATCGAGGATGAACCGGCCTAGGCCTTGAAGGCCGAGATACGCAGCGATGGTGGCGGTCGAGACGATCTGCAGAGTGGAGGACCGCACACCGGACACCATGAGCGGTAGGGCGCACGGCAGCTGGACGCGCATCAGGATCTGACGCTTGGTGTAGCCCATGCCGCGGGCCGCACCGACGGCGTCCGGGTCGGCGTTCTGGATGCCCGCATAGGTCCCCGTGAGGATCGGGGGCACCGCCAACAGAACCAGCACGATGATGGTGGGCAGCAGGTACACGAGCTTTCCGGCGGCGACCGGAGCGATGATCAGGAACAGCAGCACCAGCAGGCCGAGCGACGGGAGCGCGCGCAACGCGTTGGCGAACCCGGCGACCAACGCCTCGCCACGTCCGGTGTAGCCGATGACGATTCCGAGGGGTATCGCGATCGCCAGCGCGATGAGCAGTGCCACGGCGGAGTACAGAAGGTGATAGCCCACCTGGGCTGGGATGCCGCCCGAGCCGGTCCAGTTGGCGGGGTCGGTGAGCCAGCTGACGACGTTCATGACGTGACCGTCCTTTGCCGCCATGGCGTCAGCAGCTTGTTGAGCCAGAGGATCAGACCGTCGAAGATGACGGCGAGCACGACGCAGAGCACGACCCCGATGACGAGTGGGGCGAAGAGCCGGAGCTGGAAGCCCTGGGTGAACAGCGAACCCAGCTGCGAGATGCCCAGCAGAGCGGCCATCGTGACGATGCTGACATTGGACACGACCGCGACCCGCAGTCCCGCCGCGATGACCGGGACGGCGACCGGCAGCTCGACCAGGAGCAGCCGTTGCCATCCCCGGTAGCCCATCGCCTCGGCGGCCGCCACGGTGTCGTGTGGTACCGAGTTCAACCCGTCGGCGACGACACGCACCAACAGCGCCACGGTGTAAATCGTCAGTGCGACAACGATGTTGATCGGGTCGAGGATCTTCGTGCCCAGTATCACCGGAAGGATGATGAACAGCGCCAGCGACGGAATGGTGTAGAGCAGGGCGGCGGTTCCGACGATGGCCGCGTATCCGCGTCCCGATCGATGCGCCCACCACCCGAGCGGCAACGCGATGATGAGGCCGAGGATCGTCGGCACCAAGGTGAGCCACGCATGGCTGATCGTCAGATCGATGATGCGATCGGTGTTGGAGGAGATCCAGTTCATGCCGTTCTAACTCCCCGGTCGCTTCGCTCCTGCCCGCCGGCAGACCGAGCTTCCTTGGACCGCCGGATGGCATCGATGACGTCGTGGTCGGTCGCGGTACCGATCAGTCGGCCCGACTCATCGGTCACCACGCAGCGGCCGCTGGGACTCGAAAGGGCCGAATTGAGCAGGTCGCGAA
>JAOPVI010000389.1 GCA_025966225.1 Mycobacterium sp. | reverse complement strand
GATACCGTATTGGCTTTCGAGACTGGGCATTTCGCGACGTTGTGGCAGGAGATGGCCAGCAAGTTGGGGCTTGTCGTCGACTTCGTTCCCGGCGATTGGCGGCACGGAGTGGACCCCGGTGTCGTCGCGCCGAGGCTGGCCGCTGACACTGCGCGGGCCATCAAAGCGGTGTGCGTGGTGCACAACGAGACCTCCACCGGGGTGATCAGCCCGATCGCCGAAGTCCGCCAAGCCATCGACAGCGTCGATCATCCGGCGTTGCTGATCGTCGACGCGGTCTCCTCACTCGGTTGTATCGACTACCGGCATGACGAGTGGGGGGTCGACGTGACGATCGCCGGGTCGCAGAAGGGCCTGATGTTGCCGCCGGGGATGAGCTTCAACGCCATCAGTGAAAAGGCGCTTGACGCCTCGACCACCGCCGGTCTGCCCAGGTCGTACTGGGACTGGCAGCCGATCCTGGCGGCCAATCGGAACGGCTTCTTCCCGTACACGCCGGTCACCAACCTGCTGTACGGGCTGCGGGAGGCGCTGATGATGCTTTACGACGAAGGCCTGCAACAGGTGTTCGCCCGCCACGCTCGCCACGCATCGGCGACCAGGGCGGCCGTGCGGGCCTGGGGCCTGGATGTGGTGTGCCTCGACGAGGGCGGCCATTCCAGGTCGGTCACGGCGGTGTTGGTGTCCGATGGGCACGACGCCGACAAGGTCCGCGACATCGTCTTGGACCGCTTCGATATGTCCCTCGGTGCTGGCCTGGGCAAGCTCGCGGGAAGCACGTTCCGGATCGGCCACCTCGGCCATTTCAACGATCTGACGCTGGCCGGGACGCTCGCCGGGGTGCAGATGGGGCTGCAGCTCGCCGAGGTTCCCATCGACCCGAGCGGTGTGAACGCTGCGCTGGAGCTGCTGCGGGCATGACCATCAAAGTTGTTGCAGCAACCACCATCTGTGATGCCGCCCGCGAACTTCGCGACGGCTCTGCTAGCCGGAGCCGCCCGCCCCTGCTCCGCCAACGGGGTCAACGGCATAACCGTTCTTAGGCCGGTCCGAGGGTCCGGCGATGAGCGGTGCCAGCCGCTCGGCCGAACGAATCGCGTGTCGCGACGTCGACCAAACGCCCAGGGCCGTCATCCCGACCCCGAGCATTGCGCACAACAACCACAACGGCCTGGCGTCCGCCGTGTACTGGGCGGTGCCAGCGGTCAGCGCTGCCCCGGCTAGCGAACCGCAAAGCGCCACACCGATACTCACACCCACCTGGCGACTGGTCGAGGCGACCGCCGAGGCCGCACCAGCACGATCCGTCGGCATGCCGCTCACCGCCGCAGTGGTGATCGGTGCGTTGCCCATCGCGAAGCCGGCGCCGAACACCGCGAAGATCGCCACCACTGCCCACGCCGGAGCCGTAACCGTAAGACCGCCGAGCATCAGCGTCGCCGCGGTGATCATGATTCCGCCCGCGAGCAACGACGGTCGACTGCCGAAGCGGCCGACCAACCGGCCCGAGATTGGCGAAAGAGTCAGAACTGCAAGAGAAACTGGAACGTACATCAGGCCGGTGTGGACGGCTGAGTAGTGCCGCTCACCTTGCAGGTACAACGACATCATGAACAGGAAGGCACCGTAGGCGGCGTACGTGCACACCGCGATCACCGTCACCGACGCAAACGGGATGCTGCGGAAGAACCGCAGGTCGATGAACGGATCGTGGCGCCGGGATTCATAGCGAAGAAATCCCACCAACGCCACCACCGCGACGATCGATATCGCGACGGACGAAACGGCGGTCCAGCCCATTTCGGGTCCCTGGATGAGCAGGAAGACGAGGGCGAACAGGAACGTCACCGCGAGCCCCTGACCGATCGGGTCGACGTCCCGCATCGTGGCGGAGCGCGATTCCGGGACGAAGATCGCGGTGAGCACGATCGCAGCGGCGCAGATCGGCAGGTTGATCCAGAACACTGCGCGCCAGTCACCGAGCTCGATCAGTGCGCCGCCCAGCATCGGGCCGAGTGCCATCGCAATGCCCATCACGGCTCCCCAGATGCCGATTGCACGGGCCCGCTCGACCCGGCCGACGAACACCTGACTGATGATCGACAGGGCAACGGGATTCAGCATCGAACCGCCGACTCCCTGCAGAAACCGGGCCGCGATCAGGGTATGGATGTCGGGTGCCAGGCTGCACATCAGCGATCCGATCGCGAAAATCGTCAACCCGATCTGAAACACCCGGCGGCGGCCAAATCGATCGGCGGTGGCCCCGGACAGCATCAGGAGCGACGCCAACACCAGCGTGTAGACGTCGATCACCCACTGCAGCTGAGAAGCCGACGCGTGCAACTCGGTGCGGATCGACGGGATCGCGACGTTGACGATGGTCGCGTCCATCGACACGATCAGCAGGCTGAGGCAGCAGGAGACCAAGATGATGACCTTGCGCCGCGGGCTGAGAGCGTTCATGTAACGGCGAGGGGCTCGGTTCCAGGTGCAACCGCAATCGCACCACCGAGGGCGAACAGCGTTGTGCTGTAGCTGAACTGCTTTCGCACGGAGCCCTCCCTGGCTGCCCAATCGATTCGGGCCTCACACCAGAATTGCGCTCCGGCGAACTCGTGTCATCCCGGCTGGCAGGTATTTGGGGCCCCCAAGCCGGAATTCGTGGCCCGATCGACCAGCGGCGGCAGCGTTTCCAGCTGCCAGGTAGTCGCGGGGTACCCCTAGCGGGCAGCGTTGATGGGTGGCAGCGATGTCGACGCTGGGCCACGCGCAGGGCAATGCTAATCCGCGACACCGCAGCGGAATCCACCACCGATGCTCATCTGCCCACAGCTACGCAGCGATTCCGGCTAGCTGCAGCGTTGATGGGTGCAGGCAGCAATGGCACCGTTTCGCCGGATCGCGATCATGGGCTCAGGTAGTGGGACCAGACAGCGAATGAAGGCAGGCCGGATGACTTTCCCAAGACGAGCGCAGCGACAAGGCTTGCACGGAACGGCGGTAGGCGTATCCGAGCACCGGCGACCGATGCGCGTTGGAGGACAACTGGTTTCCACCCGTCAGCACGCGGGAACGGACGCACCCTTCGGCGCCGCTGCGGCGGTTAGAGCCGTGGATTTCCTGGGTGGCCGTAGTGGCTCTTCACATGTCACGCACGTCGGCCGGCACCGAGCCGCCCATCGGACCGGCATACGGGGCAACCCCTGGTGGACGCTGGCTGGCGTTTCGATCGGCGTCGTCATGGTGGGCCTGGATGCGTCCGTGGTGGCGATCGCCAATCCGCACATAGCCCTCGATCTGCGCGCGTCGCTTGCGGACCTGCAGTGGATCACCGATGCGTACATGCTGGCGCTGGCGGCGTTGTTGATCTTTGGGGGGAAATTGGGCGATCGATTCGGCCGCCGCCGGATGTTCTTGATCGGCGTCGTCGGCTTCGCGGTGGCGTCAGTGGGCATCGGTCTGATCGGCACCGTAGGCGGTGTCATCACTTTGCGCGCATTGCAGGGAATTTTCGGAGCGCTGCTGATGCCCAGCTCCTTGGCCATCGTGCGCAGCGCCTTCCCGCGGGACAAACTCAATGTCGCGGTGGGGATCTGGGGGTCCGCCTCCGGGGTGTCCATCGCGGCCGGCCCGATCATTGGCGGGCTACTGGTCGAGCACGTCGGTTGGCAATCGGTCTTCTACGTCAACGCCCCGATCGCAGTGGCCGCGGTGCTCATCGGGCGGCTCACGATCACCGAGACCAAGAGCGGGTGCGGACAACGGCTCGACGTGCCCGGGATGGCCTCGCTCAGCGGAGGGCTGTTCTTGATCGTGTTCGGTCTGATCAAGGCGCAGAACTGGGGATGGACGTCAAGCCAGACGCTCGGTGTGCTCCTGGGGGGCCTCCTGGCCGTGACGGTGTTCGTGCTGATCGAGCTTCGTACCGCCGAACCGTTCGTGCCGATGCACCTGTTCGCCAACCGGACGCTTTCGATCGGCGCCGTGGCCGTCGCCGTCAACTTCTTCGCGTTGTTCGGCACCGTGTTCTTCATGACGCTGTACCTGCAGAACGTCCAAGGGTTCAGCCCGTTGGCGGCCGGCGTCCGCACGCTGCCGCTGAGCCTCACGCTGATGGTGGTGGCACCGGTCAGCGGGATTGCCACCAAGAAATTGGGGCCGCGCCCGATCATGGTGGCCGGGCTGTTCGCCGTGGCGGGAGGCTTGTTCTCGCTGACCGCCCTGCAGGCCGATTCCGGCTACCGGGCCCTGTGGCCGGCGTTCATGCTGCTCGGTGCCGGCATTGGGTTGGTCCTGACGGCGGGCAGTGACGCCATCGTGGGCAATGTCAGCGTCGACGACGCCGGGGTCGCCGGTGGACTGCAAAGCACGGCGGTTCAACTCGGCGGGGTCATGGGCACCTCGATCCTCGGCTCGATTCTCGCCAGCCGGGTGGGTTTGGTCTTGGTCGGCGATCTCACCAGTGCCGGCACCCCGCAGTCGGTCGCCGAAAGGCTCGCCGGTGCAAAAGAACTGGTGGCTCAGGGTGTCGCGCCGAGGATTCCGGGAGCCCCGAGCCAACTGTCGTATGCGATCACCCAGGCAAGCCACACCGCGTTCATGACCGGTCTGCACACCACGATGATGGCGGCGGCGGCCGTCGTGGGCGTCGGCGCGGTACTCGCGCTGGTCCTCCTGCGCGTAGGAAGCGCCGGCACCGTCGTCCCCACCTCGTCGGCGCGGAAGCCGGATGCGTTGTTCGCCGAACCCGCTGAGGCTGCCGGTCTCGTCGGCGCTCGCAGTTCCCGTCATGGGGAGGGGCAGTGATGAAGAAGCTACGAGTAGCGATCATCGGCGGCGGTATCGGTGGACTGTCCGCAGCGATCGCGCTTCATCAGATGGGCGCTCAGGTGCGGGTGTATGAGCAAGCGCGTCAGTTGGGTGAAGTCGGCGCAGGAGTCGCGCTTCACCGCAACAGTCAAAGAGTCCTGGCTCGGCTCGGCCTCGGCGAGGAGGTCGGCCGACGTGGCGCGCGGTTGTCCGAGTTCCACCTCTACACAAAGGACGGCACCGTCGTCTCACATGAAACGTTCGACGCCGGGGCCGGACAGCTGGCGCTGCATCGGGCCGATCTGGTGGCGGTCCTAGCCGCCGCTTTGCCGGCCGAGGTCGTGCATACCCGATGTCGCTGCGTGCAATTCACTCAGTCCGATGGGTCGGCGGTGGTGAGCTTCGACAACGGGGTGAGCGTGCGTGCTGATGTGGTGGTTGCGGCTGATGGAATCCATTCCGGGCTACAACGCTACGTCGTGGAGCCCACCGACCCGGTGTTCTCCGGCGTGGTGGCATATCGCGGCCTGATCCCGGCAGCACGGCTGCCCGAGTGGCCCCAGGGCTTGGTGACGTGGGGCGGCGACGGCAAACACTTGATTGCCTACCCTGTGCGCGCCGGCCAGTTGATCAACTATGTCGGATTCGTCCCTGCCGACGATCAGATGCGCGAACCATGGTCTGCACCTGGCGATCCGGCAACTCTAGCCGCCGCATTCGCTGATTGGACCCCGCAGGCTCGTCGCCTACTTTCGCAAGTCGAGACCACGCTCAAGTGGGGCCTGTATGACCGCGACCCGCTCCCACGGTGGACGCACGGCCGGCTGACCCTGCTTGGCGACGCGGCCCATCCCATGCTGCCGCACATGGGCCAGGGTGCCAACCAGGCCATTGAGGACGGCTTGGCGTTGGCCATCTTGCTACGCGGCGTTGCGGCTGCCGACGCGCCAGCAGCACTGATGCGTTATCAGATACTGCGGCGCGATCACACCGCTCGTGTCCAACAGAACGCGCGGGTGAACGGAAACCGTTTCGACTCCGGACAGCCCTTGAGCCTCAACCATTCCTGGGTGCGGGACTATGACGTGGAGAAGGAAGCGCTCGCAGTAAGTTGAGGCCGAGGAGTTACGCACGATGACTGATTACGTGATCCCGCCGCCGGCTACGGCTTCGCTTCCGGTAAGTACTGGTGCCCAGCGCTTTCCGATCCGTCGGGTGTTCTGCGTCGGACGCAACTACGCAGCCCACGCCCGCGAAATGGGTAAGGACCCCGATCGCGAGCCGCCCTTCTTCTTCATGAAACCCGCGGACGCCGTGATCGAAGCGACCGGCGTGATTCCCTACCCCACACTCACCTCGCAGCTCCATCACGAGATCGAAATGGTGGTGGCATTGAAAGCCGGCGGGACCAACGTGGAGCCGCGCGACGCACTGGAGCTCGTCTGGGGTTACGGCGTCGGCGTCGACCTCACCCGCCGCGACATCCAGGACGAGGCGAAGGAACTGAGCAGACCCTGGGATTGGGCCAAGGGCTTCGACGCATCGGCGCCGTGTAGTCCCGTCTTTCCCGTGGAGGTCGTCGGCCACCCGGCGAAGGGCGGAATCTGGCTGAAGGTGAACGGCGAGGTCAAACAACGCGGCGACCTACGGGACCTGATCTGGTCCATTCCGGAAGTCATCAGCGCCATCTCGCGCGCCGTCGACCTCGCCCCCGGCGATCTCATTTACAGCGGAACTCCCGCCGGCGTAGGACCTATGCAGCCCGGTGACGTCGTCACCGGCGGCGTGGAGGAGCTCACCGAGTTCACCTTTACCGTCGGTCCGCGCCGGAGCTGAAGGGCAGAGCCACCTGGGATGCTCAGAGCCGGAAGAGGTGTTGGGCGTTTCGGTAGCCGATCTTGTCCCGGTCGGCGGGACTGATCGGGGCTTCGGCCAGAAACCGTGCGTGTTGAACCGGATCCCCGAAGGGGTAGTCGGTAGAGAACATGATGCGGTCGGCGCCGAACACCTGTAGGGCGCACAGCAGCGGCGGGGTGGTGGTGTAGCCGCAGATGGTGATGTGCACGTGTTCGCGGACGACTTCTGCCACCGATCGGCTGTCGGGGTTGGCCCGGGTGAGCACGGAGTCTGCGCGCATGAGGGAGAACGGCAGGTTCTCGCCCATGTGTCCGACGACGATCTGCAGCTTGGGGTGTCGGTCGAAGACGCCGGTGGCCGCGAGTCGCAGTACGTGCAGACCGGTTTCGGCGTGCCAGCCCCAGGCCGCGGTGGACAGGGCTGCGCCGGTCGGTTCAGGTAGACCTCCGAAGTACACGTCGGCGACCTGCTGCGGTGGGTAGGTGGGATGCAGATAGATCGGTACGTCGAGTTCCTCGACAGCCGCCAGTAGATCACCGAACTCGGGGGCGTCGAGGAACCGTCCCTGGGTGTGGCCGTTGATGACCACGCCGCAGAACCCGAGCTCGGTGATCGCCCTCTTGGCTTCCACTATCGCGGCGCCGCCAGGATCCTGGGTGGGCAGGCTGGCCAACGCGTTGAACCGGGCAGGGTGCGCCGCAACAACTTCGGCGCAGCGGTCGTTGAGCGCCCTACTGAGGTCGGCGGCGTGCTCGGCAGGGACCTGCTGGGATCCCGGCGCCGCGACCGACAGGACCTGCATGTCGATGCCCGCGTCGTCCATCACCCGCAGCCGCTGCTCGCCGACCTCCGCCAGCTTCGCGGTGAGCGCGTCGGGCGCCGTCGGGTTTGGCCGCACCTCGTTGCTGAGGTCGGCGGGGAGCAGGTGTTCTTCCAGGGCGATCAGTGTCATGTCATCGTCGACCGGCGCGGCGCCATTGGCGGCTCATCGGTCGTTGGGGTTGAGGGCGAGGAAGACGGCTCCGGCGCCGGCGCCGGCGACGACTTGCGCCACCAGGTAGACCCACAGCGTCGGCCACGCGAACATTCCCATCACGACCGCGCCGAGCGTCACCGCCGGGTTGAAGGCGCCACCGGAGATCGCTCCGACTGCGACTGCGCCCGCCACCACGGTGAACCCGATCGCCAGGCCGTAGAACGAATTGTCGGGGTGATCCTTGCTGGTGGCGACGTTGAGCACCACATAACACAGCGCGAATGTGAACAGCATCTCCACCACGAACGCGGCCAGCATGCTGGCGCCCGTGAGGGTCAGTGTCGTCGTCTTGGCGACCTCGGCTGGGTCGATGACTGTTCGCACCAGCACCGCGGCGAGCAGACCGGCACCGAACTGCGCGAGCCAGTATCCGGCGGCATCACGTAGCGTGATCCGGCGCCGCACCAGGGCCGCCAAGGTAACCGCAGGGTTGTAGTGCCCGCCAGAGAGGTGGCCGCCGGCATAGACCATGACCATCAGGACGGCGCCGATGGCCAGGGGGGCAAGCGGGCTGTGGCTCCCGACGGCGGCGCCGACCGTGAATACCAGAAACAACGTTCCGATCGCCTCGACGACGTACTTGACTCGTGCCCGCGGGCCGCTGTCAGCCTTCGTGCTCTCGTCGACGGCGGCGACACCGATTGATTTTTGTGATGTGACCATGTGCATGGCTTCCACTGTCGCGTCACTCGTGCACTGTCGCGTCACTCGTGGCGGATGTCGTTCACGCTGTGGATGTGGTGCCCCCGACCTGGGGGACGAGCTGTCGAGGCGACGAGCGCGTGTTCGCCACTGCGACCGACCGGTGGCGGCCATTCGTCGTCGACCTCGGGCACCGCGAGAAGGCTGCGGTCGAGCAGGTCAGCGAACCACAACAATAGTCGCTCGAGGAGCCTGCTCATTTTCGCTTCCCTTCATCGCACTGATTCCGCATGCTGAGCTCCAGGCGATGCCGTCGAGCGACTTGTCTTGCGCGCCCGCCCATTCCGCGCCGGAGCACCGCTGTCGTCAAAAGACGTAACAGTGCTCCCTCCATCCCGGACACGTCCCCCGGCCGGTAGACCAGTCCGGCGATGCCGGATACGACCAGCTGGACGGTGTCCGGGTCAGCCGGGGCGACCACCGGCCGTCCCGCAGCCAACACGTCCAGCAGCGTGCTGGCCGCCGCCGAACTGCCGAGCACAACGAGATCTGCGGCCGCAATCAGGTTTGACCATCGGTCGCCGCAGGAGTCCTCCACCGCGTGCACGTCGCTCCCGAGGCCCCGTGCGGAGGCGCTCTGCATCAAGTTGGTGCGCTGCACGCCCGTCCCAACGAGGACGAGCTGCGCCTTGCAGCGCCTTCGCACTGCAATGAACGCGGCGACCAATTGTTGGGCGTGCGCACGGTCGTCGAACGGTCCGACCGCGACGATCGTCGGGAGGTCGGCGAGGCCTACCAGTGAGCGGGCGTCCCTCGGGTCTAGCGGATTGACCGGTGGCTGCGCGCTCGGTGCGGAAGCCTCAGAAGCTCCACGATCGCTGCTACGGGAGCAGGTTGCGGTGTCGCTGACGAGAGTGGCATCGTCAGGGCCGGCGTCTACCCGATTCGGTGCCTGCGCGGTGACCATGACTCATAGAATTGCGGTCCGGGGCGCCGATGTCGTCAGCGCTGACCGCCGTTTGGGCCCCCCGCTAACACCACTTCGGACATACCTGCTAGCTGCCATGGCGCCAGTCCTCGGGTCGCCGGCGTCGGCTAGATATGTTTGCTGGCATCAGTCATATCCGAGACACCTTGCGAGTCCGACTGTCTCAGTGAGCCTTTGATCCCATTCCGCACAAAGGCAATTTGCTAATGGCCTACGGCGACACGATGCCGCGCATCCGCGCGGCACCCTGGCCTGAACGCGACAAGCCAGTTCAGGCCACCTCGTCGGCGTGCATCTTGGCGATGGCGTCCGCGTTCCCTTGGATAGCGGATGTTTGGTGCTCAGCGCTTCCCGACGCCGGTCGGGTTGAGATGGGTGAGGTGGCCGCTTTCGGTGCCGTCGCTGGGGTCGATGACGCAGTCGATCAGAGCCGGACCTCTCGACATCAGCGCGCCGGTGAGGGCGATGGTGACCTGTTGCCGCGTGGTCGCCTGGTAGCCCTTGCCGCCGAAGGCCTCGATGAGCCGGTCGTGGCGGGCGTGGGGCATGAGGGTGGTCGGGGCCGGGTCGGTGGAGGCGGTGTTGGTTCCGTCGCCGCGGTAGACGCCGCCGTTGTTGAGCACGACGACGACGACGGGCAGCCGATAGCGGCAGATGGTCTCCAGTTCCATACCGCTGAAGCCGAATGCACTGTCGCCTTCGATCGCCACGACCGGGGCGCCGCCCTCGACGGCGGCGGCGATGGCGTAACCCATCCCGATCCCCATCACGCCCCAGGTGCCACTGTCGAGGCGGTGCCGCGGCACCTGCATGTCGATTACGTTGCGCGCCATGTCGAGTGCGTTCGCACCCTCGTTGACGACATAGGCGTCGGGATACTCGCGGAGCACGTCGCGGATGGCCCGTAGCGCTCCATGGAACTGCATCGGGTGCCGATCAACGTCCAGGCGCTGTGACATCTTGGCGGCGTTCTGTGCCGTGCGTTCGGCGAGCTCGTGGCGCCAGGGCGTCGGCACGGTGAGCTGTCCGGGCGCGGTCCGCTCGACGAGGGCGGCCATCACCGAGCCGATGTCCCCGACCAGTGGGGCCGCGATGTGCTGATTGCTGTCCAGCTCGCTGGGTTCGATGTCGACCTGGATGAACTTCGCGTCGGGATTCCATTGCGGCGCCTCGCCATGGCCCAGCAGCCAGTTCAACCGGGCGCCGACGAGCATCACGACATCGGCTCGACGCAGCGCCAGCGAACGGGCGGCGGCCACCGACTGCGGATGGTCGTCGGGCAGCAGGCCCTTGGCCATCGACATCGGCAGGAACGGCACGCCGGTGGCCTCTATGAACGCGCGAATCGGCTTGTCCGCCTGCGAGTATGCCGCGCCTTTCCCCAACACGAGCAGCGGCCGTTGCGCGGCGGCGAGCAGCTCGATCGCCCGGTCCACCGCTTCGGGCGCGGGCAGCTGGCGTGGTGCGGGGTCGACGACCCGCCGCAGCGACGCGTCGCCCGCGACCGCGTCGATGACCTCGCCGAGCACCGCGGCAGGGATGTCGAGGTAGACACCGCCGGGGCGCCCGGACACCGCAGTGCGGATCGCCCGGGCCACGCCGCGGCCGATGTCCTGGACCCGGTTCACCCGGTAGGCGGCCTTGACGAACGGTTCCGCCGCCGTCATTTGGTCGAGCTCCTCGTAGTCGCCCTGCTTGAGATCGACGATGTGGCGCTCGCTGGACCCCGAGATCTGCACCATCGGAAAGCAGTTCGTGGTGGCGTTGGCCAGCGCAACCAGCCCATTGAGGAAGCCAGGAGCGGAGACCGTCAGGCAGATGCCCGGCTTCTTCGTCAAGAAGCCCGCGGCCGCCGCAGCGTGACCGGCATTGCTTTCGTGGCGGAAACCGATGTACCGGATGCCCGACGCCTGCGCGACGCGGGCGACGTCGGTGATCGGGATGCCGACCACGCCGTAGATGGTGTCGACGTCGTTGAGTTTGAGCGACTCGACAACCAGGTGGTATCCGTCGGTGAGCTTTTCGGCAACATCCGGGCCGTTCGCGGCGTCCCGTGTGGAAACGGTGGGCATGGTCTGAAGTCCTTCAGTCGATAATGGCTGTGCCCGTCACTTCCGACACACGAATTTCTTGTCCTTGAGCTCAGGATGTCCTTGAGACACCGCAAAGTCGTCACTGCTACCACCCGGCTGCGGGAATTACCTCCTCGGCGACACGAGGTCCAATGCCTTTACCGTCCATCGGATCTGGGCCACTGAGCGGCGTCGGGAATCCTGTCGGCGAAATCGTCACCCAGCTAAGGCAGTCAGACACCGGCGACGACGACTGCCGGGTCTCAGTGGCGGTCACCCTCCGACGGTCGCCACCCCATCGACGAGCTCGCGGATCGCATCCGGCGTCAAGTTGATCTTGCCCACGAATCCGAGGGCCGGGCTGGTCGCGATCAGGTCGGCGAGATCCTCCTCG
>JAOPVI010000377.1 GCA_025966225.1 Mycobacterium sp. | reverse complement strand
TACAGCGCGTTGCAGGAGGGCGCCGCCGGATTCATCCCCAAGGAGTCCAGCCGCAGTGAGCTCGTCGATGCCGTGCTGAACTGCGCGAAGGGCCGCGACGTCGTGGCCCCCAGCCTCGCCGCGGGGTTGGTCGGCGAGATCCAGCGCCGCAACGTCGACGACACCCCCGCGCTGAGTCCCCGCGAGCGTGAGGTGCTGAAGCTCATCGCCAGCGGCAAGACCATTCCGGCCATGGCCAAGGAGCTGTTCCTGGCGCCGTCCACGGTGAAGACCCACGTGCAGCGGCTGTACGAGAAGCTCGGCGTGGGTGACCGAGGTTCAGCCGTCGCCGAGGCGATGCGCCGCAAGCTGCTGGAATAACGTGGATCGCCTCCCTTGGCGGATCGTCGACTACTTCGCCTCAGAGCCAGTCCGGGTGTCGGCGTTGCTGCGGCTGCCGCTGATCGCGTTGATGGGCTTTCTGGTCTGGCTGTGGGAGGTCGACAGCTGGCTACCCGAGGTCTACACCGTGATCCTCGGTGCGTACGCGTTGGCCGCGGCGCTGTGGGCCGTCGCGGTGTTCACCGGGTCGATGCCGTGGTGGGGTGGCTGGGCGTCGACGGCCGTCGACGTGCTGGCCGTCGTCGCGCTGTGCGTCGTGTCCGGTGGCGCGACCGCGGCCCTGCTCCCGGTGTTCTTCCTGCTGCCGCTTTCGGTGGCGTTCGGTGACCGTCCGATCCTGACCGGGCTTCTCGGCGTCTTCACTGCCGTGTGCTACCTAGCTGCGTGGCTGATCTATGCGCTGCGCGACAACCACGTCGACATGCCCGACGTGGTGTACCTGCAGTTCGCGTTCCTGCTGTGGCTGGCGGTGGCGACGACGGCGCTGTGTCTGGTGCTCTCGCGGCGGTCCAACAGGGTGCGGGCGCTGCAAGAGGTGCGCCAGCGGCTGGTGTCAGAGGCCTTGCAGGCCGACGACCGGCACAACCGCGAACTGGCCGAGCATCTACACGACGGTCCTTTGCAGACCTTGCTCGCTGCGCGGCTGGAGCTCGACGAGGCGCGCGAGCGCAATCCCGACCCCGCGTTGGATCGGGTGTACTCCGCGCTGCAGGACACGGCAAAGGGGCTGCGCTCCACCGTCACCGAGTTGCACCCGCAGGTGCTGGCCCAACTGGGGCTCACCCCGGGGGTGCGAGAACTGTTGCGGCAGTGTGAATCTCGCGTGATCGTCGACGCCGAGCTCCAGGATGTCGGGAAACCTGCTTCGCAGACCCTGATGTACCGGGCGGCGCGGGAACTGCTGGCCAACATCAACAAGCACGCTCGCGCGACGACGGTCACCGTGCGGATGTTCACGCGCGCCGATCGGATCGTGCTGACCGTCGCCGACGACGGCACCGGGTTCGATCCAACGCGCATCGACCAAGCAGTGGCGGAGGGGCACATCGGGCTCGGCTCGCTGCTGGTGCGTTTCGAGGCGATGGGCGGGTCCATCGGCATCGACTCGACGGTCGGCGAGGGCACGCGGGTGACGGTCACCTCGCCGCCGGAGGACCGCTCCCGGTGTGAGGCACCCCCCGCCGACCCACCAGAGTCCACCCCTCGCCGAGTGTGAATCTGACGACGTTAGCGGGCCGATTTCGTCGTGACGTTCACACTCGCGCCCCCGCGCCTGTGCATAGCCAACCGCGGGGCGGTGAATCCGTCGGGCCCCGCGCGCACCATGCGAGCATGTCTGACCCACCGTGGCCGTTCGTCGGCGCCGAAGCACTGGCGGCTCGGGCCATGCCCGAACGCGCGATGCGCCAGGGCTGTGAGCAGCTGTACCCCGGCGTATTCGTGCCGCGAGGTATCACGCCATCGGCTCGACAGCGGGCGGAGGCGGCGTGGCTGTGGTCGAAGCGACGCGGTGTCGCCGCCGGACAGTCGGCGGCCGCAATGCTCGGCGCCAAATGGGTCGACGGCAGCCAGCCCGCCGAGTTGATCCACGACAACCGGAAGACGCCTGCGGGGCTGATCGTCCGCACCGAAACGCTCGCTCCAGGGGAAACGCTCGACCTCGGCGCGATGCAGGTAACCACTGCTGCCCGCACGGCATTCGAGCTTGGTCGGTACACCACACGGCGAGTTCAGGCCGTGCAACGACTCGACGCGCTCGCGAACGCAACCGGTGTGACGGTCGGGGACGTCGAGGCGGTGGCCGCAGCTCATCCGGGTGTGCGTGGCCTCAAAGCGCTCCGCGCCGTGCTTCCGCTTGTCGACGGTGGGGCCGAGTCGCCACAGGAGACGGTTGCGAGACTGGCGCTGATCGATGCCGGCCTGCCCGCGCCTCAGACGCAGTTCGAGGTGTTCGGGGAGTACGGCGAGTTCGTTGCCCGGATTGACATGGCCTACGACGCCGTGAAGGTTGGCATCGAGTACGACGGGCCCCAACATTGGACTGACCCAGCCGTGCGGCAACGCGACATCGACAAGCAGTTCGAACTGACGAGGCTGGGCTGGTCGATCATCCGGGTCAGCCGCGACTTGCTCCGCTACCGACGTGCGACCTATCTGGCGCGCGTCGAGCATGCGTTGCGCGAACGCGGCTTCGTATGGTGATCGAGTGTGAATCTGACGACGCTTTCGGGCGGATTCCGTCGTGACGTTCACACTCGCGAGGACGGGCTAGGGCGTCGTGAGCCCTCTCGCGATCACGAGCCGCTGTATCTGGTTGGTGCCCTCGAAGATCTGGGTGATCTTGGCCTCGCGCATGTACCGCTCGACGCGGTAGTCGCGGGTGTACCCCGCCCCGCCGAACACCTGAACCGCGTCGGTGGTCACCTTCATCGCGGCGTCGGTGCAGACGAGTTTGGCGACGCTGGCCTGCGCCGAGTACGGCCGCCCCTGGTCACGACGACGCGCGGCGTCCAAATAAGTCGCGCGCGCGCTGACCACTGCGGCGGACATGTCCGCCAACAGGAAACCCAGGCCCTGGTGGTCGATGATCTTGCGGCCGAACGTCGTTCGCTCGTTGGCGTAGCGGCACGCCTCGTCGAGGGCGGCCTGCGCGATGCCGGTCGCGACCGCGGCGATGCCCAGTCGCCCGGAGTCAAGTGCACTGAATGCGATCTGCAGACCTTGGCCTTCTGCGCCGATGCGACGCTCGGCGTCCAGGTGCGCGTTGTCGTAGAACGCCGACGTGGTCGGGATGGCGTGCAGGGCCATCTTCTCTTCCGGCTTGCCGAAGCTCAGGCCCTCGAGGTCGCCAGGCACCAGGAAGCAGCTGATCGTCTTCCCGGTGCGCGCGAACAAGAACGAGCACGGCGTAACGACGCGACGCCTCGAATTGCAGGGAACGCCGCAAGGCAATCAGCGATCG
>JAOPVI010000361.1 GCA_025966225.1 Mycobacterium sp. | reverse complement strand
CTGCTGGTCTCCCCGGAGCGTCTCAACAATCCTGACTTCCGGGACAACGTGCTGCCCGATCTGGCCGCCGGCACCGGATTGTTGGTGATCGACGAAGCCCACTGCATTTCCGACTGGGGCCACGACTTCCGACCCGACTACCGGCGCATCCGCACCCTGATCGGCGAGCTGGGCTCCGACGTTCCCGTGCTGGCCACCACGGCCACCGCCAACGACCGGGTGGTCGACGACGTGGCGACCCAGTTGGGCGTCGGGGGAAGGGACACCCTGGTGCTACGCGGTGGGCTGGACCGCGAGTCGTTGCGGCTTTCGGTGGTGAAGGCAGGCAATCCGGCGCAACGCGCGGCTTGGCTTGCAGCACACATCGATTCGCTGCCGGGATCCGGGATCGTGTACACGTTGACCGTCACGCAGGCGCGCGACGTGGCGACACTGTTGCGCGAGCAGGGCCACCGGGTCGAGGCCTACACCGGCGCGACCGAGGCCGCCGAACGCGAACAACTCGAGGCGGACCTGTTGGCCAACCGCGTCAAGGCGCTCGTCGCCACGTCGGCGCTGGGAATGGGTTTCGACAAACCCGACCTCGGATTCGTGGTGCACCTCGGCGCCCCGTCCTCGCCCATCGCCTACTACCAGCAGGTCGGCCGTGCGGGCCGCTCCACCGCGAGCGCCGAGGTCGTCCTGCTGCCCGGTCGCGAGGACCAGGACGTCTGGAGGTACTTCGCCTCGGTCGCGTTCCCGTCGGAACACATGGTGCGCAACGTGATTCATGCACTCGAACCCGACCGCCCACAATCGACGCCCGCGCTGGAACCGCTCGTCGACCTCGGCAGGACCCGGTTGGAGATGGTGCTGAAGGTGCTCGACGTCGACGGCGCGGTGCGGCGAGTGAAGGGCGGCTGGGTCGGCACCGGGGAGCCGTGGGACTACGACGAACCGCGCTATCGGAAACTCGACGAAGCGCGAAGGCGCGAACAGCAGGCCATGCTCGACTATCAAGCCACCGACGGCTGTCGGATGGTGTTCTTGCGCGGCCAGCTCGACGACCCGGAACTCGTCGAGGGTGAGCGCTGCGGTCGCTGCGACAACTGCACGGGGGTGCGCGCCAGCGCCGACGTCGACGCGACCGCCGCGGAGGACACCAGGGCGCGGCTGATGCGGCCAGGGGTCGAGCTCCAGGCGCGCAAGCAGTGGCCCTCCGGGCTTGGCAAGCTCGGGTTGAACATGAGCGGAAAGATCGGCGACGGGCCTGCGCCCGGTCGCGTCATCGGCAGGCTCACCGACCTCGGTTGGGGCGCCCGGCTTCGGCGACTGCTCGACGAACCCGATGCCGAGGTGTCCGAGGACGTCGTGGCTGCGGCGGTGAAGGTGTTGGCGTCGTGGGACTGGGACACCCGACCGACAGCGGTGCTGGCGCTGGACTCGGACCGCCATCCGCTCTTGATCTCGTCGCTGGCCCGCGAGCTGGCGCGGCTCGGTCGCCTGACCGACCTCGGCATCCTGCGGTACGCGCCGGAGCGTCGACCCGTGACCGCGGCGAACTCCGCCTATCGCGTGGCCGCACTGGACGGCGGGTGGCTGCCGCCCGATGCGGAGGCCATCGTCGCGGCGGGCGGACCGGTGTTGCTGGTCGACGACTTGTCCGACACCGGGTGGACGTTGACGATGGCGGCCCGCGTCGTGCGTGCGGCTGGTGCGCCAGAGGTGCTTCCCTTCGCCATGGCCAGCACCAACTGACCAGCACCCTCCGTCACATCAGTAACACGATCGCCGTTGCTGGCGAATTCATCTCCAGTGGCCGGGGAAAAGACATCATCAATTGGCGGTCGGCCGAACCAAGGAGTGAATCCATGAATCGTGCCCTTCGACGTGCTGCCCTCGGCCTATTTGCCGCCGGTGCCACCTGTGCCGTGCTGAGCCTGCCCTCGGCCCGTGCCGATCCGGTCGAGCCAAGTACTCCGGTGGCGCCACTCGCCGCCGCCGACGACTGCACGGCCGCCGGACTGGCCAAGACGATCAGCTCCGTGACGGCCGCTCAGCAGACGTACTTCGCGGCGCACCCCGACCTCAACCAGCAGCTGATCGAATTCACCCGGCAGTCGGCGTTCTCGGCGATGGGGTCGTTCAACGACTACTTCAAGGACCATCCGGAGGAGGCCGACGACCTGCGCGGCATCCAAGCGCCGCTGGGTGCCTTCAAGGATCGCTGCGGCATGCAGGTCGCGCCCACAGACGCCCTTGCGGTGCTCGGCGACCTTTAAGCGGTACGCGCATCCAGGGCAGGGCTTACGCTCTTGCGATGCGGTTGTCGTGGCCGTTGATTGGCCGCTCGGAGGGGATGCGAAGTATCGAGGCCGCCATGTCGGCATCGGATACTTCCGGAATCGTCGTCTGTGGCGCGGCGGGCGTGGGGAAGAGCAGGCTTGCCCGTGAGGCACTGACCGCGGCCGCGTCACACGGCCTGGAATCCCGTTGGGCGGTTGGCACGTCGTCGGGTCAGGCCATCCCGCTTGGGGCCTTCACCGCGTGGACGCAATCAGGTGTCACCGACACCGTTCAGTTGCTGCGGGGGGTGATCGAATCACTGACCGCTGCGCCTGCGGGCGCGAGGGTGGCGGTGGCTGTCGACGACGCACATCTACTCGATGAGTTGTCGACGTTCGTCGTGCATCAGATCGTGCAGCGGGGCGCGGCGAAGGTGATTCTCACCGTTCTCGATGGCGAACCGATTCCCGCCGCGCTGCAGGAGATCTGGAAGGTTGGCCGATTCGACCGGCTCGACCTGCAGCCACTATCACTCGACGAAACCACCACGCTGTTGTCGACGACCTTGGCCGGAAGGGTGGATCCGGACGCGGCTCAGCGGTTGTGGGAGCTAACCCGCGGCAACGTCTTGTATCTACGCAACATCGTCGAGCAGGAGGTCGCCGATGGCCGACTGGTGAAACGGCACGGGTACTGGCAGTGGATCGGTGATCCGATCTTGCCGCACGGCCTCGTCGCGTTGATCGAGTCTCGCATCGGGGCACTGGCCGCACCCGTGAGCGATGTGGTCGACGTGCTGGCCGTCGGGGAGCCGATCGAGCTGTCGGCGCTGAGGCGGATCGCCGATCCAGCCGCAGTCGAGGAGGCCGATATCCGCGGCCTCATCACGCTTGAACCCGTTGTTGGCGGGGCGGAGGTGCGGTTGGCTCATCCGCTCTACGGTCGGATACGCCGCAGGCGCGCGGCAGCCACCAAGCTAAGGCGGCTGCGCGGACTGGTCGCCGCCGAACTTGCCGCATCCGATGACGGCGATGACATCGCCGTCGTGGTTCGCCGCGCCACATTGAGTCTCGACTCCGACCTTCCACCCGACGTCGGGCTGTTGGTGCGGGCCGCCCACGGTGCGGTGTGGTTGGCGGAGCTGACCCTCGCCGCCCGACTTGCGGAGGGGGCCATCCGTGCCGGAGCCGGGCCGGAACCGAACTTCGTTCGCGCGCATGCGCTGTCATGGCTGGGTCGTGGCGAGGAGGCGGACGCGGTCTTCGCCGAGATCCGCACCAGCCAGTTGACTGACGTCGACCGCGGCAGATTCGCGTTCCTGCGTGCGAGCAACTTCCTCTGGGCGCTTGCGGACCCTGCGCGCGCCAAGGAAGTCATCGACGAGGCGGCGCGCGACACCCCGCCGCAGGCCCGCCTGTATGTCGACGCCTTCCTGACCGTGTTCTGGTTTGCGACGGATCAGCCGGAAGCGGCGGCGCAGGCCTCGGAGAGCCTTGCGTTGGATGAGCTGCCGCCGGTCGTTGGTGCCGAGCTTGCCTGGGTGCTCGCTGCGATCGCGGCGGATGCGGGGCGTACCACCGAAGCCGTGGCCATGGCGGAGGCGGGATATGCCGCTGCGACGCGCGCTTTCGACGCGCCGCACATGAGGTTCAACATCGCTGACGCACACATCAGTGCACTACTGCTCGCCGGCCGGGTTGGAGCGGCCCTCGAGGTGGCCGAGCGGGTGCGCCAGCAGGCGGTGGAGCTCCCGGGCGCGGCGCAATTGCTTGGGGCAGCCGCGGACGGTCGGGCCGCCGTGGGTGCGGGCAGGCTCGATAGCGCATGTGTGCTCTTGGAACAGGCGGTGGTCGGGTTGTCCGCGTCGCATGCCATCGGCTGGGGGTACCGGTACCGCGTCCCATATGTGACTGCGCTGGCCATGCGCGGCTCGACCGGTGAGGCCGCCGACGCACTTTCCGCACTCGACAACGTACGACGCACATTTCGGGCGCTGGACTACGAGCGGAGTCTGGCCCGGGCGTGGGTGGCCGCAGGCCAGGGCGCCGTCAGCGAGGCGATCGCCAGCTCGTTGTCGGCGGCCGAAAGAGCCAGAACCACAGGGCGATTCGCGGCAGAGGTGGTCTGTCTGCAGACCGCTACGCAGTTCGGTGACTCCACCGGCGCCGGCAGGCTGCGCGAGCTCGAATCGATTGTGGAGGGGCCGCGGGTAGGCCTGGCGGCGCGGTTCGCCGAGGGCGTACGTGACGGTGACGCCGCTGAACTATCGGCTGTGTCAGAGCAATTCGAGCGCATGGGCGATCTCGTTGCCGCCGTCGATGCGGCGGCTCACGCTGCGATCGCTTATCGGAGTCAAGACAAGCGGGGGTCGGCCTTGGGTTGCTCGGCACGTGCCGATGCCCTGGCCGAACGATGTGGCGGCGCGGATACCCCGGCGCTTCGTCAGGCCACCGACACCTTGCCCCTGACCGATCGGGAGCGAGAGATCGTGATGCTGCTCGGCGCGGGATTGTCCAACCGCGAGGTTGCCGAGCGCCTGACCCTTTCCGTGCGCACCGTCGAAAGCCACGTCTACCGGGCGATGTCCAAGACCGGCACCACGAACCGCGACGAACTCATTGCCCTCTTGCACCATCGAAGCTTCGGCTAAGCAGTACCGCGCCGAAGCCTGCCGAGATTGCAGTGGCCGGCTACTGAGCCCGTCCTGCCGACCAAGAGCGACGATTTCATCACGGGCTAGGGCAAAACGTGAAGTTGGGCGACCGAGAAGAGTGGTCAATGTCGGGCAGTTCTTCATCGACGTCCTACGCCCCCGCGGCAACGTGAGCGATCATCGCCAAGGCCGAGTCGATGTGACCTTCGAAGCCAAGCGATTCCGCCATCGCGCGATAGCGAATCGCCAAGTCCCGGTAGGCAACACCGTTGCCGCGGGCCCGGGCTAGCTGCGCGCGCAGCCGCAGCAGCGTGATTTCGAGCATCGCCGAATCGTGATCGGCCCGCAGGTTCGCCAACCGGTCGAACTCCTGTTGGGCTTCGGCCAGATCGCTCTCGGCGCCACGCTCCAGCATCGTCTCCACCAGAACGCCGGTGCCCCAAACGCCATAGAACAGGTTGTCCGCTTGACGCAGCTCGTCGACGGCTTGGCGCATCACCCCAATGGCAGCATCGCGGTCGCCGCGCCTGGCCGTTTCCCGGGCGGCCCACAGGTCGGTGACCGGAATGAGGAAGAGGGCGCGCTTGCGCAGCCAGATGTCGCGGGCCTGCATCATCAATTCGAGCCCGCGGTGACGGTCGGCCGCGGCGTCGCGATTCAGCAGCCCGACAGCCAACGTGTACGCGGCCAAGCCCATTGCGCGATCGCTGCTGGCCATTTGGGCGGTGTGTAGTGCATCCTCGCCCGCGCGCACCGCGGAGTCATCGGCCCGAAGCACCCCGTACTGCAGAGCGAAACCGTAGGTCCAGGCGACGGCACCGGAGAGGGTTTCCGGGTTGCTGCGCCGGGCCATCGCGACGGCGTCATGGAGGTCCTGCCGCCATCCGGGACGGCCCAGCCACCACCGAGCAGTGCCGCGCCATGCCGACGCGATCGCCAGCGGTGATCCCACGCCGAAGCCGGCGCCCTTGGCGGGGTCACCGGCGGCCAGGTCGACGAGGGTCTGGGACCACCGCAAGATCTCGCCGAATTCACCGACGCCGAGCCAGTTGACGAACGCTATGGCCGCCAGCCCCATAGTCGGGGTGGGATCGCCGATCGACTCGAGCAGCGCCATCTGTTGGGATGACAGCCGCGACGCCTCACGCGCGCGCCCGGCGTAGCAGAGCTCGGTGGCCGGCCCGGTCATGCCGATGACCAGCGAGACCTTGTCCCCGGCCGCGCTGCACAACTCCCGCAACTCCGCGTAGCGGCCATGGCTTTCCTGGGCCTCTCGGGCTTGCCAGTCGGTGGCACACATCATGGTCCGCGGGGCGATGCGCATCGACACCTGGTCGGGGTCGTGGGCAGGCAGCGCGTCGGCGATCTGGCGTGCTCGCTCCCAGCTGAGCCGGGCCGCGACGAGATCGCGGTTGGTTGACCACGCGGCGGCGCGCATGTGCCAGCCATAGGCCGCGTGCAGCTCGCCGGCGGCCTCCAGATGTTCGGCGATCAGCGCCGCGTTCTCGTCGGCCGACCCAGGCTCGCGCTCTTGGATGGCGGTGGCCAGTCGTTTGTGCCACTGGGCGCGATCGGATTTCAGCTGGGATTCGTAGGCCACCGCGCGGATCAGCGGGTGGTGGAAGGCGTACTCGGCGTGTGGGGTGAACCGCACCTGATCGATCAGCTCCGCGCCCAGCAGCTCCTCGAACGCCGCATCGATGCCCAGCGCGGCGAGCAGCTCGGCCCCGAAGCGGACTCCGATCACCGACGCGGCGTTCAACGTCTGCGTGGCGGGGGTGTCCAGGCGGTCGATGCGGGCCTCGATGGCTGCCTGCACCGTGGCAGGCACCGCGACGTCGGCGACATCCGCACCGCAGACGTAGCCACCCTGCTCGCCGGTCAGCACCTCGCGCTGCACCAGGTCGCGGACCATCTCCTCGGCGAAGAACGGGTTTCCGGCAGCCCGCTCGGCAACGATCGCTGCCAGCTCGGCGAGCGAGGGATCCGAACCGAGCAGCTCTCTCAGCAGGGCTGCAGTGTCCGAATCACCCAGTGGGGCAAGGGCTATCGTCTGGGCACCGTGCACCCGGGTGAGCGCTCCGTCGTATTCGGGGCGAGAGGTGATCAACACCATCGAGGGGGTGCGCGGAATGATGGTGAGGAAGCCGGCCAGCATCGACTCGCTGACCGCATCGATCCAGTGCGCATCCTCGATGATGAACAGCG
The DNA here is from genome assembly GCA_025966225.1 of Mycobacterium sp. Lineage (GTDB taxonomy): Bacteria > Actinomycetota > Actinomycetes > Mycobacteriales > Mycobacteriaceae > Mycobacterium. Next base: position 7,347 of record JAOPVI010000361.1, on the reverse strand, counting down.
CCGGTTGGGTGCGTGCCATCGAAATCGTATTGACCAGTGCGGTCAACCGGCGCCGCCGCGCATCCGGGTCGATCTGGGGCACCGTCACGTCGGGGTCGGCGACGCCGAGCAGATCGTCGAGCAGCAGCAGATCCTGCGGGTCGGCATCGGCAGGTACATAAGCTCGCAACTGCGCGCGCGCAGCGTCGCCGTCGAGGTCGGCCACACCGGTGCTCGCGCGCAGCAGTCGCGTCACGGCGTAAAACGGGACGTCACGAGCATGGGACTCGCAGAAGACCCAAAACACCTCGACCCCACGGCCGGCCGCCGTCGCCGCGGCCTCCCTGGCCACCCGGGACTTCCCGATGCCGGGCGGTCCCACCACGTTCACCACGCCACCGTGGCCAGCGATCGCGCGGTCCGCAAGGGCGTCGAGGGTCGCCATCTCCCAGCGCCGACCGACCAGGCTCGCGTCGGCGCGTCCGACCAGGCCATCCCTTGGACTGATCGCCACCAGCCGCCGCGCCGGAACCGGTTCATCGGTCCCCTTGATGCGCACCCACTCGGCTTCACCCAGCGTGGCGGTGGGCTCGACGAGCCGCGCGGTCGACTCAGAGATCATCACTCCGCCCGGGGGCGCCGCCGATTCCATCCGCTGCGCAAACCCGACCGTCTCGCCGGTCGCGGCATACCCCAGCGTCCCGGAACCGAGTTCACCGGCAATCACCCGACCGGAGTTCAGCCCCACCCGCAACCGCAGCGCCACACCGTCCCTGGCCTGCACCTCGGCCGCCAATTGCTGCGCGTCCTCTTGGATGGCCAGCGCGGCACGACAGGCGCGAAAGGCGTGATCCTCCAACGCAACTGGAGCACCGAACAGCGCCATCACGCCGTCGCCGTTGTACTCGACGGTCCCGCCGTAGCGGCGCACCACCGCGGCCGAGCGCTCCACCAGCTCGGTCATGATCTCGCGCAACCGCTCCACATCCAACGCAGCCGCGATGTCCATCGACCGCACCACGTCGGCGAACAGCACCGTCACCTGTTTGTACTTCGCAGGGTCAACCGGAACCGCAGTTGGGGCACCGCACTCGTCGCAGAACTTCGCATTCGCCCGCAGGCCAGTGCCGCACGCTGCGCACGCTAGGCCCGCCGTCATCCAAATACCACCGATCTCGGTCACGACCACTTCATCGCATTATTGACCCCCCCGGTGTCGAACGATGGCGAACGATCTCGCTTCCGAGAGCACGATGGCGTCCCGCTCAGTACTGCCGCGACGAACTGCGCGAAGTTGAAGTAGCGCACTACTGAGCCCACCGGTGCGCGCCCGACCGACGATTGCATCGCGGAACGCTTGCACCCGTGGTCCACGATTCAGCGCCAACCTACGAGGGGTGGGTTGGCGCTGAACCGCACCACATCCGGCCTGACTATTCGTGGCCCTCGACAGGGCCGCGGCCCACCAGGTCCCGGTAGGCGTAGCCCCCGCGGGGCATGGGCGGAGTGCTCCCTCTAGCTCGACCGCGGAGGCGGCTTCACGCCGCCTAGCTGTGCGGTCACCGCATCAGCGGTGGCCACTACCGCGCGTGCTCGCTCGCTGATCTCGTGGTCCGTCAACGAGCTGCCGACGTGCATCGACGCGACCATCACCTGACGCTGGTAATGGTCGTAGACCGGCGCGGAGATGACGCTGATGTCGTGGCGGGTGCGCCCGCGCGAGTTCTCGTCGCGCAAGTACACCCGCTCGCCGATGTCGGACACCAGTTCGCCGAGCAACACCCGCAACTCGTCGGGCAGGTTGCTCGACATGCCTGCCATCAACGAATAGAGCCGCCGCCCGCCGGGCGTCATGCGCTCGACCAGATAGCCGTCGGCGCGACACTCGGCGACCACGCGATTGAGTCGGTCGGTGTGCGTGCGCATCGGAATCGTTGGCTCTTTCGCGAGCCAGTCGCGCTCGGCCTCGTCGTCCCACAGCACGAACATCAGCCCCACCGGCGGAGCGAACGGGTAGCTCTGACCGACCTCCACACCGGGTCGCGCACCGGCGGGTGCCACCAGATCCAGCAGCGTGATCCGGTCATCGATCACCCCGGACAGTGCGGCCGTGACTCCGAATCGGGCGGACAGCCGACGCAGTTCCTCGCGGGCCGCAGGGCTGACCCGCATCGACTCCTGCGCCTTGTGTCCCAGCGTGATCAGCGATGGGCCCAACCGGTAGGTCTTGTCGCTCGAATCGCGCACGAGGTAACCCGCATCCGAGAGCGAGGTCACGATGCCAAGGCAGGTCGGCTTGCTCAGCCCGAGGCGGCGAGCCAGGTCGGAAACCCCGAAGCGTTCATCGGGCCGACCCGCCAGATAATCCAGAATGAGCACCACCCGAGCCGTCGGAGGCGATGCGCGGCCGGGCGAGTCGGGGGCGGACATCTCAGCAGACTAGCTGCCGTTCCATATATGTACCGACACGGTCGATATATTGACTCTTGTTAGAACACGTTCTAGTTTCAACGGTATGTTCTCGACATCGTTGTCCGAGGCGATCGCGGAGGCCGAAAGCCTCGTCGCCGCCGCACCCTTCATCGAATCCGAAGCCGATCTGCTCGAAGGCCTGCAATACCTGGCCGGCTGCATCTCGGGCTGCACGCACCTCGCGTTCGACTACGACCGCGACCACCCCTTCATGCAGAGCGGCACTGGGCCGTTCACCAAGATGGGGCTCGACAACCCGGACGCGATGTACTTCGGCACCCGGGTGCAGCCGGGCCACGAGTACGTCGTCACCGGGAAGCGGGGCACCACGACGGACCTCTGCTTCCAGATGCTCGGCGGTGAGTACACCGACGACAACGTGCCGGAGAGCCAGGCGGCGTTCGACGACCGCGAGCTCGACATCGACTCCGACGGCAACTTCGAGTGGCGCGTGTCCCCGAAGAGCCCGTCGCAGTTGGTCGTTCGCGAGGTATACAACGACTGGTCCGCGCAGCGTGGCTGGATCAGCATCGCCCGCACCGACACCGCGGGCACTGCGCCGCCGCCGTTGACCAAGGCGCTGATCGAGAAGCGCTATGCCGTGGCAGGCAAACAACTCGTCCAGCGCGTCAAGACGTGGCTTCAGTTCCCCCAGTGGTTCTACGACACGCTGCCGGTGAACACGATGGTCGCGCCGCGCCTCACCCCGGGCGGGCTCGCGACGCAGTACTCGTCGGTGGGTCATTTCGACCTGACTCCGGATCAGGCGATGATCATCACGCTGCCCGTCACCGACGCGCCCTATCTCGGGTTCCAGCTCGGCAGTCTGTGGTACATCTCGCTGGACTACATCAATCACCAGACCTCGCTCAACGGCACTCAGGCGCAAGCTGATCCGGACAACAAGATCCGCATCGTGGTGTCCGACGCCAACCCCGGCGTGGCCAACTGGGTCGAGACGCTCGGGCACCGCAAGGGCTACCTGCAGTTCCGTTGGCAGCGCCTGTCGCGCGCACTGACCGAGGCCGATGGTCCGACCGTTGAAGTCGTCGACATCGACAAGGTGGCGGCCGCGCTACCGCACTACGAGTCCAACAAGATTTCCGACGACGAATGGCGGGCGCGGATTGCGCTGCGGCAAAAGCAAATTGGCGACAGGATGGTGGGTTAGCAGATGACCGGAATGCTCGAAGGCAAGGTAGTCGTCATCAGCGGCGTCGGCCCCGCGCTGGGTACGACGCTGGCGCTGAGGTGCGCCCAGCAGGGCGCCGATCTGGTGCTCGCGGCCCGCACCGTGGAGCGGCTCGAGGAGCTCGCCAAGCAGATCACCGACCTGGGCAGGCGCGCGGTGTCGGTGGGCACCGACATCACCGACGAAGCGCAGGTGAACAACCTCGTCGAGGAATCGCTCAACGCGTACGGCAAGGTCGATGTGTTGATCAACAACGCATTCCGGGTGCCGTCGATGAGGCCGTTGGCCGATACCACCTTCGAACACATGCGGGACGCGATCGAGCTCACGGTGTTCGGTGCGCTGCGGCTGATTCAGGGCTTCACCCCGGCGCTCGCCGAGGCCAAGGGCTCCGTGGTCAACGTCAACTCCATGGTGGTGCGCCACTCGCAGGCCAAGTACGGCGCTTACAAGATGGCCAAGTCGGCGCTGCTGGCGATGTCGCAATCGCTGGCCACCGAATTGGGCGACCAGGGCATTCGCGTCAATTCGGTGCTGCCCGGCTATATCTGGGGCGACACGTTGAAGGGCTACTTCAACCACCAGGCCGGCAAGTACGGCACCACGGTCGAGCAAATCTATGATGCGGCCGCCGTGAACTCCGACCTCAAGCGACTGCCCACCGAGGAAGAGGTGGCATCGGCCATCCTGTTCATGGCCAGCGAGCTGTCGAGCGGCATCACCGGTCAGGCCCTCGACGTGAATTGCGGGGAGTACAAGGCTTGATGCGAAGACAAGCGGTGGTCGAGCCATGAGCGGGCCGCGTACCGATGTCGGCACCGTCGACGATCTGCATGCGTCGGCGGTAAAGGCCTGCGGGCTCGACGACTTCGGGGTCGACGGCGACAATTACCGCGAAGCGCTCGACGTGCTGCTCGAGTCGTTTCGCAGCGATGCCGACCTCACCGAGTTCGGCAGCAAGATGCAGCGGTTCTTCGTCCGCAACGCGTTGGTGGCCCGACTGGTGTCCGAGGCGGCGTTCAAGCAGTACCCGCAGCACGTCGACGTACCGATCGAGCGGCCGATCTTCGTGACGGGACTACCGCGTACCGGTACCACCGCCATCCATCGACTGCTCACCGCCGACCCGCGCCACCAGGGCCTCGAACTGTGGCTGGCGGAGTTTCCCCAACCTCGCCCGCCGCGCGAAATCTGGTCGCAGAACCCGGTTTTCCAGCAGATCGACGCCCAGTTCACCAAGGCCCACGAGGAGAACCCGGACTACACCGGCCTGCACTACATGACCGCCGACGAGGTCGAGGAGTGCTGGCAGTTGTTGCGCCAATCGCTGCACTCGGTGTCCTACGAGACGCTTGCGCACCTGCCGACGTACTCGCAGTGGCTGTCCCAGCAGGATTGGACCAAGCCGTATCAGCGGCACCGCAAGAACCTTCAGCTGATCGGACTCAACGATGCCGAGAAGCGCTGGGTCCTGAAGAACCCCAGCCACCTGTTCGCCCTCGGTGCGCTGCTCGCCACCTATCCCGACGCGCTGGTGGTTCAGTGTCACCGGCCCGCCGAGACGATCATGGCGTCGATGTGCTCACTGGCCCAGCACACCACCGAGGGCTGGTCGAACAGCTTCACCGGCGAGGTGATCGGGCAGGACTCCCTCGAGACCTGGTCGCGTGGCCTGAAGTTGTTCAATGCCGAACGCGCCAAGCATGATCCGGCGCAGTTCTACGATCTCGACTACTTCGAGTTGATCAAGGACCCGATCTCGGTGGTGGAGCAGATCTACCGGCAGTTCGACATCGCCTTGACCGACGCCGCCCGCGAGTCGATGGAGACCATGCACGCCGAAAGCCAACAGGGCCCGCGGGCGCCGAAGCACACCTACTCGCTGGCTGACTATGGCCTGACACCCGAGCTGGTCAAGGAGCGCTTCAAGGGCTTGTGAGCCGCTATCCGTCGCCGGGGGAGGGCGCTGACGACACCGCTTCGAGGCAGCCCTCCGCGATGGCGTGTTTGATGCTGTCCGCCAGTCGCGGGCAGGACCGGCTGCGGCTGCTGTCACCCCCGCAGGCGCGCACCTCGGCGAACGTCGCGCACCGCTCGGTGGCCTCCGAATTCCATTGCACCGCAGTGTGTCCTGGACCGATTTTCTTGACCGCGACGGTGACGTGACAGAACCGGCAGTCGACTGGCGTCAGCCCGGCGTTGAGATAACGTTCCCGATCGCGTTGCGTCGCGGCGTGCACCGAGGCCGCGCGCTCCGGGTCGGCCGCGAAATCCGGTGCCTTCGACCAAGATCCGGTGCTGGCGCCTTCAGTCACCGGATGATCGTCGTCGTGATCTCCGTGCAACTGCAGCATCGAGCGGACCAGCCGGTCGACGTCAGGCGTCTGCGTCATGTCGCCGGTTGTTCCTCGGATTCCTTCTCGGCCGCCTGGGCAGCGAGGTTCTCTTCGACCTCGACGTGCCACTTCTCGTTCGCGGCCGTGGTGTCGACCTCGATCTCGAAGCGGTCGACCATGTCCGGCGAGACGTCGGCAACGTCGACGTAGAACTGCTGATACCAGCGCCGCATCTGATAGACCGCGCCGTCCTCCTCGACGAGCAGCGGATTGTCGATGCGGGTCTTGTGCTTCCAGATCTCGACGTCCTGCAGGAAGCCCTTGCTGACGCCTTCGGTGAAGCCCCTGGACATCTTCTCCGTGGTGGCATCGTCCAGGCCCTCGGGCTTTTCGACGATGACGCCCCACTGCAACATGAAGGAATCCTGGGTCACCGGGTAGTGGCAGTTGATGAGGATCGACTCGGCCTTGAAGCCGCTGTAGTTGTTGTGCAACCAGTTGATCATGAACGACGGACCGAAGTACGAGGCCTCCGAGTCCAGATGTGCTTCGCCGTATGCAGTCCCCATGCCCCCGATGTCGGGGCGGCCGACGTTGTGCAGGTACTGCGTGGCGATGTGGCCCTCGAACACGTTCTTGAAGTACGTCGGCAGGCCGAAGTGGATGTAGAAGAAGTGCGCCATGTCGGTGACGTTGTCGATGATCTCCCGGCAGTTCGCTCCCTCGATCAGGATCGAATTCCACCGCCAGTTCGTCCACTGGTCGCTGTCGTGCTCCGTGAGTTCGGGGATGCGCACCTCGGGCGGCGGGGGATTGCCCTCGACGTCGTGCCACACGAACAGCAGTCCGCTTCGGACGTCGGTGGTCCACGCCCGGGTGCGGGCCAGGCGAGGCGTGCGCTTGGCGTAGGGCACCAGCTTGCACTTGCCGTCGCCACCCCAGCGCCAGTCGTGGAACGGGCAAGCGATCTCGTCACCCTTGACGGTGCCCTGCGACAGGTTGCCGCCCATATGCCGGCAGTAGCCGTCCAGCACGTGCACGTCGCCGTGCGAGTCGGCGAACACGACCAGGTGCGTGCCGAATGCCTCGACTCCGTGGGGCTCGCCGTCCAGGTAGTCCTTGACCGGGCCGAGGCAGTGCCAGCCCCGGGCATACCGGTCGGGCAGGGTGCCGGCGTCGATCTCGCGTATACCGGCAGTCTCGGTAGCCATGACACCTCCAGGTTTCTAGGCTTCTAACTAGAACACGTTACAGTTTTTCGTGTGGATAGTGCAATGACGCGGACATTTACGGTCCGGCAATCGGCGCATCGTTGCCGGTTACCCGACCTGGGGTATATCTGAACGATGCCGCTGTATTCCTTCGAAG
>JAOPVI010000351.1 GCA_025966225.1 Mycobacterium sp. | reverse complement strand
AGCGCCAGCTCCGCACGATGAGGTACGGCAAAACGCGGATGGACTGCACTGAGCCACGCAGGCAGGTCGTGGTGGCGAGCCATCGCAAGAGTCGTCCGGCCCACGCCAGCGATGAGCCCAAGAAGGGCCCCGAGCCCCGCGACGACCGCTCCGACTCGAACGACTGGTTCGGCCCACGCAGCACCCGCCGCATCCACGACGTCAACGAGTGGGGCGCTGCTCGCGGCAAGCACGACTGGCCCCGCGACGGCGAGCGCCACGGCAGCGATGACCAGATAGGTCACGAAGGTCACCGCTAGAGCAATCGTGATGGCGCGAGGGATCGTGCGGGCAGGATTGACCACCTCCTCGCCCATCGTGGCGATGCGCGCGTACCCGGCGAACGCGAAGAACAAGAGTCCGGCCGCCTGCAGCAGGCCGCCGACGCCAACGAACTCACCGAACTCCAACCGCGAAGCGTCGACCCCGTCGGCTCCCACGATGACGACGACGACCATCGCCAGTACGGCCAGCACGACAGCGACGATGACCCGTGTCAGCACCGCCGACTTCTGAACGCCCACGACGTTGACCGCCGTCAGCACGACAACCACCCCGACCGCCACCGCGTGCGCATGCGTCGGCCACGCGTAGTACCCGACGGTGAGCGCCATCGCCGCGCACGACGCCGTCTTGCCGACCACGAAGCTCCAGCCGGCGGTATGGCCCCAGAACTCGCCCAGCCGTTCGCGCCCGTACACGTACGTGCCACCCGACTGCGGATGGACCGCGGCCAGTCGCGCCGACGACGTCGCGTTGCAGTAAGCCACCAGCGCGGCGATTGCGAGCCCGACGAGCAGCCACGAGCCCGCCGCCGCGGCCGCAGGCGCCAGCGCAACGAAGATGCCGGCGCCGATCATCGAACCGAGTCCGATGGTGACGGCGTCGGCGGTCCCGAGGGTGCGCTTCAGCGGTACATGCTCAGGCGTCGGCACGCGCCAATGGTAGGGCTTAGCCGGGATATTCGGACGTCAGCACGGTTGCCTCGGGTTTGGCGAAGACGTCGTTGAGCGTCACCGTGCGTAGGTTGCGGTCACCGATGGTGTCGAGCAACTGGTGATACACGGTCGTCACCGGCGGATGGTTGAGGTGCCCGATGACGATGTTCTGGGCGGTGTAGTACTTCTGCGCATTTGCCACGATGTCGCGTGGGTTCAGGATGGCGTCGTCTCCGATGTTGCCGTCCCACATGGTCGTTGCGGTGTACCCGAGGTCGGCGGCGACGGAGGTGACGAGGTCGCTGTACGCCCCGTAGGGCGGACGGTAGTACGGCGTTGCGTCGGCGCCGAAGGTGTCCTTGATGAACTGGTCGGTGTGCCGTAACTCGTCTGCGATCTGGCGGCCCGTCATCTTCGTGAGGTCGTGATGGAGCCAGGTGTGGTTGCCAAGCTGTATCTGGCCGGACTCCACCAACGGCAGGAGCAGGCCGCGGTTGTCGGTCCACGACGCGAACACCCCCGTGACGAACATGGTGAGCCGAATCCCGGTGTCGTGTGCGAGTTGTCCGTATGCGTGCACGACGTTTGTGTCGACCCCGTCGTCGAGGGTGAGCGCCAGCAGGTCACCCTGGCCCGGCAGCGTGCTCAGGACGGCCCCGCCCGGCAACAGCACCCGCGCAGCAGGACGCGGAGGAGGAAGCAGCGTCGGCCATTCCGGCGGCGGCGGTGCCCCCTGGGCAGGTGAATTCTCGACGTGCGCGGCCTGGCTCGGGGCCCCGGTGCCGTACCTGGCGAAAGCCAGGGCAGTGGCCGAGGCGACGACTCCGAGCAATGCGTTGCGGCGGGTCAACTTCGGCGCTCTGCTCCCACCCCGCACCCGGGGTGTACTCACACGAGTCACTTCAGTAACATCCGGCACGTCACACAGGGTAGCTGGAGAAGCGCCCTTGGCCGGGGAAGCTAGCGCCTGCCAGGTGGCGCGGATGTCTGAACCTAGGCTTCGGAGTTGCTGCCAGCTCGGTTGCCGTCGGCCTGCGCGGGCATTGCCTCGCGAAGTGATTCCAAGGCCGTCGCGAGCATCATCCCGATGAACGCGATGGCACCGACCACCACGAGCGGAATCGCCCACAGCCGGCGGAGCAGCAGCGCCGACTCGCAGCTGGAGACGAAATGAGTGCCGTTCGTGGCATCGGCGGCCTGCCGTAGGTCGCCGGTGAACCCGGTGCCGCACTTGACCTGCCAGCCCCATTGATCGAAGTCGGAGATGAAGACGGGGAATCGCATCGCGAACAGACCGATCACCACCATGACCGCACCACCAACGACCAAATACCAACCACGGCGACTCAATTCAGTTCCCTTCATGTCATGCAAACTCCTGCGAACAGCAGCACCGGCCACGACACGATCGATCCAAGGAAGGAGACCACCGCGTCGACCTTCGGCATGTGCTGCAGGTGTTCGGTGTGGGTGCTCGACCAGACGAGCCCGACGAGCAAGTACGGGGTACCGATCACGAGCCCGACGACGATCAGCTCGCCGATGGAAACCCGGTAGCGGACGATCCGCCGCAACCTAGCAACCACGGCAACCACGATGACCCCCGACCCCAAGCAAACCCCGCCCCAGTATGTTAATGACAATTCTTACCCGAGGGAAGGCCTTTGTAATCACTTCCTGGATCGGCTTGCCACTAAGTTGTCGGCCGGTCGCCTAGCCTGAGGGTCATGACGCCCCGCCCCAAGGACCGCAAGGTGCAGATTGCGCGGGCGTCGGCCGACGCCTTCAGCGCGCTGGGCTACCACGGCGTCACCATGGAGGACATCGCGTCGCGGGTGGGCATCTCGGCGACGGCGCTCTACCGCCACTACTCCGGCAAGTACGAGTTGTTTCGGCTCGCGGTGTTGAACCTCGGGCAGCAGTTGGTCGACGCAACCGCGTTCGCCGATGACTCAGACGCCGAGTCCGTCACCGCCGACCCACGGCAGCACCTCGGCGCGCTGGTGACCGCACTGACCGACACCGCGCTGGCGAATCGTGAGTCCGGCGGGCTCTACCGGTGGGAGGCCCGCTTCCTCAGCGCCGACGATCAGGCCGAATTGAACCGACAACTGCGCACCGTGCACCGGCGGATACAGCGGCCGCTGGCAGCGCTGCACCCCGACCGGACGTCTCACGAGCGTTGGGTCGGATCGACCGCCATCCTCAGCGTGCTCGGCAGCATCGTCGACCACCGGGCCCGGTTGCCCATCGCCCGGATGCGGGTCGTGCTTGCCGAACTGGCCACGGTGATCGCGACGGCCGACCTGCTCGCGCCCGACGACGACCCGCAAGTCCGCGAAGTTCCGCAGAGCCGCGCGTCCCAGTCGAAATACGAAGCCCTGCTTGATGAGTCGATGCGACTGTTCAACGAACGGGGCTACCGCGAAACCAGCGTCGAGGAGATCGCGGCCACGGTCGGGCTGCCTGCCTCGGGGGTCTACCGATATTTCGGGCGCAAGAGCGATCTATTGGCGGCGTCGTTCCGGCGGGCGGCGGACTGGCTCTCGGCCGAACTGGGCTCCGTCGCCGCGGTCGCGAGCGATCCCGAGGATGCCTTGACGCGAGTCATCGACGCCTACGTCGCCCGGTCCTTCGACCGCCCGGAACTGGACCACGTCTACTACACCGAGCGGCTGAACCTGACCAAGGCCGACCAGAACGTGCTGCGCATCCTGCAGCTGTCGACGGTCGAGTCGTGGGTCGAGTTGGTCGTGGCCGTACGACCCGAGTGGGCGCCGGAGGACGCCCGCTTCGCCGTGCACGCCGCGATGGCACTCGTCATCGACATGGGGCGGTTGACGGGTTACCGCGATACCTCACAGACCCGCGAGCTGGTCGGCGGGCTGCTGGATCTGACGCTGCTCGGTCGCTACCGGTTGCGTACGACGTTGACCGCCAGATAGCCGGCGTATCCGAGCGTTCCGAGCACCGCCAGCTTGCGAGTCTTCGGGGCCACCAGCGCCAGGCCGAGGGTCGTCTCGATGGCGCCGTTGGTCTTCAGATGACGGTCGATGTCCTGTGGGAAGGCGGACTTGGTGATGCCTTCGAAGAGCTCTGGGCGGACGAAGTGCGCCACCCCGGTGCCCGCCACCACCAACCCCACGAGTGCTGGCAGTCGCGACTTCTTTTCCTCTGACACTTACCGATCCTCTCTTAGGACATCTGGTAATCGCTCAACGGGAACTCCGACGCTTCGCTGATGGCGTGCTCCGTCGACGAAGGCCGCAACAGCGAGGGCTCGCCTGCCGGGTTGAAATAGTACGACCGTGCGCTGGCACAGTTTCCGATGATGAACAGCGAGTCGCCTAGGAGTTCGGTCATCCGGTCGAGGAAGACGGTATTGGCTTCCTCGGTTACCTCGAACGTCGTGGCCCCGCGGCGCTTGACCTCCGTGAAGAGTCGGTCCATGAGCCGCATCTGGTACTCCATGGTGTTGAAGAAGTTCAACCCAAGGAACGCGTACGGGCTGGCCAGGCTCAGGTAGTTCGGGAAGTACGGCATCGAAACGCCCTGGTACGCCTGGAACCTGGTTTCGCGCCACCACTTTCCGAGATCTCGACCCTCGCGCCCGATGACCTCGATGGCGGGGAAGTTGGCTTCCCACAGGTCGAAACCGGTGGCCAGCACCAACGTGTCGATGACGTTCTTGGTGCCGTCGTTGCCGACGATGCCGTCCGACTCGACGTGGTCGATGCCGCTGTCCTGCAGGTGGACGTGCGGCCTGGTGAAGGCGCGGTAGTAGCCGTTGGAGAACGTCGGCCGCTTGCAACCGAAGTCGTAGTCGGGGGTGAGTCGACGGCGCAGTTCCTCGTCGCGGATCGACGCAAACCGATGCAGCTTGGACAGGTCGGCCGCGGCGACGTTGAGTCGGTGGAACTTGCGATGCTGGAGCACCGCGGTGTTGATCATCACCTCGTAGATCGAATCGGTCAGCCAGCGAAGTGCGCGCTGCGTGAACGGAACTCGCGCGAACAGGCGCCTGGCCCATGGACCGAACCGGAGGTCGATCTTGGGCACCACCCAGATGGGGGTGCGTTGGTACACCGTGAGGTCGGCGGCCGTCTTGGCCAATTGGGGGATGAGCTGCACCGCGGTGGCGCCCGTGCCGATGACGGCGATCCGGTGCCCCGCGGGATCGAAGTCGTCCTCCCACTCGGTCGTGTGGATGACCTTGCCGTCGAAGTCGGCGATGCCCGGAATGTCGGGCACCTTCGGCTGCGAAAGGAAGCCGGTGGCGGTCAGCAGGTAGCGGGCGGTCAGCGTCTCGCCTTCGGCCAGCGCGATCCGCCAGACCTGGGCGTCCTCGTCCCACCGCGCGCCCTCGACGCTGGTGTTGTACCGGATGTGTCGACGGACGTCGTACTTGTCCGCCACGTCGTCGGCGTACTGCTTGAGCTCCGGTCCTGGAGTGAACAGCCGCGACCAGTTCGGGTTGGGCTCGAAGAAGTACGAGTACGTAGTGGTCGGGACGTCGACGGCGAGCCCGGGGTAGTGATTGACGTACCAGGTGCCACCGAGGTCGTCCTCGCGCTCCACGATTACGAAGTCGTCGTAGCCCAGCCGCTTGAGCTGGATTGCGGCACCGATACCGGCGAAGCCGGCCCCCACGATGACCGCGTCGAATTGCTGCGAAGTCATGAATAGACGGTACCAGGGGTACCGCTAACCCTTCAGCGAGCCCGACCGCTTTGGGTCGAGCGTCGCGATGCACGTGATCGCGCGGTCACCCTTGCTCCAGGTGTCCGCCGTCGGAGCCAGCACGTACAACCCGACGGCATCGTCGACCATGGACTCCGGCGAGAACTTCACCAGTTCCGCTGCGCACTTGTTCTGCCACTCGTTGATCGTCGAAGCGCCGGGGTAGTCACCGTCTGGCATGTCGAGTACCGCAAACACCTCACCCGCGTGCGGTTGGGCGCAGTCGACGGTCGGCAACGTGATCACCTCCGACCCGGTCGGCACCTCTGAGATGCAGTCACCGACCTTCATGTCGGTGGCGATGGCAGTGTCCTTCAGTGCGAAGTACAGGATCGCCAACCCGGCTATGACGATCAGTACGACCACGGCGACGGCGGACAAAGCGATGATCAAGCCCTTGCGCGAGCTCTTCGGCGGAGGACCGGGCGCCTGCCCGTAGGGTCCGCCCGCATACGGCATCGGGGGTGGCGGGGGCGGCGGTCCCCACGACCCTGGCGGCGGAGGTGGCTGGCCCCACGCAGGCTGGTTCGGGTCTCCGGGAGGCGGCCAGGTCACCTCCGGAAGATAGCAGTTCAGGCCAGCAGTCTGAGGGCTGCATCGACCGCCAACGCGGGCACGTCGAGCGTCTTCGATCCGAGGTCGTGACGGGCGCCCGTGACTTCGACGAGTTCGGTTGCGGCGCCGACGAGCGCCACCGCGGCCCGCAGTTCGTCGATGGTGCCGAATGGGTCGGACGTGCCATGGGTGAAGACCGTCGGAACGGTGATGCGCGGCAGGTGCTCGGTGCGGGCGCGCTCCGGCTTGCCCGGCGGATGCAGCGGATAGGAGAACAGCGTCAGCGCGTCGACCTCGAGTCCCTCGGCCACCGCCATCGACGTCATGCGGCCGCCGTAGGAGTGGCCACCCGCGACGACGGGCCCCTCGGTGTCGGCCCGCGCGAGTTCCACCGCCTCGACGATGCCCGCCTGATCGGCCTTCGCCGAACCCGACGGCGGGCCCTTCGGCCGACGCCGCCGATACGGCAGGTCGTACCGGACGGCGAGCCAGCCGCGGCGGGCCCATTCGTCGCACAGCTTGATCAGCATCGCGGAATCCCGGTTGCCGCCCGCCCCGTGTGTCAGCAGGACGGTGCCGCGCGACTTGCCCTTCGGGGCGTGCGCGAGGCCCGCTACGGCATCCAGGGCGTCAAGATCCACTGTCGCTCAATCTGAAGAGCGCGGAGACGGGACCGTGCCCGTGGCCCAATGGGTAAGCGGCGCGCAGGCATTCGGTGACCCACCGCTTGGCGAAGCTCACTGCGGCTGGCACCGAATAGCCATGGGCGAGCGCGCACGCCGTCGCCGCGGCGAGGGTGTCGCCCGCACCGTGGTCGTGGCCGGTGTCGATGCGCTCGGCGTCGAACTCGTGGAACTCGGTGCCATCGAACAGCACGTCGGGGCTGTTGGGTGAGGACCGCAGGTGCCCGCCCTTGACCAAGGCCCACTTCGGTCCGAGTGCGTGCAGCGCCCGCGCCGCGTCGCGTTGCGATTCGGCGTCGACGACGTCGATCCCGGTGATCAGCCGGACCTCGTCGAGGTTCGGGGTGACGAGCGTCGCGATCGGAAATAGTTCGGTACGAAGCGTATTCAACGCCGAAGGGTGCAGCAGCGGGTCGCCGTGCATCGACGCACAGACCGGATCTACGACCAACGGCGGGCTCGTGTCGAGGCCGCGCCACGTCTCGGCGACCGCGCCGATGATCTCCGAGGACGCCAGCATTCCGGTCTTCGCGGCCTGAATGCCGATGTCCTCGGCAACCGCGGTGATTTGCCCCGTGATGATGTCGAGCGGGAGTTCGTGGAAACCCTTGACGCCGACCGAGTTCTGCACGGTCACGGCGGCCACGGCCACGCAACCGTGCACGCCGAGCATCGCGAACGTGCGCAGGTCGGCCTGGATGCCGGCACCGCCACCGGAATCGGACCCGGCAATCGTCATCACCCGCAGCGGGGTCTGCCCCGGCGGTGTCAGCGGTAGGAACTTCACGGGCTCAAGGGTAGATACACGCGGTTGCCCTGCTCGGCGAACTCGGCGGATTTACCGGCCATCGCATCGCGAATGTCCTGCGTAATCCGCATCGAGCAGAACTTCGGGCCGCACATCGAGCAGAAGTGCGCCGTCTTGGCCGGTTCGGCGGGCAGTGTCTCGTCGTGGAATTCCCGTGCGGTGTCGGGGTCGAGCGACAGGGCGAACTGATCGTGCCAACGGAACTCGAAGCGGGCCTTGGACAGCGCATCGTCGCGAAGCTGCGCGTGCGGGTGCCCCTTGGCCAGGTCGCCCGCGTGCGCGGCGATCTTGTAGGCGATCACCCCGTCCTTGACGTCCTTGCGATCAGGCAACCCGAGGTGCTCCTTGGGAGTGACGTAACACAGCATCGCGGTGCCCGCCTGAGCGATGATGGCCGCGCCGATCGCCGACGTGATGTGGTCGTAGGCAGGCGCGATGTCGGTGGCCAGCGGGCCCAGCGTGTAGAACGGCGCCTCCTCGCAGAGCTCCTCCTCTAGCCGGACGTTCTCGACGATCTTGTGCATGGGCACGTGTCCTGGCCCCTCGATCATCACCTGCACGCCATGGGCTTTCGCAATGGTGGTGAGCTCGCCGAGCGTGCGCAGCTCGGCGAACTGCGCCTCGTCGTTGGCGTCGGCGATCGACCCCGGCCGCAACCCGTCACCAAGCGAGAAGGTCACGTCGTAGCGCGCCAGCACTTCGCAGAGTTCCTCGAAGTGGGTGTAGAGGAAGGATTCGGTGTGATGGGCCAGGCACCACGCCGCCATGATCGAACCGCCGCGGGAAACGATGCCGGTGACCCGGTTGACCGTCAGCGGGATGTAGCGCAGCAGGACGCCCGCGTGCACGGTCATGTAGTCGACGCCCTGCTCGCACTGTTCGATCACGGTGTCGCGGTAGAGTTCCCACGTCAGCTGGGTGGGATCGCCGTTGACCTTCTCCATGGCCTGGTACATCGGCACTGTCCCGACGGGAACGGGGGAGTTGCGCAGGATCCACTCACGGGTCTGGTGGATGTCGCGGCCCGTGGACAGATCCATGATGGTGTCGGCGCCCCAACGGGTGGCCCACACCATCTTGTCCACCTCCTCGCCGATCGAGGAGGTCACCGCCGAATTGCCGATGTTGGCGTTCACCTTTACCCCGAACGCCTTGCCGATGATCATGGGCTCGGACTCGGGATGGTTGTGGTTGGCGGGGATGACGGCGCGACCGCGCGCCACCTCGTCGCGGACCAACTCGGCGGGCACGCCCTCGCGCAGCGCGATGAACGCCATCTCGGCGGTGACCTCGCCTGCGCGAGCCCGCTGAAGTTGAGTGCCGCGATCGCGAACCATGCCCGGCCTCGGCGGCAGGCCCCGCGTGAGATCGATCACAGCGTTCGCGTCGGTGTACGGACCGGACGTGTCGTACAGGTCGAGGTGTTCGCCGTTGGACAGGTTCACCCGGCGGAACGGCACCCTGGCGCCCTCGTGGCCGTCGAGGTCGCGATAGAACTTGGTACTGCCGGTGATTGGGCCAGTGGTCACGACAAAATCGGTCAACGTCATCAGCTCCCTACGCCGGCATTACCCGGACAGGTTCATACGGTCGACGGCGCAGCCTTCGCGAAGCGAAGAAACTGCCGTAGCCGTCCTCTCAGCGCACTCCGTGTGCGCTCCCGTGGTGGACGTGTCAAACCTACCTCAGGAGCACGCGGATTGCCTTGAGATGTTTTGTATAGCTAACATATGTGTTTTGCGTGTCTTGGGCCGCGTGCAGCCATATCGGATCGTGACTAGACACTTATGACGACTGAGATCGAGATGACGAAGCCACCCCTACTAGGCGACCCCGAACTGGCCGAAGCGGAGACCGCGAGTCGGCGCACCCGGATGGATCACGACCATCCCCACTACAAGTGGATCGTGCTGTCCAACACCACGCTGGGCACCCTGCTCGCCACCATCAACGCCTCGATCGTGCTGATCTCGCTGCCCGCGATCTTCCGGGGCATCGGGCTGAACCCGCTCGCTCCTGGCAATGTCAGTTATCTGCTGTGGATGCTCATGGGCTACCTGGTGGTGACGGCCGTCCTGGTGGTGCCGTTCGGCCGGCTCGGCGACATGTTCGGCCGGGTCCGCGTCTACAACCTCGGCTTCGTGGTCTTCACCCTGGCGGCCGTCGCGCTGTCGTTCGATCCGTTCCATCTCGGCGGCGGCGCGGTATGGCTGATTGGCTGGCGCGTGCTGCAAGGCGTGGGCGGCGCGATGCTGATGGCCTCATCGTCGGCCATCCTCACCGACGCGTTCCCAGCCAATCAGCGCGGCATGGCGCTCGGCGTCAACATGGTGGCCGCCGTGGCCGGATCGTTCCTGGGCCTGCTCATCGGCGGCTTCCTGTCCGAGTGGCACTGGAAGGCCATCTTCTGGGTCGGCGTGCCGATCGGCATCATCGGCACCATCTGGAGCTACCGGTCGCTCAAGGAACTCGGGGCCCGCACTCCAGGGCGGTTGGACTGGGCGGGCACGCTGAGCTTCGGCATTGGGCTGACCGTGCTCCTCATCGGCATCACCTACGGCATCCAGCCCTACGGCGACTCCACCACCGGCTGGACCAATCCGTGGGTACTCGGGTCCATCGCGTTCGGCCTGCTCTCGCTGGTCGCGTTCTGCTTTATCGAACTTCGGGTCGATCAGCCGATGGTGGACATCCGACTGTTCCGATCCGCTTCGTTCGGGATGGGAAACCTGGCCGGGCTGATGTCGTCGATGGGCCGCGGCGGCCTCCAGTTCATGCTGATCATCTGGCTGCAGGGCATCTGGCTTCCGTTGCACGGCTTCAGCTTCGAATCCACGCCACTGTGGGCGGGCATCTATCTGCTGCCGATAACGGTCGGCTTCCTGGTCGCCGGACCCATAGCGGGCTCGCTGTCCGACCGCTTCGGGGCGCGGCCCTTCACCGTCGGCGGCATGCTTCTGATGGCGGCCTCGTTCGTGGCACTGATGATGATCCCGGTCAACTTCGACTACTGGATCTTCGCCGTGCTCGCCTTCCTCAATGGGCTTGGCGGCGGCATCTTCACCGCACCCAACACGGCAGCGATCATGTCGAGCGTCCCTGCGGCCCAGCGTGGCGCCGCGTCGGGAGTGCGGGCGACGTTCTTCAATGCGGGTTCGTCGCTGTCGATCGGCGTGTTCTTCTCGCTGATGATCATCGGCCTGTCCCACACGCTGCCCGCGGCGATGAGCGCCGGGCTGCAGCAACAGGGCGTGCCTTCGTCGGTCGCCCACGAGGTGGCCAACCTGCCACCCGTTGGCAGCTTGTTCGCGGCCTTCCTCGGCTACAACCCGATAGCCGAGTTACTGGCCCCCTCTGGCGCGCTGGAGCAGTCGGGCGTGAACGCCGAGGTGCTTACCGGCCAGACGTTCTTCCCGCAACTCATCACCGAGCCGTTCCATTCGGGGCTCAGCGTGGTGTTCATCGCCGCCGCCGTGATGATGCTGATCGGGGCGATCGCGTCGTTGTTCAACCCCGGCAAGTACGCCACCGCCCCGGGCGCCGACAACGCCGCCTAGTCCCGGGCTCGAGATATGCCCAGTTGGGCGGGCCACAACACGTTAGAGGTGTGACGGCGGGCACAGGCGGGGTACCCGGGTGTCATGACGACCACCAATGATCGGCCATCCGACGTTCGTATCCAGGCCAGCAGGCATGCCGAGGCAGCCAGGGCGAAGATGGACGCGAAGCGTGCCGACGCAGGTGGGGGGGTGTCCGGCTGGGTGGCCGAACGCGCAGGAGACTGGGACCTGTCCGGCCAGGACGAAGCCACCATGCAGCGCCAGAAGTTCCTCTGGAACGCCCTGGTCGACTATTGGTTCCGAATGGAGTTGGACGGCTGGGAGCACCTGCCCCCCTCGCCCGTGTTGCTGGTGGGCATCCACTCCGGCGCGCCCTTCGTGTGGGACGCCTGGACCATCGGGGTGCAGTGGTGGCGCCGGTTCGGTCAGGAACGTCCCCTGCACGGCACCGCGCACGACGCCTTGATGGCGATCCCCCTCATCGGCAGGTACTTCCGGGCCATGGGCGTGTTGCCCGCCGCGCCGGACTCGATCGCCACTGCGCTCGCCGAGGGGCGGGACGTCGCGCTGTGGCCCGGCGGTGAAGTCGATTCGCTGCGGCCGTGGGTAGAGCGGGACCGCGCAAACCTGGCCGGGCGCAAGGGCTTCGTGAAGATGGCGATTCGCGCAGGTGTCCCGATCGTGCCGATCGCGACGGTGGGAGGAGCCGACGCAATGCCGGTGCTGATGCGAGGCGATCGGTTGTCCCGCGCGCTCCGACTCGATAAACTGTTGCGGGTCAAGGTGTTTCCGCTGGCGATCTCGCTGCCGTGGGGAATCGCACCCGCGGCCCTCCCGCAGCTGCCGCTGCCCGCAAAGATCAGAACCCGCTTCATGCCTGCCGTCGAAGTGGACTGCGATCCCGATCGCGCCGACGACCAGGCGTACGTCGATCAGAAGTACGACGAGGTGCAGTGCAGCATCCAGCGCGGGATGGATGCGTTGGCGCGCAAACGCGCACTCCCGCTCTTCGGCTGAGCGCGGTCGGGGCTAGCTCAGCTCGACGAGCACCGGGGCGTGGTCGCTGGGTGCCGGAGTGCCCTTCTTGCCTGGCTTGCGTTCGTCGCGGGCGATCTCGGCGTGGGTGACGCGCGACGCCAAACCCGGTGAGCCGAGGATGAAGTCGATGCGCATGCCCTGCTTCTTGGGGAACCGGAGCTGGGTGTAGTCCCAGTAGGTGTACGTGCCCGGGCCAGGTGCGAAGGGCCGCACCACGTCGGCGTACTGCGCGTCGACGATCGCCGCAAACGCCGCGCGCTCAGGTGCCGTCACGTGCGTCGCGCCCTTGAAGAAGTCGACGTCCCACACATCATCGTCCGTCGGGGCGATGTTCCAATCACCGGTCAGTGCGATCGGCGTGCCCGGGTCGTCGGCCAGCCAGCCGGAGGCGGTGTTGCGAAGCGCCGCAAGCCATTCCAGTTTGTAGACATAGTGTGGGTCCTCGACGGTGCGTCCGTTGGGGATGTAGAGGCTCCACACCCGCACGCCCCCGCACGTCGCGCCGATTGCGCGAGCCTCGCCCAGCTCGTTCCATTCGGGCTGGCCGTCGAAGCCAAGCTCTACGTTGTCGAGTCCGACTCTGGACGCGATCGCAACGCCGTTCCACTGGTTGAACCCGACGTGGGCGACGTCGTAGCCGAGCGCCGCGAACGGCATGCTGGGGAACTGCGCGTCGGTGCACTTGGTCTCCTGCATGGCCAGCACGTCGACCTCGGCCCGCTGCAGCCAGTCGGTCACGCGATCGACACGTGAGCGAATCGAGTTGACGTTCCAGGTGGCCAGCCGCACGCGCTAGAGCGTACGGCCGTCGACGTAGCGCACGCGGTGCTGGGTGCGGAAGCCCATCGACCGGTACAGCGTGAGCGCCGCCGAGTTGTCTGCGACTACCTGCACGTAGGCGTCGGTCGCCCCGCGCTCGGCCGCCCAGGCCAGCAGGGTCGTGCACAGGGCGCGGGCGTGGCCCATCCGCCGCTCGTCCGGAGCGACCTGGACGGCAGCGAGCCCGGCCCACCGGGTTCCGTTGGGGGCGGTCGTGACGGCAGCTCGTCCGACGGCAGCAGACGCCCGGGTGGCGAAGCCCAGCTCGCCGTCGAGTACCGCGGTCAGCACGTCGACGGCGACGTCGCGCTCGTAAATGCGCAACCACTGCTCGTCGGGGCGGGCCGCCACGTCCGCCTGTTCCGCCGCATCGGAACCGAGCTCTCGTGTCATCACCAGGACTTCGAGGCTGGACGGTGTCGCTTGGGCCGGGTGCACCAGCCGGTCGGGGACGGCCAGCCAAGGCGTCGCGTGCCGATCGCGGTACCAGGCGACGATGGCTGGCACGGCGGTGAGATTGGCGTGAACCTCAAGCGGAACAGCAGAATTCGCCCGGTGGCTCGCACCTCCGCTGAATCGCAGCAGCCAGCCGTCCAGCCACTGCTGCTCGAGCCCGGGCCACGCGAGCGCCGCCGCGTGCTCGAGGTTGCGAATCTGCGAATTCCGCACGGGCGCGTCGGTGAGCACGCGCACCCCCACCACGTCAGCGGGCGAGACGTCCACCAGCTCAGCGGACTTGGTACGCACCCGGATCGTCGGCGTCACTTCGACCAGGTGGCCGACGACGTCGCTCAGCGGTCGCTCGGAGCCGGCAGGCAGTCGGTAGCGGAGGCTGACCCGAGTGCCAACGGGAGGAAGCTGCGGCACTAGTGAATTCCCAAGTCGCTGCGCTCCTGCCCGCCGTCAATGCCCGAACGGATCGGGATCCTCGCCGGGTGTCCAGCTCAACCCCGGCACGCCCCAGCCGTGCGACTTCACGCAACGCTTGGCCGCCCGCGCATGCCTGCCGATGAGCCCGTCGAGGTAAAGGAAGCCGTCGAGGTGGCCCGTCTCGTGCTGCAACATGCGGGCGAACAGGCCGGTGCCCTCCAGCGTGACCGGGTTGCCGTCGGCGTCCAGACCCGTGACCCTGGCCCAGTCGGCCCGGCCCCTCGGGAAGGACTCGCCAGGCGCTGACAGACAGCCCTCGTCGTCGTTGTCCGGGTCGGGCATGGTCTCCGGGATGTCGGACGTCTCGAGGACGGGATTCACGACGACCCCGCGCCGCCGACTAGACAGGCCTCGCTCGTCGGCACAGTCATAGACGAACACGCGCTGGGAGACGCCGATCTGGTTGGCGGCCAGACCTACTCCGTTGGCTTCGTCCATCGTCTCGTAGAGATCGGTGATCAGCTGGGCGAGTTCGGCGGGCAGCGAACCGTCCGCTCCGACGGGTATGGGACTGGTCACGGTGTGCAGGACGGGATCTCCCACAATGCGGATCGGTACGACGGCCACGATTGGCAAGCTTAAGTCAGCCGACTCGCGGGGCGCGATCACGGCCCAGCTCCCGTTGCCGTGGTTCAATGTTGGCCGACAGCACCGGAATGTGCCGAGGTTCATGTTCGACTTTTGGAAAGGGTCCCGAGGAGCAATGGACGGCGCCATGGCGACGACTGAGCCTTCCGGGGACGACGCTGCCCTGACAGACGGACTCACCCGTCGAGAACACGACATTCTGGCCTTCGAACGGCAGTGGTGGAAGTACGCCGGTTCCAAGGAAGATGCGATCAAGGAGCTCTTCTCCATGTCAGCCACCCGGTACTACCAGGTGCTGAATGCGCTCGTCGACCGACCAGAAGCCCTCGCCGCCGACCCGATGCTGGTCAAACGGCTGCGCCGGCTGCGGGCAAGTCGAATGAAGGCGCGCGCGGCCCGGCGGTTGGGCTTCGACGTCACCTGAGCTCTTCGTGCCGTGGGCGGACGGGGCAAAGCGGGGTAATACAGTGGGTTCGATGAATCAGCGAGAGTCCTCCGGGCTGCCCATACGCGCCATCGTCATGGTGCTGATCTTCCTCGGCGTGGTCTTTCTGCTGGTCGCCTTCAATTCCCTGGGGTCTGCCGACGACGGAAATAGCAGCACGTCGACCACCTCGACGAGCACGACGGCCAGCCCGACGAGCACCGCGAGCTCGACGACGGCCGCTGCGCCGGCGAAGTCCGACGTGCGGGTCTTCAACGTCTCCGAGGTGCCGGGTGCCGCGGAGGGCGTGGCCAACAAACTGCGCGACCAGAACTGGAACGTGACCGAAACCGGCAACCTGACGCTCGAGGGCGTGGCCGCCACCACGGTCTACTACGGCGAGGCCCCAGGGGAGCGCGAGGCCGCCGACGCGGTGGGCAAATTGCTCCAAGCGCCCGTCGCGCCGCGAGTGCCCGACATTGCAGAACAACCGCCAGGCGTCATCGTGGTGGTCACCGGCTAGGCTTTCAGCCATGCCGATCTCCGCCCCGCTTCGCCTCTTCGCCGCCGCGGCGCTCATCGTGCCGATCGCGAGCGCGTGCAGTCCTTATGAGCCGGTTGCCACCCAGCCGGGCACCACCCCGTCGGTGTGGACCGGGTCCACGCCTCCGGCGGCGCCGGGTCAGGCCCAGGGCGAGCCCCAGGCCGTCGCGGGCGAGACGCTGAACGCGGACCTCAAGACCCCCGATGGCACCACGGTCGCGACGGCTTCGTTTGCGTTCTCCGGCGACTACGCCACCGTCACGGTCAAGACCGTCGCGCAGGGGTTGCTTGCACCTGGCTTCCACGGCCTGCACGTCCATTCGGCTGGCAAGTGTGAGGCGAACTCCGTCGCACCGGCGGGTGGCACGCCTGGCGACTTCAATTCTGCCGGTGGGCATTTCCAGAAGGCCGGCCACACCACACATCCGGCCAGCGGTGACTTGACGTCGCTGCAGGTGCGCGAGGACGGCACCGCGATGCTGGTGACGACCACCGACGCGTTCACCGCAGCGGACCTCCTCGCCGGCGCCAAGACGGCCATCATCATCCACGAGAAGGCCGACAACTTCGCCAACATCCCGCCCGAGCGCTACCAGCAGATCAACGGCACTCCGCCACCGGACGAGACCACCATGGCCACCGGCGACGCCGGCAAGCGGGTCGCCTGCGGTGTCATATCCGGCCCGTAGGGTACCGGCCGGGCTGCGGCCGGACCACATCGCCTTCAACCGGTCGCAGCGGCCGACCGTAGGCGTCGAGTGGGAGTTCGCACTCGTGGACCCCAAGACGCGCGACCTAGCCAATGAGGCTGCCGGCGTGATCGCAGAGATCGGCGAAACCCCGCACGTACACAAGGAATTGCTGCGCAACACCGTCGAAGTGGTGACCGGCATCTGCGACAACGCCGGTGCGGCGATGGATGACCTGCGCGGCACGCTCGGCATCGTCCGACCCATCGTCCGCGAACGCGGGATGGAGTTGTTCTGTGCGGGCACTCACCCGTTCGCGGAGTGGGAGGCGGCCGAGCTCACCGACGGGGCGCGCTACGCCGAGCTGATCAAGCGCACCCAGTGGTGGGGCCGCCAGATGTTGATCTGGGGTGTGCACGTCCACGTCGGGATCTCGTCGGCGAACAAGGTGATGCCCATCATCACCTCGCTGCTCAACCAGTATCCGCACCTGCTGGCGCTATCGGCGTCGTCGCCATACTGGGACGGCGCGGACACCGGATATGCAAGCAACCGCGCGCTGCTGTTCCAGCAACTGCCCACCGCGGGACTGCCGTTCCACTTCCAACGCTGGTCGCACTTCTAGCGCTTCGTCCACGACCAGAAGAAGACCGGCATCATCGATCACATGAACGAAATCCGTTGGGATATAAGACCTTCCCCACATCTCGGCACTATCGAGGTGCGGATCTTCGACGGCGTGTCCAACCTCGCCGAGCTCGGGGCGCTGGTCGCACTGACGCACTGCCTGATCGTCGACCTGGATCGTCGGCTCGACGCGGGCGACCAGTTGCCGACGATGCCGCCATGGCACGTGCAGGAGAACAAGTGGCGCGCAGCACGTTACGGCTTGGATGCGGAGATCATCCTCGACGCCGACAGCAACGAGCGGCTGGTCACCGACGACCTGGACGAGCTCTTGAACCGGCTGGAGCCGGTGGCGGCGTCGCTCGGTTGCTCCGACGAGTTGGCCGGGGTGTCGTCCATCTACCGCTCCGGCGGCTCCTATCAACGCCAGCGCCGGGCGGCCGAGGAGCACGACGGCGACCTGCGGGCCGTCGTCGACGCGCTCATCGCAGAGTTGGTGCTGTAGTCCATGCGGCGGGCAGGAGCGCAGCGACATGGGGAGTGAACAGATGTCCGCCCATATGCCCGAGACGCCGATGTTTCCGTTGGAGTCCGTCCGACTGCCGGGCGAAGACCTCCCGCTGCGGATCTTCGAGCCCCGCTACTCCGCATTGGTGCGGGACTGTCTGGCGGGCGAGCGGACCTTCGGCGTCGTGCTGATCGCCACGGGCCGCGAGGTCGGTGGCGACGACACGCGCTGTGACGTCGGCACGCTCGCACACATCGTCGCCGCCCAGGACGAGGGCGACGGACGCTACCGGATCGGCTGCGAGATGCGCGAGCGGATCCGCGTGGAGCAGTGGCACGACGACGACCCCTATCCACGCGCGACCGTGGTGCCATGGCCCGACGAACCGGGCGACACCGTCACGGGAGCCGACATCGCCGACATCGAGGACCGCGTGATGGCGCTGTTCGAACGGATCGCAGCGGCGCGGCAGGCCAGCTTGCCGCCGCAGGTCGAACTGCTTGGTGAGGCCGAACCCGGTGACGACGCTGGGACGCGGCTCTACACGTTGGCCGCTCGTATCCCAATGGGGCAGGCCGACCGCTACTCGATACTCGAAGCGCCTTCGGCGGCCGCCAGGCTGGCGGCATTGAGCGATGCCGTCGAGACGGTCGCCGCGCTGGTGGAGTTCCAGCTGGCAGAAGGATCGGATCCGGGTTAGGTGCTCGTCAAGAACTAACGGCTCGCGAGCCGGCCCTCGACGAACGCCGTGCGCGGCGTCACGTCCGTGGGGTCGCGGTCGAATCGGCGCATCAGGTCAGGGGCCGAGATCGTCGACGTTTCCCAGCCGTGCGCGGTCAGCCAGTCGGCGACTTCGGTCCGCTCTTCGATGAACCACAGGTCGGCGACGTCCGGGCCCTCGGGTTCGCCGGCTTCTTCGCGCGCCAGGCGCACCGCCTCGCGCCGCGCCGCCAGGTACTCCGGATCGAAGAAGTCGGGTCCGAACGACTCGATGGCGAACCGGCTGCCTGGCGCGCTGAGCGAGTGCACCCGGTCGAAAAGCAGGTCCTGCGCCGTGGCGGGCAGGTAGGGCAGCAGCCCCTCGGCCGACCACGCCGCCGGCGCATCGGGGTTGAACCCATTGTCGCGCAGTACCTTGGGCCAGTCGTGGCGCAAGTCGACGGGCACCGGAACATAGCGCGTCGCGGGCTGCGCGTTATGGGCGTGCAACGTTTCGGCCTTGAACTGCAACACCAGCGGCTGATCGAGTTCGAACACGACGCTGCCCGACGGCCACGGCAGTCGCCAGGCGCGGGCGTCGAGGCCAGCGGCCAGGATCACCGCCTGCTGGACACCGTCCTTGGCCGCCGCCATGAAGAAGTCGTCGAACCACTTGGTCCGCGCCGCGGCATAGCCGGCGATACGCGTGAAGCGGCCCGCCATCGCGAGGCTGGGTCGCCAGCCCTCGGCCCCCGCCGCATCGATGAACTGCTGCGCATGTGGATCGACGATCAGTGGGCGTGCCGCGGCGCTTTCTTGCGCCCTGGCGTATGCGACGCCAAGCGCGGTGGCACCGACACTCTTGGTGATGTCCCAACTGTCATCGTCAGTTCTGCTCATCGGCCAACTCGTCGCTGGTCAAGAGGTCATCCCGAAAACTCTGCTCACGGTAAGCCAGTTGGCCGACGCGATTTGCCACCACCGGCGCGGTGATGACGGTGAACAAGCCGGCCAGGATCAGCATCCCGACGTCGGCGTGTCCACGTAGTCGAATCGCGGCGCCGACCAGCACCAGCAGCAGCCCGAGCACCTGCGGCTTGGTGGCGGCGTGCATCCGCGAAAGGGTGTCGGGGAATCGCACCACACCGATCGCGGCGGTCAGCGCCAGCGCCGATCCGCTGAGCACGAGCACTCCTGCGGCGATGTCCAACAACGTCATTGCGGGCTCCCGTCCTTGCGGTCGGTGTCGCGCACGCGGAAACGTGCCACGCTGACAGAGCCGACGAAGCTGATCAGTGCGAGCGCCGTCAGACTGTACGTCACGGTGGTGTCCAGACTGTAGGCCGCCCACGTGCCGATGGCGCACATCGTCACGGCGACGAAGGTGTCGAGCGCGACCAGCCGGTCAAGCGTGCCCGGACCCGCCAGTAGTCGGAACATCGTCGTGATGGCGGCGGCCGCGAGCATCACGCCGGCCACTATCCAAATG
>JAOPVI010000327.1 GCA_025966225.1 Mycobacterium sp. | reverse complement strand
CCCGTGTCCAACCGTCCCGCGGCGACGTCGGGGTCGGCGAGCAGGAAGCGCAGGAAGTCGACGTTGGTGGTCACGCCGAGCACCGCGGTGTCGGCCAGCGCGCGGTCGAGTGCCTTCAGCGCGGACGACCGGTCGCAGGCGTGGGTGATGACCTTGGCCAGCATGGGGTCGTAGTCGCTGCCGACGACGGTGCCCACGGCGATGCCCGAATCGACTCTCGCAGAATCGGGTTCCACCAGATCGAGCACCGTGCCACCGGTCGGCAGGAAGTCGCGCGACGGGTCCTCGGCATAGACACGTGCCTCGATGGCGTGCCCCGACATGGTGACGTCGTCCTGCGCCATCGGCAGCGCCTCCCCTGCCGCGATGCGCACTTGCAACTCGACCAGGTCGACGCCCGTCACGAGTTCGGTGACCGGGTGTTCGACCTGCAACCGCGTGTTCATCTCCATGAAGAAGAACTCGTCGGGACGGTCGGCGGAGACGATGAACTCCACCGTGCCCGCGCCCGTGTATTCGACGCTTCGAGCGGTATCGCAGGCGGCTGAGCCGATTCTGGCCCGGGTCTGCGGGTCGAGCAGCGGAGAGGGGGCCTCCTCGATCACCTTCTGATGCCGGCGTTGCAGGCTGCATTCCCGCTCACCGAAATGCACCACGTTGCCATGCGTATCGGCCAACACCTGCACCTCGATATGCCTGGGGCGCAGCACGAATCGCTCGAGAAACAGCGTGTCGTCACCGAATGCGGCAGCGGACTCCCGCCGGGCGCTGACCAGGGCGGCGGGTAGGTCTGCGGATTGCTCGACCATGCGCATGCCCTTGCCGCCGCCGCCGGCGGACGGTTTGACCAGCACCGGGTAACCGATTTCCTCAGCGGCGGCGATCAATTCGTCGTCACTGAGGCCGGGTCGCGCGATGCCGGGCACCACCGGCACGCCGAAGGCCGACACCGTGGCCTTGGCGGCGATCTTGTCCCCCATGGTCTGGATGGCGCTCACTGGCGGCCCGATGAACACAATTCCGGCAGACGCCAGCGCGGACGCGAATTGTGCGTTCTCGGAGAGGAATCCGTAACCTGGATGGACGGCCTGCGCACCGGTGCGCACGGCGGCATCGACGATCGCGGCGATGTTGAGGTAACTGTCTCGTGCGGCCGCCGGACCGATTGCGATCGCGATATCCGCCGCGCTGACGTGTCGCGCGTCGATGTCGGCGTCGCTGTAGACGGCCACCGATCGGATGCCCATCGCCTTGAGTGTGCGTATCACCCGCACGGCGATCTCGCCACGGTTGGCGACCAGAACGGTATGCAATCCCATCGCGCTCACATCCGGAAGACGCCGTAGGAGACCGGATTGACCGGCGCGGTCGACGTCACCGAAAGCGCGAGCCCGACAACCGTTCTGGTGTCGGCAGGGTCGATGACCCCGTCGTCCCACAGCCGGGCCGTCGAGTAGTACGGGCTGCCCTGATGCTCGTACTGGGCGCGGATAGGTGCCTTCAACGCTTCTTCCTCCTCGGCGGTCATCTCCCCGCGCACTGCCGCGAGCACCGAAGCCGCCTGCTCGCCGCCCATCACGGAAATTCGCGCGTTCGGCCACATCCACAGAAAGCGTGGCGAGTAGGCCCGCCCGCACATCGAATAGTTGCCGGCGCCGTAGGATCCACCGATCACCACGGTGAGCTTGGGCACCCGCGCGCATGCCACCGCGGTCACCATCTTCGCGCCATGCTTGGCGATGCCGCCGGCCTCGTATTCGCGGCCGACCATGAACCCCGAGATGTTCTGCAGGAACAACAGCGGCACCATCCGTTTGTCGCACAGCTCGATGAAATGCGCTCCCTTGACCGCGGATTCGGAAAACAGCACCCCATTGTTGGCTACGATACCGACCGGGTGACCGTGGATGCGGGCGAAGCCGGTGACCAGGGTCGCGCCGTACTCGGCTTTGAATTCCGCGAATTCGCCGCCGTCGACGATCCGGTTGATGACGGTGTGCACGTCGTACGGAATCCGCGGGTCGACGGGGACCACGTCATACAGCTCCGACTGATCGGCGACCGGGCTCTCTGTCGGTAAGACATCCCAGATCGGGCGCTCCCGCGGGCCCAGCGTCGACACGATCCGCCGTACGATGCGTAACGCATCGCGGTCGTCGTGCGCGAGGTGGTCGGTGACGCCAGAGGTCTTCGAATGTAGTTCTCCACCACCAAGATCCTCGGCCGAGACCACCTCCCCGGTGGCCGCCTTCACCAGCGGTGGGCCGCCCAGAAAGATGGTGCCCTGATCGCGGACGATCACCGCTTCGTCGCTCATCGCCGGAACATAGGCACCGCCGGCGGTGCACGATCCGAGCACCGCCGCGATCTGCGGGATGCCCTGCGCACTGAGATTGGCTTGGTTGTAGAAGATCCGGCCGAAATGGTCGCGGTCGGGAAAGACCTCGTCCTGACGCGGGAGAAACGCCCCACCGGAGTCGACCAGATAAATACAGGGCAACCGGTTCTGCGCCGCTATCTCCTGCGCACGCAGGTGCTTCTTGACCGTAATCGGGTAGTAGGTACCACCTTTGACCGTGGCGTCGTTGGCCACGATCATGCATTCACGGCCGGAGATCCTGCCGATCCCGGTGATGATGCCGGCTCCAGGGCACTCATCGTCGTACATCCCGTCGGCAGCCAACGGTGCAATTTCGAGCAACGGACTGCCGCCATCGAGCAGCCCGTCGACACGGTCGCGCGGCAACAGCTTGCCGCGGTCGACGTGGCGGGTGCGGGAGCGTCCCGACCCACCCAGCGCAGCCGTCGCAAGCTTGCCGCGTAACTGCTCGACAAGAGCAGTGTGCGCCTTGCGGTTTTGCGCCGGTGAGGTCATCGGTTGCACGCCAATTTCGGTTAATGGTCACTAACTCGTGATATGTTAGTGGCCATTAACCGAG
>JAOPVI010000325.1 GCA_025966225.1 Mycobacterium sp. | reverse complement strand
GCCATCTTCCTGGCCACGGTTTGAGCGAAGCCCTGTCCCGACAGGTAGGCAATTTCCCCGGCGACGAACTTGCTTGTGTTGTCCTGGTTTTCAGGGGTGACCTGACTCGCCCCACCTGCGATTGCGGTCAGGTCAGCCGGATTCTGAAGTCGCAGGAAAGCCGTAGCCGTGGTGTCTGTGGCCAACAGACCGAAGGACAATCCGCCAATGAGCCCCCCGGCGCAAAGGCCGATGACGGCGCTACTGAGCAGGTTTCTCATCACGACGCGCTTTTCGAGCGACGACACAATCGCGATCGCGGACGCAGGCACCTTCGACAGTTTGACAGACAACTCTGGGGCGCTCCGTCCTTAGCCTGATGCGATCAACATGGTAGCTCTGCCAGGCCGTTTGCTGGGCCAGACACAAGCATTACGCTTCGGGTTCCTCCTCGGCGGCGCGCCGTCCTCTGCATCACGAGGTTTGCCAGTAGCGTGCGACGCCAGGATCTAGTCGGGGGCACTCACTCGAGGCGGGAGCGACGGTGTCATTGATGCTTACCCGTACCGTCGATACAACCGGAGACCGCTTCACGAGGCGTGATGCCACCCGGCGAGTCGTCGCCTCAGCCGTATGCCTGCTGTCGGTGATCTTGGCAACCGCGCTCGGCGCGCCCGTCCAAGCACATGCCGACCCACTGAACTCCGATCCCGCCGCTGGCGAAGATACGACATTGCCATGGACCACACTTGGCCTACCCGGAGAGATCACGCTGGTCGGCGCCAACACCAACCAGGATTTCACGCTTCCGGTGCCATCCGGGTTCAGCGTCAGACGCCTGCGTGGACTCATCCACGCCCCGGTGGACTTCGGTGCCGGGTTCGTCGAGATCAACGACGGCACAGGCCGATTCCTGGCGACGGTGGACCTGCCCGCTGTGGCCCCCAGTCAGGCTGTGGTGCCGTTCGACGTCGATGTCTCGGCAGCGCAAATGAGCGGATCCACTGTCGGACTGTCCTTCTCCGTGCGAGAGGCTGGGCTGCCCCCAGAGCAACGGTGCGGACTGGGTGAGCGACTGGTCCTCAGCGATCTTTCTGCCGTCTTCGCAGGCAACGAACCCGCACCGACCACGATTGCGACGTTCTTTCCCCCCGTGCTCCAGCGGCTCACGATTTACTCACCGATGGACGCCGATGGCGCCGAACAGCAGGCGGTACTCACACTGGCATCGACGGTCGCGCGCATGTACAAGCCGCAATCGACGGCGATAACGGTCTTGAACCAACCGCGCGGCGCTGCTCCACCGCCGGCGCCCCAATTCACCCGCGCCATCGTGGTCGAACGCGGAGAAGCTGGTCTCAATGTCATGAACGGCGGTAGGCCCGACGTCTACCTCAAGTTGACCGGCCGCGGCGACCAACTCACCGATCAGGCGTCCCTCGTTGTCAACCGACTGCAGTCCTTGGCGCAGGTCCCGAACGCGCGAGTCGACAAGGCCGGCTCGAGCGGTAGCTCCGACTCTGACGAGATGAGCTTCGGACAATTGAAGCTCAATGGCGAAAGCCAGGTCTTGCGGACGTCCAATCTCACTGTGGGTGTCGACCGTTCAGCGTTGGGCGCCGGACGCGTCGACAGCCTGCAAGTGCACCTACTGGCCACTCACACACCGGTCGCAGCCGTGGACTCCGCGAGTCTGATGGTCAACGTCAACGGCCACGCCGTGTACACCACCGCGCTCGAAGCCAGTGGCCGCGTCGACGCGGTGTTCGAAGTACCCAGCCAATTCCTCGGGCAGCGAATCGTTTTCGATTTCAACCTGACTTTCAGCCCGCGACAACTGTGCAACCCGACAATTGCGCCCATGACGTTCCAGCTCGATCCCCGGTCGACGTTGACGATGGGACGCGGGGGCCAGGCTTTGAGCGGGTTCAGTGCTGTGCCCTCTGAATTCAACCCGGAGTTTCTCGTCGCGCTCGACGGAAGCAGCCCGAATCAACTCGACTACGCGACTCGCGTCGTAGTGGACATCGCACGACAGACCGGGTCGCCCTTGATGCCGCGTGTCGTCGACGTCAAAGCCGCGGCCAATGCCACCACAGGTGCGTTGATAGTGGCGAACTCCACTGCGCTCAAGCCGACGTCGATGCGCCCACCGATCGGCGGTGATGGATCCGATGTTCAGGTCGAGCTACGCAACGAACTTCGCGCCGACATCGACAACGGTCTGGGATCGATCCAGGTTTTCGCAGACCAACCCCGCAACCGCACAGTCATTCTCGTCACCACGACCGGTGCATGGTCGCTCGTCGATCCGCTCTTCGGCTATGTTGATCAGCTGTCGGACGGCTGGTCGAGTCTCGACGGCGACGTTCTGGCGGCGGGCAGAGACGGCATCGTCACCAACCTGTCGATCGGACCCGACGACGTGCCGTCGAGCTCGCGCCCAGGCGCAACCAGCTGGCCAGCGTGGCTGGCTGTAGGTGCAGGATGCGTCGCCATCGTTACGATCGGGTTGGGCGCAGCGCTTTGGTGGCGTCGACGCCGCCGTGGCGCTGCGTAGGTCTGAGTAAACCCAACGTCGGCTCTCGCCGACCGACCACTCACTCGGAAGGGTCGCAGAAAAGCCGGACGTTCCATTCTGTGGAATGGGGTCCAGCCCGAGTTCTGATCAGAAATCCTCCAGCCCAAAAGAAGCTATTAGGATCTGATCATTGTTCCGGAGTGGTGTACTGGTCATCCTTGTGACTATGACGGAGATCAGTTCGCTGGCTGACCTCACACAGATATCCGCCAAGGCGGTCGCAAACCACTCGTTTTCTAATTTCTTCCCCTTGAAGTCAATTGAATGGACCGATCAGTAGTGGTTAGCGCTGGCAGCAAGTAGTCTCCATCCATGATGGGGCGGAGGCCTAAGCACGATGATGCCCGTCGAAAAGGCAGATCTGGCACTTCCAAGGAATGTACGAAACCACACGAGCTTTGCTGTGCTCTTTCGGACCAATTTTGCTAGCACACTGATCAGAGTCTCTATTGATGTGTTTTCGGCAGCGGCCGGGGTCGCCATAGGAGTGCGGTGGGCGATGAGAATAGAGGATACCCCTCCTCCCGCACTGCGGTTTACCGCGCTTTTCGTGCCGATAGTCGTTGTGTTTCTTGGCCTGCGGTCGTTGTACCTTCGCAACCTCGACCGCAAGTTCATGAACGAGATCGGGCCGCTGGAGACCACGGTGGCGCTGGCGGCGATGATCGTTCTGAGCGTGATGGTGCTCGCCGACGTGGAGGGCAGTCGCGGTGGGACCGTGGCCAGGATTTGGCTCTGCTCAGCGGTGCTCATGCCGATCGCTCGGCTGATCCACTTGACCATTCAACGGCGCCTACGCCGCCACCTTCATCTGTTGTCTCCAACACTGATTGTCGGCAATGGGCTCGTCGCCCACCAGATCAGCGAGCGACTCAAAGCATCCCCCCACTACGGGCTGACACCGATCGGGCGGCTCTCCGTCGACTCACTGTGGACCGGACCGGGTTACGAGTCCGGATCGGTGTCCAGTCTCGTCCCGGACATCCCATGGGTCGGCTCGGACATCCCATGGGTCGGCTCACCGGATGCGGTCAAAGACGCGATCCTGAACACCGGCGCGGAGGCGATCATCGTCGCGTTTTCCCGCACGCGGGATGAGCTGCTGACCCAGGTAGTCCGCGCGGCTCACCAGCATGGATTACGCGTGTGGGTGGTTCCGCGGATGTTCGACGTGGTGGGCGAGCGGGCGCGCGTCGAACACGTGGGCGGTCTGCCCCTGCTGGCGCTGCCGCACACCAGTCCACGCGGTTGGCAGTTCGCCGTCAAACACATCAGTGATCGGGTCATCGCCGGTTGGGGTCTGCTGGTTATCTCTCCACTGTTCCTGACCTTGATGGTGCTGGTCCGAGCCAGTTCACCCGGGCCGATCTTCTTCGGGCAGGAGCGGGTCGGACGTGACGGTCAAGTGTTTGACTGCCTGAAGTTTCGCACCATGCGTATGTCGCGCGCCTCTGATGCGGCCTTCGAGCTGGGCGTTGGCTCGGCACCAGGAGGTGTCGAGGGTGTGGACCGCCGGACGAAGGTTGGCAAGATCCTCCGTGCGACATCGATGGACGAACTGCCTCAACTGATCAACGTTCTCAAAGGTGAGATGAGTTTGGTCGGACCACGCCCCGAGCGCCCCGAATTCGTCGAACTGTTCGAGATAGGGATTCGGCGCTACGGCGAACGCCACCGAGTGAAGGCCGGGGTCACGGGCTGGGCGCAGGTGCACGGACTGCGTGGGCAGACCTCAATCGTCGATCGCGCCGAGTGGGACAACTACTACATCGAGAACTGGTCGTTGGCTCTCGATCTGAAGATCCTGGCGCTGACCGTGCCAGCGGTGGTGCGCCGCGCCACATAAGACTTCGAGGAATTGTCAAGAGTTGTGGCCCACCTCGGTTTCCGTGTCTAACGATTTAACAATCGGGGCCGGGCCGGGCCTGGCTTACGCACGCGGCGTGGGCCGTGCGAGGCTTGGATCATGGTCAACGAGGCGTTGGACATCGCCGAGAAGCTGTCTTTGGTTTCCGAGCACTGGTCGCCCAAGGTGGTAGCGCGTCTTAACGACTACGAGATCAAGGTCGTCAAGCTCCAAGGCGAGTTTGTCTGGCACGCCCACGATGACACTGATGAGTTGTTCCTCGTGGTCAGTGGGGAACTGAGGATTCAGCTCCGCGACGGCGACGTGATGCTCCGTCCCGGCCAATTGTTCGTCGTGCCGCGGGGTATCGAACATTGCCCGATCGCCGATGGCGAGGTACACGCGGTGCTTATCGAACCCGCCGGCGTGATCAACACAGGAGACGCAAGCGGCTCTCTCACCGCTGCGTACGACGATTCACTCATGTAGCCCGGTGCCTTCTGCGAAGGGTTCGATCGACCCGCATGGCAGCGCCTCACGTTACGAATAAGCGAAACCTGAATCGCTGATTAAGCGACCTCTGATCCGGCGGCTTTCGGGTCGGCATCCGATGCCTCGGGTGTGATGTCCACAGGCCGTTCGAGCAGTTTGCCTTTGTGGAAGATCGCGCCGGCTCGGACGAGTGCGACCAGGTGTGGGGCGTTGTGGCTCGCACGCGACTGCCGATCGTCAGGCTGCGCTCCCGATAGTCATCCTGCAGCCAGTTGGCAAGGACAACCTGCGATGGTCAGTACGCACCTTGTCGCTTGAGGACAACCCGGACCGTCCGCCAGACGATCAGCATGTCGTCGACGCACGACCAATTGTCGACGTAGGAGTGGTCGAGGCGGATCCGGTCCTCGTCGGAAACCGAAGAACGCCCCGAGATCTGCCACAATCCGGTCATCCCCGGTTTCACCAGCCCGCGGTGCTCGACGAAGTGCTCAATCGAGTCGCCCTCCCCCGGTACCAGCGGACGCGGCCCGACCAAACTCATCGACCCACCGAGCACGTTGAAGAGTTGCGGTAGCTCGTCGACGCTCGTCGCCCGGAGAAACCGCCCGACCCGCGTGATTCGGGAGTCCATGGCCGATTTGAAGAATACGGCGCCGGAATTCGTCGTCGTCGCCTGCTCCGCTTCCTTTCGAGCTTCGGCGTCGACCGACATGGTCCTGAGCTTGAACACGCGAAAGCGCTTGCCTAGGTGCCCAACCCGATCCTGGCGGAAGAACACCGGTCCACCGTCGTCGAGTTTGATTGCCATAGCAGCTGTCAGCAGAATCGGGACAGCGACCAGAAGTGCGGCCGAGCCGACCAGTACGTCGAAGATCCTCTTGCGGTACATCGACGGGCCGGTGTACCGCGGCCTCGCAATGTGGAACAACGGCAGATTGTCGATAGGGCGCAGCCTCAGCCTGGGGCCAGCGATATCGGCCATCCCTGGCACGACGATCATGTCCACTCCGAGAGAGTCCAACCGCCACGCGAGTTTTCGCATCTTCTCGTGGCCAAGATGTTCGGTCGCCGCGATCGCGATGGCGTCTGCCTTGGTCAGTCGAAGCGCGCTCTCGACAGAGGCTTCGTCCCCGAGTACGGGCACTACACCGGCGGCGGTGATGAGATCGGCGCCGACTTCGCCGTCGAAGTCCGGAATGCACACACCCGCGACCGAGTAACCACACGACGCCGAACGGCCGAATCTCTCGCACAGCATGGCGATCGAATCGGCCTTTCCCAGCACGACCACCCGTGTCAGATACGCGCCCGCCGTCCGCCTCTTCGCTAGCCGCCTGCGCAGAACGTGCCGACCGGTGACAAGACCCACCAGTCCGACGGACAGCGCGACCATGAGATAACTGCGCGAAACCTGTACTTGGAGAACGAGACTCGTGACAGCGGTGATTCCGAAAACCCACAGCGTCGAAGACACGACGCGGTTGTACTCGTCAGCTCCGACTCCGACCAGCGAGATGTCGCGTGATTCACGCAACCCCAGCACAGACAACCATGTGATTGCGAGCGCAATCGACAACAAGGTCACCGATCCCGGGCTGTCGTCCGCGGTCAGGAACTCACCTGCCACCAGGTGAAATCCGCATATCTGGGCCAGGGCTACGGCAGCGATCACCACCACCGAGTCGACAGCCAGCACGCGACGCCGGTACGACCGCTCCGACCGGTCGCGCGCCGCCCGACCAGTGGTGCCATCCGTGATCATCCGGTCGATCGAGCCGGGTTCGACGACGTCCCCCAGCACGGTCGTAGTCGAACCGACGGTGGTCTCCGAAAGGCTCAACCCGTGATCGCCGCTTGTGGCGCGCCCACGCGACCGGCTTCTCCGCCTCATGGCGAATAGCCCCGGCTGGGGGCTCGGCGAGGGGGGCGACGGCATGTGGCGATGAACCTCTCGTTCGCTGTATCTACCTCAGCTATTGATTAGATACCCTCATCAGACATTGCGCAAGCTCTTGGCCTTATCAAACGATTATTCGTCCGAAACTTTGCTTTTCTCACCGCTTGGCACGATTACCGTCGTATTTTTCCAGTTAAATAGCACCTGACAGCATGTCGACGATGCTCACTTGACTTTGCTGAAGGTATCGATTCGCGTCGTATCGCACGTGTTGCTTATGAGCTGCCGAAGCGTTATTCGACGAGCTTGTGCAGTTTCAGCATAGTTCGTAATAGTTGCAGATGAGGAGCAGCGTCCCGCCAAGGATGCGTCAAGGCGCGGCTCCGGTCGTCGGCTCGGGCAGGGCCGTGATCCCTAAGGACTCAGCCCCATCGCCCGCAATCAGAGGTACGTGGGAATCGAGAACGACGAAGTCAGCGGCGCAGGCCTGTGCCGCACCCGTCGCCCCGCGCGCCAAAGGCTGCGCAGCCACCGCTTCTTCAATAAGAACGGCAGTGGCGGCATCCACGCCGGGAGGGCACGGCGCTCGGCGGCGAAATCTAGGGCCGCGCCGGCACCCGCACGACCACGAATGCGCTTCGACTGTGCGTACCAGTAGACGTAGTCGCCCATCTTGCGGCGCGACATCGCGTGAAGGGCTTCGGCGTTCGGCAACGCAGCGCCCTCGTGGCTGAAGAAGGAAGCGAACGCGGCCTCGTGCTCCTCGAAGTCCCGGACTGGGTTCTCGTTGAACGGGGTGGACAGCTGTGCATCATGGATCCGCCGTACTCCCAGCACGCGGTTCGTGCTGGCGACGTCGCCCAACATCGCCAGCCGAAGGTACATCTCGAAATCGCAGGTGCGGACCAGACTCTGCCGGTAGGGGCCCGCCTCCTTCTGCGCTGCGGTGCGCACGATCACCGCTGGGGCACCGATGTCGCAGAACGAATCCCAACAGGTCCTTCGGATGAAATCACCGCCGGAGACGACGTTCCATCGCGTGGAGGTGGCATCGCAACGCCCCGGGTCGATCAGGCCGCGGGTCAGTCGCCCCTCGACACCGTAGAGGAACGACACGTCGGGATGTTCGTCGAGAAATGCGATTCCACGCGCCAGCGCGCCCGCAGCGAGTACGTCGTCGGCATCGAGGATCACGAAATAGTCCGCGCACGCCCAATCGATCGCCCGATTGCGCGAGTCGTGGACGCCGCGGTTCTGCTCATTGAGGCACACCGTGACACGGCTGTCCGTCGACGCGATTCTCGTTGCGATCTCGGGACTGTCGTCGGTCGACGCATTGTCGATGATGAGCAAGCGCAGGTTTGGCACCTGCTGTGCGAGCACGCTTTTCGCACACTCCTCGAGATAGGCCCCGTACTGATAACACGGAACCGCGATGTCAATGCTAGGCATGACCAGCTCGCCTCACCATCTGCTTGCGGTGTGTTGAGCCGCGCTCAACCCATTCGACGATCTTCCGCGCTGATTCATCCCACGAAAATCGCCGGGAGTTCGCATAGCCCCTGTTCCGCATCTCGTCGGAGAGTTCGGGCTCCGATTCGAGGCGGTCGAGCGCCGCCAGCAGCGTTTCCGGATCGTCAGGGTCGAAGTAGATGGCACCATCGCCACACACCTCCGGTAGTGAGGCCGCGGCCGAACACACGACCGGGCAGCCAAGCGTTTGCGCCTCGAGTGCGGGCAGACCGAAACCCTCGTACTTCGACGGGAAGATGAGTGCCCGACTGTTGCGGTACAGCCATACGAGTTCGGCGTCCAGCAACCGCCCCGCGAGCATTGCGTGCCTGTCCAATGATGATGTGGCCGCGAAGACTTGGTCGCCGCCGCCGCCCCCGACCACCACCACGTCGCGCCCGGACTCTGCAACCGCGATCAGTGGCGCAACCAGATTCTTGTGCCGGGCCCGCGTCGCGACCACCAGATACTGGTCGCCGCTCAACTCGAGCTCTGGCCGGGTGGGCTCGACCGCGCACAGCGAGTCGGCAGCGCAGCCCGCCACGATGAAGCGGCTCGCCGGGATGCGCAAGACGCTCGCCAACTCCGCCGCACTGAACCGTGACACGGTGAGCAGCTGCCGGGCGGTACGACCGAGCAGCCAATACATCACGGCGTAGAACGCGACGAAGGCCCAGCTAAAGGTTCTGGGATATCGAAAGAGCGTCGCGTCGTGCATTGTCACCAGTTGACGGCGCTTCAACAATGGCGCAGGCCCGGCGAAGTTCAGCAGCAGTTCTCCCACTGTCGCGAGTGGCAGGTAAAGCTGTTCGAACACGATCCCCGTGACCGGCGCGTGGCGGATGCGAACCCCGGGGCGCACCATCGATTCGGGCACTTGTACCCCTGCAGGGAGATGGACCACCAAGTCGAGGCGGTCCGCGGACATGATCGCGTCGACCATCCCCGCGGCGTATCGCTGTGTGCCCGTGAGCTGTTGGGCCAGCCACTTTCCGTTGACGTGCACCTGCGTCATCGACGTCTCCCTTTCTGTCCTTGCACCGCGACAGCGGATCTAATTCGCCGTGATCGGACTGCCCTGAAGAGCCCAGCCCGATGTGCTGAAGCTCCCAGCGGGCGCATCGGTGAAAAACGCGGGCAATTGCGAATCGCGAATGCTGATGTCTGTGAGCGAGATTCCGTCGACTGAGCCGCCGTCCGTGATCAGACCGACATTGCGCGTGGCAGTCTCGGACGTGCCGGCAATGGACACCCGTGAGATCTGCACGCCTGACACGTGTTTCCCCGGATTCCCCGAGTACACCAGGATGGCGCCCTGCACCACGTCGGGGTCGTGGTTGACACCGTTCACCGTGCCGTCGGAGATCGTCACGGTGTCGACGGAGTCGGTGTCATAGCCACCTTCCGTGGCGACGTACACGCCGGCGGCGCTCGTGTTCGCTACCGAGAAACCAGCGATCGCAACGTTTCTTCCCCCGACGACGGAGATGCCTCTCCCCCAAGTGGTGCCTCCGACGTTGACGCGGTTCAACTGAATATCGCTGCACGGCGCGGCATCTGCCGCATAGGACACGACCGCGACACCGTCATCGCCGGTCTGATTGGTTCTGACGTCGTCAACCGTGCCGTGGTTGCTTCCACCGGTCATGTGAATCCCGTCGGCGCGGGTGCCGGTCACGTTGACGTCGGAGATCTTGAAGCCGCTCGCCCCGTCGACGAAGATTCCCGCGGCCGCCGAACCCGCTATCGACACGTGGGTCACGCTGTCCCGAGCACCCGACAACACCAACTTGTGCTGATCGAGACCAGACCATCGCTTTCCGCCAGCGGGAGCGGTGAGGGTCAAATCGCTCAGTTGCACACCGTCCGCCACGATTTGCACGGCCGATGTCTCGTCATTCGTGGCCTGGAATGTCGCGCCGTTGCCGTCGATGTGCACGCCGGGCACACGTAGCTTGAGCACTCCGCTGTGGGAGTACACGCGCGGCTCGAGCTTCAGGGTTTCGCCCGGCTGCAACGCGTCGAGCTGGGCTTGGAGGTCACCAGTGCCAGGAGCGCCGCGGGATAGCGACGCTGAATCGACACAGACAAAAGCCGCTGCCGCGACGGCGACGGCGACGAGCGCGACCTTGCTCGTCATACGCGCGCGCTTGTCGGACAATTTGATCCTCATGGTCCCGCCTTCGCTTTGGCCCGCGCTTCACTTCGTGACACCAGTAGCGCCACCACCAACAGTCCGATCCATGCGTACGTCGCTCTGCCCTGGGCCCAGTAGATGTAGCGCGGCAGCTCCACCAGACCGATGAACACCACGGGGTAGACGAAAAGACCCACCGGCTTGCCCTGGCAGAACTGGCGATATAGAAATCCCGCGAGCAAGCCGATGAGGAGCATGCAAACGACGCCGCCGACTCGGCCGTAGTCGACGAATGCGCCGACATATCCACTCTGGTTGTTGAATTCAGGATTCCCGTAATGATTCAGCACACTGGTATAGATCGATTTCGAGTCTTCCCGGATGTGCGGCGGTTGGTGGCCGCCAAGGAGCTCGTAGGCGTTGGCGCGTTGAACGCCGGGCGCCGTCCAGAGGGCCTCCAAGGTGTTGTACGGAATACGCGTCGGCCACTGGAGATACTCGAGCACCAGCTGGCCGTTGTTGAGCGCCGTTGTGTAGTACCCGGCGAATCGGCTGGCTACGAACTGCACGTAGGACGTCGACGTGTGCGTCCGGTAGTAGGTCCACGACCGGAA
Organism: Mycobacterium sp.; assembly: GCA_025966225.1. Taxonomy (GTDB): domain Bacteria; phylum Actinomycetota; class Actinomycetes; order Mycobacteriales; family Mycobacteriaceae; genus Mycobacterium. The sequence continues at coordinate 10,461 of JAOPVI010000325.1, read as the reverse complement.
GTACTCGAAGAACCCGAACATCGCGATCACGGCGAAAAACCCGACGACCGGAATGACCTGCATCAATTTCCGGCGCAGCCCGCCCCGAGCCGACAGGTGTGCCGCGAAGATCACCGTCATCGGAACCACCAACTCCAGGATCGCCAGGCGCTCCGAAAATATGTAGGCCCTGGGCAATGCGCACCCGATCACGACCAACAGCTTTGCCAATTCCGCACGCGAATATCCGTGCACCAAAAGCGTGGTGGAGACCACTACGGCGGCAACGCCGAATTGCGTCATCGTCGTCACGCCAGGGATCGTGCCGACGACGTCGCGCACCTCGACTCCGGCCTTGTGCGCCGCAGAACCCGTTATCAACTCGGCGAGGCTCATGCCCGACAGCGCGACCAGGACGGCGAAACCGGCATATCCGATGACTGTCACCGTCGTAAGCACGGTGCTCGCTCGGCGCAGCAGCCCGAAGGAGCTCTCGCTCAAGACCGGCCATTGCGATCGCAGCGGCCGCGTCGCGGGTGCCAACGTCGTCATGATCAGGGCACCGAAGGCCAGCGCACCGGCCCCGCACCCGAAGAGCAGCAGAGTTTCCGGGGTGATGGATTTCGGTGTCCGCCAAAGAGTCCGAAACTGGAGGTCACTGATCAGCGCCGTCGGCACGATTGACACGACCGCGATGAACAAGGACACGGTGACCGGCGAGAGCCACCACACGCTCGGCGGCGAGTGCTTCACGGCCGCCGGCACGGCTCGGGTGCGAGTAATCACGGCCACGCGATCACGCCCGCCCGTGTGTCCAGCGCAATCCGCTGACGTTGCACCTCACGCATCAGGATCCTTCGCCAACTCCCGCACGGCGCGGACGAGGTCGTAGTTGGCACGTGCGCCCCGGCCCAGCATCTTGCGTGCCGTGAGCCACTGGCAGGTGGGCATCGCGGATGCACTAGCCGCCGTCACCACGGCCAGCGCGATCGGTCCGCCTAGCCACGCGGCCGCAACCGCGCACGGCAGGGACACCGCCAGGACGACGAGTGCCGTGCGAGTGGCGTCCTCGATGTGACCGCTGACGATGAGCATCGTGATGCTTCTGTTGAAGAACGCCTGGAACACTGCACTGGCGGCCAGGATCATCAACATCGTTGCCGCGGGACGCATGGCGTGGCCATAAGCGAGTTCGAGCGCGTATGGGCCGAAGAGCGCCAACAGGGCGAGCACCACGAACACCACCGCAGTGTTGAGTGTCGCCGCGTTGGAAAGCGTCCTTACGACCTGATCCTTGCGACCGGCCGCCCAGAGCCGGGCGGCTGGCGGTACGACAGCGAGGGCGGACAAACTTTCCAGGACGGTGACCTGCATCGCAAGAGTTACGGCCGCCGCGTACTGGGTCGCCTCCAAGGGCAGGAATGCGGCCGTCGCCAGCCAGATCGTGCCCTGCATCATCATGAACTCGGAGAAGTCCAAACCGAATATGAGCAGGCCTTGCCCGATGGCGGTGCGCACGGTCGAAACCCCGTCGGCGAAGCCCAGAAAGGCGATCACAGTGCGGCCGTGCCACAACGCGACGGCCAGCTGAACGAGCGCGACGACGAGATACGTTGCCAACACTGCCAACAACGACGGTCGGCCGAGTCCGAAGACCACGAAGGCCACGAAGGGCAGCGCCAGGAAACTGCGGATGTAGTGCATCGTGGCGACCGATGCGTGTACGCGACCGACGGCGGCGAAGATATCGCTGACCATGAGCCTGGTGGACTCGGTGATGATGAGGAGCGTCGTCAGGACGAACGCTGGCACGAAGATCGATAGTCCGATCAATCCGTTGCACCCGATGAAGGCGATTACCGGTGCGCTGGCGCAGGAAAGAAGAAATGTCGCCTGCAGGTGTGTGCCGGCGATCCGGCGTCGTACGTTCGGATCTGACTCCCCGGGTATCAGCCGAATGACGTTCGGCCCCAACCCCAGTCGCCCGATCATGGGTCCGATCGACAGCGCCGCAACAATTGCGAAGAATGTCGCGGCCTCGCGGGTATCGAGTGTCCGCACGATTATGACGGTGAGTAGAAACGCCGAAGCCATACCAACGGTAGCAGCCACCATTCGCCAGCCGAAGCTGCGGCGTAGCTCGACGTGTGCACTTACTTTGGTCGTCACGGTCGGCCCATTCGGAACGTCGCGCGCCTGGGCGCATTCCTCACACGTACTCCATCGCTCGTTCTCGTCGTCGGCCCGCTCAATCGAGTCTGGTGCATCATCAAGCCGACAAATAGTGTTTGCCCCGGTCGATACAGCAACGTCATGAACACTTCGGGGAGCGTATCAGATCGCTTCGAATCCGCGCGGGCGAAGGCGAGCGTCCGCGCAGCGCAGCTCCGGCGTCAACGCCGCCTCCGCCCCCGCCGGAGCGGGCTGGGGCCCGAACGAGGGACGCTACCTGCGACGTCAATTACAGCTAATTTCGCTACATCTCTCAGGCCGTTGCTGAAAGCTCACTTGCTGTACTTTTTCGACTCTTCGATGCGCATCTGCGTGGGTTGACTGGCATGAACGGGTTGCGTGAGGCACACGCAGCTAGTGCGCTATGAGCAACATTTCGCATTTATGGCAACGCATGAGTCTGCGGTTGATGATACAGTTCGGGTACGTCACGCGCAGCGGTTCGTCAAGGGTGTGCGCGACAACCTCCTCGGGTGGCACGACCTCGACGTCAACCTCACCGGTGACCGACGGTTGCTCGCGGAGGGGCTGGGTGCACACGGATCGTCAGCATTCATATGCACAGTTAGCTGACGAATCGCTAGAGGTGCCGATTACGACCCTGGCAGTTGGTCGTGCCCTCGGACCAGAAGAGGGCACCCGATTGAGTTGGAGCGGGAATGCGCAGGAACGCACGAGCGGCGATTTCTCGATGGACGACGCCGGCATGGCGGGCGGTGCTCGTCGGAATATTGCTCGGGGCCGTCGCGGGCGCTCTGACATTTGACGCGTCGAATGCCAACGAAGCCACCGCGATGATAAGGATCTACCAGCCGATCGATCCGAATCAGATCATGAGCGGCGCCAATTCTTCTCCTGACTTGCTGCAGGACTACATCTCCGGTGAGATCACTTACTTTGCGTCGCCCGGCTTTGCCGCTGGCGTCGCGAAACAACTCAATGAAACGAAGCCTGCGCCCATCACGGCGATCCAGGACGTTCAATCGACGCTCATCACGTTGTCGTCCGCACAGCCGGACGCACCCGAGTCGCTGCGGACGGTCGAGGCAGCGCTGACGGTTTATGGCAACCACTTGCTGCAGCAAGCGCATGAACGTGGCCAGGCGGCCATGGACGCCCTCGACAAGGTGATTGCTCCGCTGGAACAGGCCGCTGCTGGCGACCCGGACGCTTCGCGTGGCGCGAACTCCGTGAACGACGCATCGAACGGCACCCGGCCGGACGACATCCAGACGCGGATCCAACAACTCAAGACACAGCGGCTCGCCATCGAAGTCCAGACCCAGCGCTCCGCAGGCGTTCAGGTGGTATCAGCGCCTGCGATCGTGCCGGTGAAGGGTGCACCCGACTGGTCGTTGGGGGCGGCCGGCGGCGGCCTGCTCGGTGGAGTGCTTGGCCTAGCGGCAGTGCTCGCGTGGCGGAAGCGGGTCGGCGTCATCACCTCGGTGGCCGTGCTGGAGAGCCAGATCGAGAATGTTCTCCTGCCGACCGTTCGGCTCGGGACACTGGACGAATCGAGCGACGAATACGAGCAGCTCGCGCGGACGTTGTACGCCCAACTCCCTGCTCCCCGCTCCGGAACGATTCTGCTTGTCGGCGCGTCGGTGGACTCAGGTACCGACGAAGTGGCCGACCTCATCGCGTTCGCGGCCGCTGAGCACTGCTCCGTAAGGGTGGTGCATCTGCTCAGCGGTATTCCGTTCGAACCGATCGTGTGCCCCCAAGATGTGACCGTCGAATTCACGTCGATCATCGACGGAGGCTCCATCGACACCTGCCCGTCCTTGCCAGAGGCCGCCGAATACGCCAGTCAGATCGTCATCGTCGCCATGATCGGGCGAGACGTCAACGACACCGTCCGCATGGCGAGGCAACTCGCTCGCGACAGCGACGCCCGGATTTCCGCTGTGTCCACCATGCTTCCGACGGGATCGTCGCGTCGCCGAGGGCGTCGGGCGAAACCCGGGCGTCGTAACAGGCACCAGGCGAGGTACCTCGCCAATGCGGATATCGGCTAGCGCCGGAAGCGCATGAACGAACGAGCTCGGGGAAACGCCGCTGCCCCGGTTGCCATGATCACTGGGGCCGGGCGCGGGATCGGGCGTGCCACGGCAATCGCGCTCGCAGATGCCGGTTTCGCGGTCGGACTCGTAGCCCGAACCCGAACAGAGCTTGAAACGACGGCCGCTGAAGTCAAACAACGAGGAGGCGAGCAGTTCGTCGCCGTCGCTGACGTCACCGACACGAGGTCCGTCGCCGAAGCCGTCACCGGCATAGAACAGCACCTTTCGGACATCGACCTGCTCGTGAACAACGCAGGCACAATGAATGCCATCGGACCCGTTTGGGAGGTCGATGCTGACGATTGGTGGACCGACGTAAAGACCAGCCTGCGTGGGACATTCATCTGCTGCCAGGCGGTGGTCCCCGGCATGATCTCTCGGAAGCGCGGGCGGATCGTCAATCTGACGAGCTACGCCGCAGTGCGGCCCAGTCCTTACCAGAGCGGCTACTCCGCGGGAAAGGCAGGCGTTGTGAGCCTGACCGAGGCGCTCGCCGCGTCGCTCGAGTCACATGGGGTCAGCGCATTCGCCGTAGCCCCTGCCTTCACAGACACCAAGATGACGCGCACGGCTCGAGATTCGGCAGTCGCGGCACGCTGGCTACCCCGGTTGGGTGAGCACGGGACCGTCGACGCGGCACGATCGGCCGCGCTGATCACGTGGCTCGCAAAGGGATTCGGCGATGTGCTCAGCGGTCGGCTCGTCCACACGCTCGACGACGTGGAGGCGCTCGTCGAGCGATTCGACGAGGTTCTTCGACTGGACCTCTACGCCCCGCGGCTACGCCGGCTCGATTAGGTCCGGGTCCTGTTGGGTAGCGTTCACGCCCTGCGGTCCAGGATCAATGACCCAACGCCCGTCGAGCTGCGGATACCGTTCCCGGATTTCGTCATAGAGATCCGGCAGGGTCAGGAGGACATGGTCGGGTTGGTCCGCGATGAGCTGCTCGGGTGAAATGATCGCGACGTCGGTCCCCGGCATCCGGCGGCCCTGCTTGGCAGGTGATGCGTCTGCGATGGCTATCAAGCGCCGCGTGTCGATCTCGGCGATACTGAGCAGCGCGACAGTGCGAGACGCGGCACCGTATCCGTACACCCGCCGGCCGGCTCGGGCGTGCGTATCGAGCCAGTCTCGAAGGCCCGCGGCGTGATTGTCAGTTGCCTGCTGTAACCGTGCAACGACCTCGGGCTCCGTCACGCCGTATTGCGCCTCGTAGCGGAGGAGCTCTCGAACGCGTGCGTCCGACGCGACTTGACCGTGGACCGCGGCGACCATGACGGTTCCGCCATACAGATCGAACTCCCAGGCTGTCGCCACGCTCATTCCGGCAGCCCGGAGCAGACGTGTGAGCGCGGTCAACGAATAGTAGGCGAAGTGGCCGTGGCGCAGGGCATTCCATTGTCCCTGCTTCAGGATTGCCGTCAGTGAGTGGAACTGCAGTAACAACACCCCATCCTGCGCGGTCGCCGCCGCGCGCGCTTTGAACGCAGCTCGCTGGTCGGGCTCGTGCATGATGCCGAAACAATCCAACACCAGCCTTGCGTGTTCGGACTCGCTGTAGCCCCGTTCGGACAACAACGGCAACCACGTGCCGCCGTGTGGGCTGCCGAACTCGCGCGCCGTCGTGCCACGCAGCCAGCCCGCATCGGCGACGCACCGGAGCGCATCGACGGCTTGGTCCCGCAGGGCCTGCGGTTCCACGCCGCGCGGCTCGTCCGCCACCGTGTCGTCGTCAGCCAGCTGAGCGAGCCCGCACGCGACGCACAGCTCCATCGCGAGCGGATGCGCTGACTCCGCCGCACTCACCGGCTCCGCGGCAGCTGGGAAGTAGTCGGCGGCTGGCACTTTGCCCAGATCGAGCACTCGGTGCAAGTACGCGTTATCGCATCCTCGACAGCCTCTCATGGCAGCATGGTGCGGTTCACGACGTTCTTGTCGACATCCGACGAGATTCGCCGACCTTTGGCAAGCAACAGGCAGTCCTGTTGGGCGACAACGACTTTCGGCAGCTCTACATCCCGCCGGGGTTCCTGCACGGATCCCAGGCGCTCACGGCGATTGCGGACGTCTGCTACCGAATCGATCGTCTGCATGATCCGGCTGAGGACATCGGGGTGGCCTACGACGATCCCGAACTCTCGATCGCATGGCCGCTGCCGGTGACGGTGGTCTCGGCTCGGGACGCCAGCGCGTCGAGTTGGAAGGAGACGCTCACACACCTGCGGTGAGCCTGCGCATCGACTCGTCGAGGAAGCCCTCTCGACCCAACCTCTCCAGATGCGGCAGCCTGGTGAACTTCTGTCCGAAGGCTTCGGCGGTCAGGCCGTACGCCGTGTATTTGCCGTAGAGCTCGGCGGCCCCATCGGGGATCGACCACGTTGCCTCATAGCCGAGAATGTCACGGGCACGGGCGAAGTCGACACGGTAGGAGCGTGGGTCCGGTCCGCTTTCACCGGTAATTAGGAGCTTCGAGTCGGGCACCGCGGCGACGACCGCCTCGGCGATCTCAGCGACCGTGAGGTTGTTCGACTCGGTGCCAATGTTGAACGCTCGACAGTAGATCGCCTCGACTGGTGCGACCAGGCAAGTGGCGAAGGCCTTCGCGATGTCAAGCGCGTGCACCAACGGCCGCCACGGCGTCCCATCGGAGAGCACTCGAACGTCACCGGTCAGCACCGCATGACCCACCAAATTATTGAGCACGATGTCAGCGCGCAGTCGCGGAGAGAAGCCGAACGCCGTTGCGTTGCGGAGGAACACGGGCGCGAAGTCGGCGTCTGCCATCGCCGCGGCGTCATCCTCGACTCGCACTTTGCTTTCCGCGTAAGGAGTGAGTGGTCGCAGCGGCGCGTCTTCGGTGACCAACTCCTCGCCGGCGGCGCCATAGACGGAACACGTCGACGCATAGAGAAACCGCGAGACCCCGGCCTCTTTGGCAAGCCTTGCCAGCCGCACCGAGGCGTGGTGGTTGATGTCGAAGGTGACCTCGGGCGCCAGGGCGCCGAGCGGATCGTTTGACAACGCAGCGAGGTGTACCACGGCGTCGAATCCGGCCAGTTGCTCGGCCGATACGTCGCGCAGGTCGACGGGCCGATCGCCCGCGAGGCCCGGCGGGTCGTCGGGGGCGGGGCCCAGCACGCATTCGGCGAAATAGCCGGAATCGAGCCCTACGACGTCGTGCCCGGCCAGCCGCAGGACCGGCGCCATCACCGTCCCGAGGTAGCCCTGGTGTCCTGTCAGCAGTACGCGCATGTCAGTGGCCTCCGAACGTCAATGTTGCCTTCTCCAGCACGAATGCTTCGGCGTGCGCGCTGCGACATTGCACGCCGCGCAGCCGGGAGAGGCCAAGGAAGGAGTCCTCGTCGAACCAGTCGTGCGCCACCTGTGACGGATAGGTCTTGTGCAGCAGGCGGGCCTTCTCCAGCGCGACTTCGGAAACCAGTGGATGGAAAACGTTGGGGTGCGGCGTATCCGCCTCCCATTTCAGGATCTCGTAGCCCAGGATGAGCTGGTCGCGAAACTCAGTTGGTAATAGTTCGGCGAGCAGCCGGTGATCCTGGTGCGCGTCGCCACGCTGAGGGCCGAAAACCACTTTGGCAGTGGTCCTTCGGCGGAAATCGGCGAGCAGGTCCTTGACACGGCCCCAATGCGCGGGCGCCCGTCCGTCGGGGATGTCGAAGACGTCAACCTCGAGGTCGGCACCGGGGCAGAAGGCATTCAGCGCGGCCAACTCTTCGTCTTCGCGAGGCGTCCCCTGGCCGGACAGGACCAATGCCCGAACCCGCAAGCCGGGCTCGTTGGCCGCCAACGTCAACAGCGTGCCACCCAACCCGATGGCGATGTCATCACAGTGAGCCCCGACCACGGCGATCTCGCCAACCGCGCCGGTGGAGAGTTGGATCATCGCAACGCCGCGAGGGCAGTTTCCAATTCTTTGTGGCCGGAGTTGTCCTCCCACACCATCCACGGGCGCTTGCCCCGGTGGTACCCGGCGTCCAATTCGGCCCGCTCCTTGAAGGTGTCCGCCGGTTTCCAAAAGCCCTCGTGCTTGTAGCCGTACAGCCGGCCCTGGCCCGCAAGCGTTTCGCAGGCGTCCGCCACGAGATCCCCACCCTCGGGCAGCACGTCGAACACGTCCTGTGAGAGCACGAAGAACCCGCCATTGACCCACACCGAAAGATCGGAGACCGGAACGATGTCCTTGACCTCGCCCGCTTCACTGACATGGACACAATGAAACGACTGTTGCGGTGGCACCAGCATCATCGATGCGGCCGCACCGGACGCATGGAATTTCGCGACGACGTCGTCCATCGGTGCGTCGGTCAGCACGTCGGCGTAATTGGCGAGGAAGTACGGGTCTCCGCCGATGTGAGCCCGCACCCGCCGCAGACGTTCGCCGATCGCTGATTCGAGTCCGGTGTCGACGAAGGTGATCGACCAGTCGCCGATGTCGGAATGCAGTAGTTCCACCTGCCTGTCCCGCATCACGAAATCGTTCGATGCGGCCTCCTGGTACTTCAGGAAGTAGTCCTTGATGTGCCAACCGCCGTAGCCGAGGCACAGGATGAATTCTTTGTGACCGAAGTGCGCGTAGTAGCGCATCACATGCCAGATCAACGGACGTGGACCGACCATCTGCATCGGCTTTGGGATGTCGTCGTGTTCGCTGTTGCGCATCCGCATGCCATAACCGCCGCAGAACAGGACTACCTTCATGACATTCGCCTTCCGGGCATATTTGACACCGCACCTGCCGCTTCGTGCAGAGTGGGAAGCGGGAAGACGAGCTGCCCGCCCCAATCCGCGATGTACTCGAGCTGTTCTGTGAGCTCGACTTCGAGATTCCAGGGCAGGGCCACGACCACATCCGGGCGGTCCTTGGCGAGCAACGCCGGATCGTGTATCGGGATGCGGGTGCCCGGCGTGAAACGGCCATGTTTGTATGGGTTTCGGTCCACGGTGTACTCGAGAAGGTCACTGCGAATACCGCAGAAATTGAGCAATGTGTTGCCTTTGCCCGGCGCCCCGTAGCCGACGACTCGCTTACCCTCCGTGCGGCAGCGCAACAGGAATCGCAACAGGTCGTGGCGAATCGCCTCGGTGCGAGGCCGCAGCTGTAGGTAACCGTCGACGTGATGGAGACCGGCCGCTTCCTCAAGACGAAGGATCTCGTACACCCGGTCCCCTGGCGTGTCTGCAGCCTCTGTTGGCCGCGCCCATACCCGAAGCGAACCTCCGTGAGTCGGAATCAGTTCGGCATCCACAACGGTCAAACCGGCTGTGGCGAGCGCGCGTTGAGCCGAGAGAAGTGTGTAGTACTGGAAGTGCTCGTGATAGATGGTGTCGAACTGTCCGAGGCTCACCAGGTTCTGCGCGTGGTGCACCTCGATACTCAGCCAGCCGTCGTCGGCGAGCAACACCCGCAGCGACCGGGTGAATCCGATCAAGTCGGGGATGTGCGCATAGACGTTGTTCGCGATGACTAGGTCTGCCTGCCCGTGCTCGGCGCACACCGCGTGAGCCAATTCTTGGTCCAGAAAGCCGGTTTCGGTCGGCACACCGCGCTCGCGGGCGGCGGCGCCGACGTTCACCGACGGCTCGATGCCAAGGCATGGGATACCCGCGGCGACGGCGTGCTGCAACAGATAGCCGTCATTGCTGGCGACTTCGACGACGAACGAGTCGGCTCCGAGCTGGAGCCGCTCAACCGCGTCGTCGACGAAACTCTTTGCGTGTTGCACCCAACTATCCGAGAACGACGAGAAGTACGCGTATTCGGTGAAAGTTTCCTCCGGCGTGATGAGGGCGGGAATCTGCAGAAGCAGACAGTCCTCGCAGAGTCGCAGGTGTAGCGGATAGGTCGTTTCGGGCATATCCAACTCGTCCGCGGTGAGGAACTTTTCGCAGGGCGGAGTCGCACCAAGGTCCAACACACTGAGCAGTCGGCTCGAGCCACAGAGCCGGCAGTTCACGCGATCCTCACTGCCTGGCTTCCGTAGCCGAGCTCAGCAGTTCGCGAACGTCGTTCGACTGCCGGAGCACCGATGTCGCCCGACCGGAATGTCGGCCGCCTGCTGTTGTCGAGACGATTGGGTTCGGGATGCAAGATGATCATCGTCGCGGCGGATCTCCAGTCATGTTCCCAATCGACACAGCAACAGGGGATTCTGCTAGCGGCCGATCG
>JAOPVI010000304.1 GCA_025966225.1 Mycobacterium sp. | reverse complement strand
TGGTTCGTCGATGCCCGCGCCGACAACTCCGAGCTGGGGTGGCGGATGGAAGTCGAGCACGACGGTGACTGGTCGTTCTTCGATGACACCGAAGGTGCATCGGACTGACGGCCATTCCCTTGCCGCGGCGGCGGTCGGGCATTGTCCGCAGTAGGCCTGACAAACCAACAGCGGTCCGTCGGCCCAACAGCCGTCCGTCGGCGAGGGCTGGTATGCGGGATCGACCTCGGTGAGTTCGAGCCGGTTCGATGGTGATCCGCCCACCCGCGGCGCAGCTGTCCTCGATGTTGTCGCGCATCCGACTTGCCCTCGCGTGAGGCCAGCGACGACGGAGGTGTTTGACCTTCCGTCGGGGGGTATGTGTCGAGAGTCGACTGAGTCTCCAGCCTCCGGGATCTGTCGGCACCCAAACACAGGAAGGCGCCGTCATGCCCACTCATATTCCCCCCCATTCCTCCGATCCTCAGCCGGCCGTGCCGGGGATGTCGGTGCGGACCCCGGTTCAGAAAGCGGCGCTGGCCGTCGGCGCCGTCTTCCTCTTGGTTGGAGCGCTTGGCTTCGTGCCCGGTATCACCAGCCAGTACGACCAGCTGACGTTCGCTGGCCACCATTCCGAGGCCGCGCTGTTGGGCGTGTTCAACGTGTCCGTCCTGCACAACATCGTGCACCTGGTGTTCGGTGTCGCCGGAATAGCGTTAGCCCGCACCTTCAATTCCGCTCGGTCCTACCTGATCGGCGGCGGCATGATCTATCTGGTCCTGTTCCTCTATGGGCTGGTGATCGACCACGACAGCTCCATGAACTTCGTCCCGGTCAATAACGCCGACAACTGGCTGCACCTCGGGCTGGCCGTCGGCATGCTCGCACTCGGTATCGCCCTGGGCCGCAACCACAACGACACCGGCGCCCCGGCGGGCACCCACGACGCAGGGCAGGGCGCTACCGGAACCGTGTAGCGCCGCTGACATCCTCGTCAGTGCAAGGCCCGTGGCACTGGGCGGGGCGGGTTCACGCGGTCGTCGCAACACTCTCAATTTGAGAGGTTGCGGCGACCGTGTCGTTTTCGGAGGACTGTGTTCGGTTTGGGGATCGGTTGGCAAAGCTGGTCGATGCTGGTGTGCCGATCAGGGATGCTGCTGAGGCGGTGGGGCTGTCGCGGCACCGCGGTTATGCGATCCTGCGGGCGAGGGCGGTCGGGCGCGTTACCTCATTACGAGCGAGATCACCGTCTGATTGAGCCGACGACGCGGCCACCCCCGCAGGCCGTCGGATTTCAGCGCCGCCTGGGCGGCGTTGCGGCCGCAGATGCCGTGCACGCTGCCGCCGGGAGCGGCCGAGGCGCTGCCCAGGAAGACATTGGCGACGGGAGTTTCGGCGCGGCCAAAGCCGGGTGTCGGACGGAAGATGATCTGTTGTTGCAGCTGGGCGGTGCCACCGTTGATGGCGCCGCCGGACAGGTTCGCGTTGTTCGCCTCCAGGTCCGAGGGCCGTTGCACCACTCTTCCGACGACGTGGTCGGTGACGCCGGGTGCGTGTTCCTCGAGCACCCGGTCGATTGCGACCGCCAGCCGGTCGGCAGACTCGTCGTCGTTGGTGTCGCGGGGCAGATGCGTGTAGGCCCAGGCGCTTTCGGTGCCGGCTGGCGAGCGGCTGGGATCGGCCGTGGTCATCTGCCCGAAGAGAAGGAACGGCTTGTCGGGCACGGTGGCGGTGTTCAGGTCTGCGAGCCAGCGGATGAGCCCGTGATGATCGGCCCCCAAATGGATCGTGCCGACACCACGCAAGCTCTTCGAGCGCCACGGGACGGGCGCGTCGAGCGCATAGTTCACCTTCACCACCGGTGTGTCCCAGGTGAAGTGCTGCAGGTCCTGCCGAAGACGGTCGGGTACGGCGACGCTGGGCATCAGCTGCTGATAGAGCGCGGGCGCCGAGAGGTCGGCGACGACCGCGCGACGCACCCGAACCGTGCGACCGCCTGCGGTGTGCACGGCCACCGCCCGGCCGTCGCGGACCTCGATGGCGTCGACCGTTTGACCGCATTCCAGCTGGGCGCCCGCCGAGGCTCCCCGTGCGACCAGTGCCGCGGTGAGCCGCCCGGCGCCGCCTACCGGCACCGGGAAACCCACGTCCTGGGCGAGCATCGTCATCAGGAAACCCATCACGCCGCTGCCCGGTGCGTCGATCGGCACGTCGGCGTGCATGGCGTTGCCGAGCAACAGCAGCCGAGCGGCGTCCCCGTCGAACACTTCCTGCGCCAGCACTGACGCGGGCAGCATCAACAGCCGCGCGACTCGCAGCGCTTCAGCGGTTCCCAGTCGGTGCAGCAGCTGCAGTGGTGCGCGCAGCGGCGGGAACGGTGAGAACAACATCCCCAGCAGCGGCTCCTTGATCGTTCGCCACAGTTCGACCAAGCGCCACCAGTTGTCGCCATCGCCGGCCTGTCCGCGGGCCAATTCGGCGGCGGTACGAGCGGGGTCACGGTAGATGACCGGCGCATCCTCATCAGACGCGCTCCGCGCGTGCCCGACCACGGCGGGGGCGTGGGCCCACCGCAGGCCGTGCTCTTCGAGGCGCAAGGCGCGCAGCGCCGGGGACACCACCGACATCGGATAGAACGCGCTGTACAGGTCGCTGACGTAGCCGGGGAACAGTTCGGCGCTGCGCACCGCGCCGCCGGGATCGGGCTGGGCTTCGAGCACCAGCACGTCCCAGCCGGCGTCGGCCAGCAGGGCCGCGGCTACCAGTCCGTTGTGCCCCGCGCCGACGACCACGGCGTCGACCTCGCCGCGGGCCGGGGGCCTAGTGCTCGTCGGCGTCGGCATCGTGGTTTTCCGCGATCCGGGCCAGCCGCCAGGTGCATTCCCGGTTGCGCGGCGCCACCCCAGCGAGCTGCACGCTGTCGGGGATCCACCGCAGTGGACGCGACACGGCCACCTCAGTCATCGCCACCCGGCAGCCGCCAGGGACGTCGGTCAGCGTCATGGTGATGCGGGCCTTGGCGGCCGGGCGCACCTTCGCCAGGAGCACGAGTTGTTCACCGGTCGTGCAGCTTTCGACGACGGTCTCGTCGTTGATGACGGCGGGCCAGGTGCCGATCGAGTGCAGGATGCGGGCGCCTGGGGCCGGCCAGTTGGTGCTGACGGCGCGGATCCGGCTGTTGCCGACCACCCAGCCGGAGTAGCTCCAGCCGTCGGCCAGCACGTCCCACACCTGCGCTCGGGTGGCGGCTACGTCTCGGGTCACGGTCATCGGCGTGTCCTAACTATCGACGTCACGGTCGGCAGGAAGGTGCGCATCCCCGCGGGGGCGGCGCTGCCAGATCTGACTGAAGACCGATCCCGCGATCATGCCGCCGGCGACGCTCGTTGCGACCGAAAGCAGGGCATAAAGCGCCCTGGATGTGCGACTCATTGCGACGGACTCCTCCTGTCGGTACCGCAGCGACTTACCCATCCGATCCGGCACCCAAACGGTGCGTGGCGCCGTGCCCTACCGCTGCGGTGCGATCAGGTCGGACGCGTAGCTGCCCGTCGTTTGAAAGATCACCCGGCGTGCAATCTCTGCTGCGTGATCGGCGAAACGCCCGTAGAACCTGCCGAGCAGCACCATATCGATGGCGACGCTTGGGCCGTGAGGCCACTGTGGACTCATCACGGTCGTGAACAGCCTCCGGTGCAATGCGTCCATCGCCCGGTCGTCTTCGCCGACGCGTTGGGCCTCGGCGCAGTCGGCGGCGAGCACGGCCGCGCGGCAGCGTTCGGCGACGGCGACGGCGATCTCACCCATCTGGGCGAAGGAATCGCGGAGTTCGTCGGGCACCACGGGTTGGGGGTGACGGCGCAGGCACAGCTGGGCCGTGTGCGCGGCAAGTCCGCCCATCCGGTCGGCGTCGGCGGCGATCTGGATGGCGGTGACGGTGGCCCGCAGGTCACCGGCCACCGGGGCCTGGCGCGCGAGGATGCTGACTGCGCGGCGCTCGACGGCGTTGTTGAGCCGTCGGAGCCGTTCGACGTCGGTGAGGACCTGCTCGGCGCTTTCGGCGTCGACCTCGAGCAGTGCGGTGGTGGCGCGTCGGGCGGCGACTCCGGACAGTTCGCACATGTCGCCGAGGTCTGCGCGGAGGACCGCCAGTTGGCGGTGAAACTCCCTGCGCATGTGTCTCCTTCGAACGCAGCGGATCTGGGACACATCTGTACCCGCCGGGGACCGCCGCAAACCCGCCCCGGAGGCCTTGCCACATCCGCGCGGACGTGATCGCCTTGTGACGGCACGAAGTTCACCGTTGAGTACGGCATGCAGACCCCGACCAGCAAGACCATCCTCGACTCCGTGCGCAGAGCCAAGATCCAGCTCATGGCGCCTGGTTTGAGTCCACCATCGCTGGACGACTGTCGATCGCCGATTCATACCCGTTTTTCTCGTGCGTATTCGTGCGCCGCACGTGGATTCTGACTATCGTCGTTGGATCTGCTGTAACGATTCAGCGGGCTCTTGACAATTTATTCACCGGGGGACCCAGTAGCGGTCTGTAAGTGGGCAGGATCGTGGTTCGGAATTTGGTCGGCAGCACAGTAGCTGTCTTCCTGTTGGCTGTGGGACTGCTCCTGGGCCACGGACCGGTTGCGACCGCTGACAGCGACGCAAACCCCTCAGCAAGCAGCACCGGCGACGCTGGTGGGGAGAGCCAACACCCGGCGACAACTGCCGGCGGTGGTGACATCGGGTCTCCCTCGACGTCGTCTCACAGCGAGTCTGCGTCGACGGCGGAGCGCCCAACGAGCACCCTCGGTTCCGGCCGGGAACCTGGTGAACCCGCAGTTGTTGCCGCCGCACACGACAACGACACCGCGACGTCGCACTCGACGGGCACCATTGAGACGCCGTCCACGGGTGCCGTTGAGACGCCGTCCACGGACGCCGCCGAAACACAGTCTCCAGGCATCGGCGGAACACTCGTCACGGGCACCACCGACGTGTACCCGATGACCGACTTCGGAACGGACTCCACCTCGAGTTCAATCGACGCGGCCAACTCTGCGAGCGCCCCAGCCGACGACACCAACGGATCGAGTCATGACTCCGTTGCTGCGCCTGTGGCGGCGAGTGCTCCTGAGGTTTCGACCGCCGTCGATGCGTCCCCCTCGGCGACCCATGACGCCTCTGCGGCCACCGTGGAGTCCGACGTCGATGTGCCCATCGCTCCAAGCTCGGATGTTCCGGCTTCGACTGTTCCTGCTGAGACCGACGTCGCGCCGCTCGCCGACGTAGTCCCGCTCCCCGCCGCAATCTGCATCACAGCCGATAACTGCATGACGGTGCTTCGAGCAATGCTCACCTTGGGTGTCGAACTGGTCCTCGCACCCCTCGCCACTGTTTCCTCCTGGTTCGGCACCGTCTGGTACCAGGCAGATGCTGAGGCCGCCCCCCGCCTGCCTTCGCAGCGGAACCCCGCGGGTTCCCCCTCGGCGTCAGACCTGGCGTCGCTTCTGATGTCCGCAGATTCTGCAGCAGTGTTGGGGCCCAGCACCATTCGCGGCGGCGCGACGTCGACGAAACTCGGCGAAGCCGTCCTAGCCGAGATCAATGCCCGCGGCGGGGTGATGCACGCCGACGCCGCGTCGTCCTCGCCGATGTCGTTGCCCGCGGCCGACCGCGAGCTCACGAGGTTCGTCCGGCATGCCCTCGACACGTTGGTGAGTTTACCGTCACTGATCATGCTCACGGTGGCGGCGATACCCGGACTGGGCGGCTTAATCATCATCATCGGTGCGGGGATGCGAATTGGCTATCGGCAGGCCAAATTCGGATTCGCGACGGGGAGCTCCGGCCTCGCCCGCTACGTACTCCACGGGCCACTGGGTGTCGTACGCACGAGGCACCTGATCGCTGTACGCCCACGGACTCGGTCGCCCCGGTTCCTTGAGGAAGCTGCCTAGGGCAACGGGCACGGTGTCGGTTCGAGTCCGACTGGGGCAACGCGCTGCAGCCGGCGCATGCTGTTGGGGTAGTTGCGCGCGTCGACGGAACATTTACCGTGTGCTACTCCAGCCACGACATGGCACTGAGCCTTAGCCCGCTGTTTCGCTTTTGCGCGATCGCGTCCCCCGGCGCATACAACAGTCCCACGCAGTTCATCGATCAGGTCGGTACGAGCTATCCCTTCGCCAAGGCAGCGATCCTCAATATCGACTCCTCTGCGGTGGTCAAGAACGGTGACCCACCCTCCGGAGCGCACAGCGACATCTTCGGGGCAGCGGTACCACTCACCAGGGCAACGGTGGACACGGCGGGCGGGGCGGCATCAGTGGTAGTGACGGTGAATCCGGTTCGGACGCCTAAGGATCGAGGCGGGCCCTACTTCAGCACGATCACGACGGCGTAGCCATCGTGATCGCCAGTCGTAGTGGTGTCGGTGTCGACCGCATTGTCCAGAGGGATGTAGTCAATGGACTGCACCTGGCCGGTGGCGAGGAGCCGGAGCACGAGTGCATCGCGGGCCGCGTTAGACGAAACGTACGCGTGGGTGGGCAGCCCGTTGTAGATGGTCGGTGTCTCGGTGCTGAACGCGCCGGTCCAGACATACCCGTCGTCCGCTGCCCCGTTGTTGTTGGCGTCGGGGAGCGTCGCGGGTCCGAACAGGCGTCCGTGGTCGTTCTGGAGAATGAACAAGTTGTCGGAGTAGGCGGTGAGCGGAAGGGCTTGTTGACCGTAGGTCGTGCTACCGATGAGTCCCAGGAAGCCGCTGCTGTGGATCGGCTGGGCCGGGAATCCCGCCAGGAACATGTCCGTGTTGATCTTCGCCGCGGACTCTGCTGCGGACTTCGAGTTCGGGTCGACGATGATGACGTTGACCGGCTCCAAGAGTGTCTTGCCGCCGTAGGGCTGTCCGCCGTAGTCGGAGATCTGCCCATTGGACTCCAGCATCCACTTGCCGATGTTGCCGTACGGAGTGGGCACCGTGTCGCCGGGGAGTGGGGTTTCTGTCGTGGCCGGATCGGTCGGCAGGGCCGGAACGACGGGCGCTGGGGTGGGATGGAAGAGCGAGCCGATCGAGGTCGAACTCAGTCCCTGGGCGAGGCTGGGTTGATCGAGCTCGCGCCGCACCAGCTGCAGCGCGCCCAGAATGACCTGCCCAGGTGCCACCGGCGACCCACCACTGCCGGAAACGCCGCCGAGGGAGACCAAGAGGTTCGAGACCGTCGTTGCGACCAACGTGCTCTGGGCCGCCGAGCTCTGCGCCAGACCGGCGAACGCCGTCACGGGGGCTGAGTTCATCGCGGTGTATGACGACACGTTGAGGCGTTGTGGGGGAGTCGGATCCGGAGCGGAGGGAGTGGACGGTGCCAGGCCGAGGGACTGAGCACCGGTATGCAGTTTCGCGGCAACGTCCTCGACGGCGCCGCTGAACTGCGGGACCTTGGTGTCGGTCATCGGGCTGGCCTGACTGAAATCGGCGCTGTGCCTGGTGCTTCCGCGTGAGCCGACCTGAGGCGTCACACGGCCGCCCGTTGTCGGGGTCGAAGCCCCACCAGCCCCGGGGGTGTGCTCGGCGACCAGTCCCGCGATCCGCTGCGGAAGCGTCGAAATCAATCCGGACAGAGCGCCCGGGTCGGGCACGCCCGTGGCCGTACCGCCGCTGCCCAGCGTCACCTTCGGCGCGTTGAACAGCCCCAGCTTGGGCTTCTTGGTCTTGGTGGACGAGTCGACGTCGTTGGGCGTGCCGCCGCCGTCGGCCGTCGGTCCGGGCTTGGCATCCCCTGTGCTATCGGCATGGGCGAGGCCCGCACCGCCGGCAACCGCCGCGCCGAGCCCAAGTGCCAGCGCCAATCCGCCGACGCGGCCCACGTACCTGGCCGCACCCCCCGCGGTCGTGCCCGTTGAAAGTGCCTGCTGTTCCGCGATATACGAAGCGCTATGCCGCCCCATGCCCCAACCCCTCGCCTCCCCACCGATCACCAGGGCCGTTCCGCGTGGTGCTCGGTTGTCATACGACGGACGAAGCATATACGTGTCCAGGCCGCTGCGAGCAAAGAAGTTGGCGGTCAATACCGCGTGGAGTCGGCGAGGGAGGGAACCGATCTCGGCCGACGTTGTCGATCGCGACAAAACCGCGCTTCAAGTGCACGCACGATCTTGATGGAGGTAGCGGAGCGGTCGCGGCATGGAGTGCCACCCAGTCGTTCCCTCGGCGACATCCTCCTGCGACGGCAAAAACGTCGGAGTTCCGGCCGCCCCGCTCAGGGCAGGAGGTTCGAACGTCCGCCCGATCGACGTTTCACAAAACCAATCCCATCCTCGGTGAAATGCACGCTCAGATCACCGACCGCAGTGGTGTCACGTCCCAATGCACCTACACGGCAGACAACGGGTTCACCCGCAGCTTTGCACTCAACGCGAACTCGACATCCAAACTCGACATCGTGCCGGAAGGCCTGGTACCTCACGGCCTGAGACACACCACGGCGGCATTGGCGATCAGTGCAGGCGCTAACGTCAAGGTTGTGCAGAGACTCTTGGGGCACGCGACAGCTGCGATGACGCTCGACCGATACGGCCATCTCCTCAACGACGATTTGACCGGCGTGGCCGATGCGCTGGGTAAGGCGATCGACAGCACTGCGGTATCGCTGCGGTACTCAGTATGGCTAAGCGAAGTCGAATCGGCCTGAAGTGTGCTTCGAACTGCGAGGCCCCCATAGCCCAATTGGCAGAGGCAGCGGACTTAAAATCCGCACAGTGTCGGTTCGAGTCCGACTGGGGGCACCGAAAAAATGCTGGTAGAGAGGTTTTTAGGCTACGGCCTCAGGCCTTGGATCCGGTCTCAGTGTCACGAGTTGTCACAACCCGTCCGAAACTACTTGCGGCGGACTTCAGAGCGTCGTCCTGGCTGTGCGTATAGACCGACAGCGTGAAGGCGGCGCTGGCGTGGCCCAGCCACGCAGCGATAACCGCGATTGGGACGTGGCGGAGGTGCATCAGCTTCGCGCACGAATGCCGCGCATCGTGGAGCCGCACCCGTTCGATGCCGAGCCCGTCGAGCATCCGTCCCCATCGGAACGTGAGCAGGTTTGGGTGGTAGGGCTGTCCGGCCTCATCGCTCGCAACGTATTCGCCCGAGCCGTACCCTTCGCCGAACGCCAACCTCTCCTCGGACTGGCGCTTGCGAGCGGCGCGCAGAACGTCGACCACCTCGGCGGGCATGGGCAGTGT
>JAOPVI010000303.1 GCA_025966225.1 Mycobacterium sp. | reverse complement strand
TTGCCGACCGTCACGTCGCCCAGGCGGACACGCGAATTCGGTTGCAGGTTGGTGACGTTGGGCAGTTCGGCCTGAATGGTGAAGGCACCTGGCCCGCCACCGGCGGTACCGGGTAGCGGAAGGGAATTCAAGCCGTGCCAGCCACATCCCGAGGACCCGGCGAGCGCCACCGCGATGGCGACACCGGCGCCCGCTCTGCCAAGCGGCTCCGGAATCCTCATTGGCCACCTCCGAGGGGAACCATCATCCCGGTCAAGCCGGCGGACGGATCGGTCGGTGTCACCGGCGCGGGAGCTGGCGCCTCCGCGGCCAGCGGCGCCGGCGTTCCGTCGACCGGCGGTGGCGCCTCGGTGGCCGGTGGTTGCGGTGGAACGTAGTCCGGGCGCATCCAGTCCTCGCTGTAGGTCAGCTCGTTGGGTCGCGCATTGGCACCGACGATCGGGTTGAGTCCTATCGGTGGGAAGTTGAACTGGCGGTTCTTGATGATCGGAGCGAGGTACTGGGCGCACAGTTTGGCCGATTGTTCGGCGCCCAAGCGTGATGCGGCCTGAATCGCTCCGCACAGGAATGTGATCGGATTTTGGAAGTTGTTGACCGACAACGCTCCCGTCAGCGTGCCTTGAGCAGGCTGGTAGATGTTGACGAAGTTCTGCAGCGTGTTTGGTGCGACGTGCAGCACGTCCTTGATGTCGGGGATGCTGTCGTGCAGCGCTTGGGACACCGAGGCGAGTTTGTCCGCCGTCACGCCCAATGATTCGCGATTGTCGTTGACGAAGCCGGTCAGCTCACTGGCCAGTCCGCTCAAGTCGTGCACGGCGTTGCCGACCTCGTGGGGGTCGTTGGAGACCAAGTTGGTGACGGTGGCGAGATTCTTGTTCAGCTGCGCCAGCAGGTCAGACGATCCCTGCAATGCCGACACCAGCAACGACAGGTTCTTCAGCGTGGTAAACAGATCGTTGCTGTGATCGCCGAGTGCCGAAATCGCTTGCGACAGTTTGATGATGGTGTCTCGGATGGTGGTGCCTTGGCCCCGCAGGTTGGCGGCCGTGGTGTCGACCAATGCGCCGAGCGGGCTGACGCCTCCCGGTTGGGTCGGCTGCAGGGCGTCGTTGAGTTTCTGCAGCTGTTGACGGAAGTCGTCGAACTCTACGGGCACTGCGGTGCGGTCTCTCCCGATGACGGTGTGGTCGGCCATCACCGGCCCGGAGGTGTAGGCCGGAGTGAGCTGGATGGCCCGCGAGGTGACCAGTGACGGTGAGAGGATCACCGCCTTGGCATCGGCGGGGACCTTGTATTGGTCGTCGAGCCAGAAGCTGATCTTGACTTGCAGCGGCTGCGGTTCGATCTCGTCGATCTCGCCGACCGGCACGCCCACGATGCGCACCTCGTCGCCGACGAAGATCCCGTTGCTGTTGTCGAAGTAGGCGACCAGGTGGGTGCGACCGACGCCGGCCCCGTCGCGAAGGACGACGACGAATCCGGCGACGAGTACCAAGACCAGCAGGGCGGCCAGCCCGAGCCGTTGATTGCGTGTCCTCACTGGCCGGCCTCCGGGCTGTTCGGGGCCGCCGGACCGGCGGCTGCGGGCACCTCACCGGGTGCCAATTGCAGTACGGGTGTCGGCGTGGGCGCGGCCGGGACGTTCGCGGGCGGCCCCGGCGGCGGCCCGCCGGGTGGGGGTGCGGGTTGCGGCTCCCGGTACGGATAGCAACCGGTGGGGCCGGGTAACGGCAGACCCGGCGGGCCGCAACCCTGATCGCCCGGGTTGCCGGTGATCGCGTCGGGCAGGGTCAGGTTCGGGTCGCCGCCCTGCCCGGTTCGCGGGTATGGCACCGGCAGTGCGGGAGTGCCGGGCTGGCCGACCTGCGGATCAACTCGCTGGGAGGGCAGCAGCACGTTGGGATCCAGGCCCAGGTCGGAGAACGCTGCGTCGACGAACGTCTGGACGAACTGGCCGGGCAGCAGGTTGGAGAGGTAGGCCTTGAAGAACGGGCCCGAGGCCACCGACTCGCCTAGCGAGGTGGCGTAGTCGCGCAGCCCCTTGAGCGCTTCCTGGACCCTGGCCTTGCGGTTGTCGACGACGGTGAGCACGCCGTTGAGCCGGTCCAGCGTAGGTTTCAGCGTCGTGCGGTTGTCCGCGATCAGTCCCCTCAACTGCTGACTGAGCACCGAGAAGTTGTGGGACAACTGATCCAGCGCACTGCTTTGGCTTTCCAGCTGGACCAGCAGTGCGTTGGTGTTGCCCACCAGCTTGACGATCTCGTCGCTGCGTTGGGCCAGGATTCCGGTGGCCTTGCTGGCGTTGCCCAGCAGCGATCGCAGCTGCGCGTCGCGTTCGTCGAGGGTCTGAGCGAATCGCGCGACACCGGCCACGGCGGCCTGCAGTTGCGGCGGGGTGTCGGCGAACGTCTGCGACAGCACCGTCAGCGAGCTCGACAGCTGGTCGGTGTTGAGTCCGCTGATGGTCGCCGAGAGATCGCCGAGGGCATCGGGAAGCTGGTAGGGCGAGGTGGTTCGTTCCTGCGGGATTGTGCCTTGTTGTGTGCCGTCGCCGCGCGGTGTCACTTCCAGCACTTTGGAGCCCAACAGTGCCTTCGTCTTGATCGCGGCCTCGGAGCGATCGCCCACGCGGATGTCGTCGTCGACGTCGAAGGTGATCAGAGCGTGCGAGTTCACGAGTGCGATGCCTTTGACTTCGCCCACCTTGTAACCGGCGACCTGCACTGCGGCGCCCGTCTTGAGGCCACCGGCGTCGGCGAAGTACGCCGAGTAGGTGTGTCCCCGGGTGAAGGACAGCAGGTCTCTGAACTGAAGCGCGCCGATCACGATCGCGGCCAGTACGACGGCGCCTATGACACCGAGGACTACCGGGTTGCGTTCGGAGACGGATTTCATCGCGGTGTGCACCTGCCCGAGTCCTGGCCGGCCAGTTTGACGTACACCGGTTGCCCACCCTTTCCGTTGAGCTTGAGTACCAGGTCACAGATGTAGAAGCTGAAGTAGTCCCCGGTCAGCGCCTGGCGTCCGAGCACTTTGTAGGCATCGGGCAAGGTGTTGAGGAAGTCGTCGAAGTAGTCCTTGTCGTTGACCACCGTCGAGGCCACCCGGTCGGTTTGGGTCAGCGTGTCCTTCAGCGGCGGGCGGGCTTGGGCGAGCAGGTCGCTGATGGAGGCCGAGGCGGCGTTGGCGTACGCCAGCCCGTTGCTGAGGTCCTGCTTGCGGGCCGCTAGACCGGCCACCAGGGACGACAGCGAGTCGACGGCCTTGGCGAACTGGTCGCCTTGGCCGGCCAGCGAACCGAGCACGGTGTTCAGGTTCACCACGACCTGCCCGATCAGCTGATCGCGGTCGGCCAGCGTGCCGGTCAGGGCTGCCGTCTGGGTCAGGAACGATCCGATCGAGGCGCCTTGACCTTGGAACGCCGAGATCAGTTCACCGGACAGCGCATTGACCTGCTTGGGGTCCAACGCGCGGAACAGTGGCCGGAATCCACCGATCAGGGCGTCCAAGTCCAGAGCGGGCGAGGTGTGGTCCAACCCGATGGTGGCATTGGCAGGCAGCTTTCTGGTCCCGCCGGCCCCCTCGAGCAGCTCGAGGTAGCGGCCGCCGATCAGATTGTCGTAGCGGATGGCCGCGCGGCTGCCCTCGGTCAGTATCACTGCATCGTTGGCGCTGAACTGCACGGACGCGGTGTCATCGCCGGTGACCGAGATGTGAGTGACCTTGCCGACCTCGACGCCGGCGACCCGGACGAAGTTTCCGTTGGCGAGCCCGCTGACATTGCTGAAGATCGCCGTGTAGGTCTTGCCTGCCTCGAAGCGGAACTGCGCGTAGATGGCCAGCAGGGCGAAGGTGCCCAGGAGGCAGACCACGACGAAGACGACGAGCCGCGCGACGGCGCCGGACAAGTTGTCTCTCACGGCGTCCCTCCTTGGCCTGGGTTGACGGGAATCTGGGCGTTTTTCACGGTGACGGTGCTGCCGGTACGGGCAGCGGCGTGGCCGGCGGGTAGGGCTGCATTTCCGCCGGGTTGGGGACCACGAAGGGCTCCGATCCAGGGGGTGGTGGCCCCGGATCCGGGGGTGACATCGGAGCGGGTGCCGGAGGCTCGCCGGGGTACAGCGGGGAGCCGTCCGCGGCGTACATCGGTGCGCCGTATGGCGGTGCACCCGGATACGGGATCGGTCCGGGAGCCGGACCACGGTCTTGCCCACGCAGCGTCGGGGGTTGGGGGTAGCCCCGAGTGGTTGGGAAGAAGTCGGTGTAGAACGGGCGTCCGATCCCGAGGTTGGGCCGGATGTCGACTCCGGTGCCCCACCCGGTGTTGGTGACCAGGTCACGGACGGGGAAGTTCTTGGCGACATCGGGTAGCGAACCGCAGCTCGGCTTCCCACCTGGACCGCCCTTGGCACCGACGATGGGAAGGTTGTCGGGGTACCGGTACTGGTCTTTGCCGAACAGCAGTGCCGCGTCGACGACCAGCGACTTGCCGTTGTCGCCACCCGTGATGCCGGGGTAGCCAACGTCGAGCAGGGTCTTGGCCCCGAGCAGCAGGCAGGTGTATTCGGGGTTGTACTTTGCCAGCAGCGCCGTCGTCGATTGCAGGTTGTTGATCGCCGCGATGAAGTCGTCCCGGTTCGGTGCGAGCAGGTTGATGCCGCTGTTCGCGAAACCGGTGACGTTGAGCAGCAACGCATCCAGTTGTTTGGATTGCCGGTTGACGGTTGCGCTGGTGGTGCTGGCCGCATCCAGAGTGGCCAGGATGTTCTGGGCCGCCGCACCGTAGGTGTCGGCGAATCCCTTGAGTGAGCGGAAGTCTGCGCGGATGGTCTCCGAACGCGGGTTCAGCTGCAAGAGCACTTGATTGAGTCCGGTGGTGGCCTCACCGATGCGTTCGCCCTGCCCCCGCACGCCCTGGGCCAGGGCCGAGAGGATGGAGTTGAGCTTCGCGGGATCGATCTGGTTGAGCAGGCCCACCAGATTTTCGAACACCGTGTTGACTTCGGTGCTGACATTGTCGGACCGCAGCACCGCCCCCGATGCCAACCGGTTTGGACTTGGGTCGTTCGGATAGACCAGCTCCACGTACTTCGCGCCGAAGATGGTGGTGGCCTGGATGCGGGCGGCCACGTTGGCCGGGATGTACTTGAGCTGATCGGGAAACAGGTTCAGCTTCAAACTGACTGGGGTCTTCCCGCCGGTGATGGTGCCGACCTCGCCGACCTGCACGCCCCGCATCTTGACCTTGGCACCCACCTCCATCACCAACCCGGCCCGATCGGAGACCAGCGTCACCGGGACGAAGGAGGTGAAGCTCTTGTTGAACGCGCCCATGGTGCCGTAGACGAACGCAATGACCACCACGAAAAGCGCCAGCGCCCACCACAGCCGGGACGCCCGGCTCTCGCCCAATCCTGTCGTCACCGTGCTCAACCCGCCAAGTTGAAGTGGCCGGTCTGACCGTAGATGGCCAGCGAAACGAACAGCACCACGACCGACGCGGTGATCATCGAGGTCCGCACCGCTCGCCCGACGGCCTCACCGACCCCGGCGGGACCACCCGTAGCGGTGTAGCCGTAATAGGTGTGCACCAGCATGATCACGACCGCCATCACGAGCGCCAGCACGAACGACCACAGCAGATCCGTCGTAGACAGGAATGTGTAGAAGTAGTGGTCGTAGACGCCGGAGGACTGTCCGTAGTACACGGTGGTGCCGAAGCGGGCGGCGAAGAACGACGACATGACCGCCACGCAGTACACCGGGATGACGACCACCACACCGGCGGCCACCCGGGTCGACGCCAGGTACGCCACCGAGCGGATACCCATTACTTCGAGCGCGTCGATCTCCTCGCTGATCCGCATCGCACCGAGCTGCGCAGTCGCTCCGGCGCCGATGGTCGCTGCCATGGCGATGCCGGCGGTCAGCGGCGCGATGAGGCGCACGTTGAAGAACGCCGAGGCGAAGCCGATCAAGGCCTCCACGCCCACCTGGGAGAACTGGTTGTACCCCTGCACCGCGACAAGAGCGCCGGTGGACAGTGTCAGAAAGCCCACGATTGCGGTGGTGCCACCGATCATCACCAAGGCGCCGGTGCCCAAGCTCATTTGGGCGATCAACCGGATCAGCTCGGAGGGGTAGCGCGTGAGCGCGTCGCTGACCGAACCCACTGTCTTGGCATAGAACTGCGCCTGCGCGCCGATCCGAACGACACCGTCGACGCAACCCCGTGCTGCCTTGCTGACACGCGGAAGCCGCGGTAACACAGCTGATCCGGCGATCACGGCGTCACCTGGAAGCCCACGGCGGTCACGATCACGTTGATGACGAACAGCGCGACGAAGGAGAACACGACCGTCTCGTTGACCGCGTTGCCGACCCCAGCAGGACCGCCGCCCACGGAGGTGCCCATATAGCAGGCGATCAACCCGGCGGTCAGTCCGAACAGGGTCGCCTTGATCAAGGCCACCACGACATCGCTCAAACCGGTGATCAGGGTCATCCCAGCGACGAACGCTCCCGGGGTGACGTGCTGAAAGTACACCGAGAACACGAAGCCGCCGGCCAGTCCGACCAAGATCACCAGCGACGACAACAGCAGAGCAACGGTCGTGGCCGCCAGCACCCGCGGCACCACCAACGTCTGGATCGGATTGATCCCCATCACGCGCAGGGCATCGAGTTCCTCGCGAATCGTGCGCGCGCCCAGATCGGCACACATCGAGGTGGCCCCCGCGCCCGCGACCACCAGCACCGTGACGATGGGACCGGTCTGGTTGACCGTGCCCAGCGACGCACCCGTCCCAGAGAAGTCCGCCGCCCCGAACTCGACGAGCAGGATGTTGAACGTGAACACCGTCAACACGGTGAAGGGGATCGACAACATCAACGTCGGTACCAATGAGACCCTTGCCACGAACCACGTCTGCAGCAGGTACTCGCGCCACGCGAATGGTCGGCGGAACATGCACGCGAATGTGTCCAACGCCATGGCAAAGAAGCCACCGAGTCCCCGGAACGGCTTCGCAACGATATCGATCGATGCCACTTAGCGAACCGTCCACGCGGGCGAAATGTATCTGCGGCCACGACTTTCGGCGTGGCGCCGCTCTGCGGTGGAGGCGGGCATCCGTGAGGCCGTGCTGCCGAAGAACGAGGCGAAGATGTCGGTTGGCTCGGCCACGGTGTCGCGTCCGCCTGGATCACCGAGGACGCGGACGATGCGCCTCGAACTGGCAATAAAGGAATTCAACCGACCTGTGTCCCTCTCCGGTCTGGACGTTCACGCGACCAGCCGGTCTAGTGATCCGGCTCACTCTTCGAATCGAAATTAAACTAAAATCTAGTCGAGAAGGCAAGTACGGCCGTCCGCGGAGGGTTGGCGATCCGAGTGATGCCTGGCAAAGCCATGTTTGACGCAAACGTCAGTTGACTCGCTTGCCGGAGTGGGCCAGTGCCGCGCCGAGCGCAGACTAGCAGGGAACCGCAATCCTTGGTGGGCATCGATGTGCGTCTGGCGACGAGCGGCCCGCTCACGCGCGATCCGCTCACGCGCGATAACCCCCGGGGTGCATCAGCTGCTTCTACAGACCCGCGCGACGCCGCGGGCGAACTCGCCACGTCGACTGGGCGTCTCGCCGTCAGTCGCCATCTCGGTCCACGTGCAAGGTGTCAGAATCGCCTGGCGTGGGAGCGGCAAGGGGAACGATCTGCGCGACCATCCGACCGCGACGGACCACGTCGAACGATTCACCTGCTGCCACCCGGTCGAAGTAGTACGCAGCGCTGTTACGGAGCTGCCCCAGGCCGATTGCCTGCCTCATCCGGTCACCTTTGATTACCAGCATTGCTATTCGGGCATGTCGAGAGAGTTCGGCCTCGCTCAGCCGCGTCAACCGTCATCGAGTTCACTCCCCGCCGCGGGTCTGGCACAGAATTTAAGTCATATTAAACTCGATGTCCAGAGTAGCGAAGGTCCGATTAGCGTCAAGGCGCATCCTGGAGATCGGCCACCAGCGTGACAACCGGCGGGACGCGCCAGGCGATTTTTCTATTCTGAATTCACATCGTTTCTCTTGAATTGCCTGCTGGTTGACATGGGCAGGCGAGCCACGTGAGGCAGCGGGCCGTCCAGTCAGGAGCCGTCCGCGGGACGCTGCACCGGGACGCGTCACGGCCCGCAAGAGCGCCTGCGGGCCGACTGGGCCTTCGCTGGGTAGCATCGGCACATGGCGCGGGCGAAGGACACCAGCAGTGCAGCCGTCTTGTCTGTTGGCGAGGGCGAGCCGGATTCCAAGTCCGCCCTCACTCGCCGGCGGATCCTCGATGCGGCGGCACACGTTCTCAGCGTGAAGGGTTACAGCGGTCTGCGCCTGACCGACGTGGCCAACGAGGCCGAACTCCAGGCACCCGCCATCTACTACTACTTCCCCGGTCGTGAAGACCTCGTCGAAGAGGTCATGTGGGCCGGGATCGCCGAGATGCGCGAGCATCTCCTTGGGGTACTCGACACGATGCCGGCGAAGGCCTCGGCGATGGACCGGCTACTCGTCGCGGTCGAGGCCCACCTCCGACACGCCTTGGAGATCTCCGACTACACGACGGCTTCCATTCGGAATGCGGGCCAGGTGCCCGACGCCATCCGCAAGCGCCAGATTCTCGAAGAGGAACGCTACGGCGAGATCTGGCGCAAACTGATCAACGAGCTGGCGCGCTCGGGCGCCCTGCGCGCCGAGCTGGATCCCTATATCGCACAGATGCTGGTATTGGGGGCATTGAACTGGACGGTGGAGTGGTGGGACTCCCGACGGGGCTCCGTCGCCGCCGTGGTCGCGGACGCACAGACGCTGGTGCGTCATGGACTGACCGAGGTCCGTCCCACCAAGCGCCGGTGACGTGCCCGCACGGCGGGCTTGCCCCGACCGTGGATTGTTCATTGGTTTGATTTGTGTTCAGAACTACCTAGCTGGCCCGTACCCCAGCTCGCGCGGGCCACCCCAATCGAGTGGCGCATCGACGTCGGCGTCATCCATCGTGTCCTGCGGCCTTGGCCAGCGCCGCCGTCCGGCGCTTCTGCGCGAACTCCAACGCATCCGCCCACGAACACTTCTGTGCAATCATCCTGCGGTACTTCATGATCGCGGCCTGACCGTTGACGGTCAGCGCACCGACGAGGCGATCACGCTGCCGGTACAGCGCCGTCCAACGGTCGTCGGTGTCGGCATCCCCGTCGACGAGCACCACTTCCTCGGATTCGGGCACCCCGACGAACTGGATCCTCGACCCGTACCAGTCAGACCAGAAGTACGGGACCGTGGAGTATGGCTTGGCGTTGTCGGGATCCAGCGCGTTGCGCGCGGCGGCCGCCCCCTGTTCAGCGGCCGCGGTCCAGTTCTCCATCCGTTGACGGACGCCGAACATCGGGTTCAGCCAGTTCGCGACGTCGCCGGCGGCATATACACCGGGCGTGCCGGTCCACAACGTCTCGTCGCACACGACCCCGTTGTCCAGTGTCAGGCCCGAGCCCTCAAGCCAACTCGTGCAGGGGGACACGCCGATGCCGACCACCACCAGGTCCGCCTCGATGACGGTGCCGTCCTCGAGGACCACGCGTTGCACGCGGCCGTCTCCCTCGACCGCCCTGACCCCGGTGCCGCACAGCAACGAGGTGCCGTTGCGCTCGTGCAGGGAGGCGATGGCCGCGCCCATGACCGATCCCGTAGCGCGTACCAACGGTGTCGGCAGTGCCTCCACCACCGTGACGTCCACGCCCCGCTTCTGTGCGCTGGAAGCCACTTCCGACCCGATGAAGCCGGCGCCGATGACGACGGTTCGCGCGCCGTCGTCCAACGCCGCCCGGATGGCCAGCGAATCGTCCAGCGTCCGCAGCCCGTGCACGCCGTCGAGGTGCTCGGAATCCGGCAGCGTCCGAAGCTGAGACCCCGTCGCGATGACCAACGCGTCATAGGCCACTTCGCGCTCGCCGATCAGCACCACCTTCCGGGCGATGTCCAGAGCGGTTGCCGGAGCGCCCAGAAGCAGCTCGACGTCGAGTTCGTCGGCGAAGACGTCATCGCTGCGGAAGAACGGAATCGCCGCCTCCGCACCCGATTCGGTTGCTTCGAGGAATTCCTTGGACAACGGCGGACGATCGTAGGGTAGGTGCCGTTCAGCGCCGATCAACACGACCTCGCCGTCGAAACCCGCCTTGCGCGCGGCCGCGACCGCGCGCAGACCTGCCAATGAGGCGCCGACGACGACCAAGCGATCGACGCTCACCGCCCGCCCCCGACCTGCGACCCCATCAGCGCTCGATGCTCAGCGCTTCGGTCGGGCATCCGGCGACGGCCTCCTCGACGGATTGCAGCTCGTCGTCGGTGATGCCCTCCTTGTGCAGGACGAGCTCACCGTCGTCGTTGACCTCGAAGAATTCCGGTGCCATCGACTCGCAGATGCCCAGTCCCGCGCACTTGGCAAAATCAACGATGACCTTCATGTACCCCTCCTCGATGGATCTGAGTCACCCCCGCTGACCAGAGCCGAATTCAATCGCGGCCATTCGACCGCGCAGTGATTATCTAATCAATATTAAAATAATCGATCGGCGGAGTCAAGGCGTGGCGATGCGCCAACGGGTTCCATGAAATCCCCCACCAAAGGTTTCTAATGTGCGTTAAACTGCCAGTGCCTGCCGGCGCTGGCCGTCGGCCGCTCGCTCGGCTGCTGCGATGGGAGAACTATGGACCTGGGACTGGGCAACGCGCGTGTCGTCGTGACCGGAGGGGCGTCCAACATCGGGCGCGGCATCGTGCACCAATTCGCCGGGGAGGGAGCGCGGATCGTCATCAGCGACATCGACGA
Organism: Mycobacterium sp.; assembly: GCA_025966225.1. GTDB lineage: Bacteria > Actinomycetota > Actinomycetes > Mycobacteriales > Mycobacteriaceae > Mycobacterium. The sequence continues at coordinate 6,568 of JAOPVI010000303.1, read as the reverse complement.
GCCGCAAGCCGAGAAGGTGCGGACCGAAGCGCTCGAACGTGGCGCGGCCGCCGTCGAACTGGCGATCGCCGACCTCACGGCTCCCGACGGGGCAGACGTGGCGATCGGACGGGCCGTGAGCAGCTGGGGTGGAATCGACGTGCTGGTGAACAACGCCGGATGGTCGGTACCCGGGTTCATCGCGACCGACACCGACCGGGACAAGTGGCAACGAACCATCGAGATCAACCTCTTCACGGCCATCGCGGCGACACAGTGTGCGATAGCTCCGATGAAGGATGCCGGCGGCGGATCCATCGTCTTCATCGCCAGTGACGCCGCGTTCGGCCAGATTCGTCAGGGGGTGTACGGCGCATCGAAGGCGGCGATGGTGGCACTTGCCCGCACGACCGCGCGCGAGCACGGCCGTCACGGCATCCGATCGAATATCGTCTGCCCAGGACTCGTGATACCCGATGGACCCGATGCGGTTGGCGCATCAAGCCTTTGGGCCGTCGGAGACGACGAAGTCTTCAATCCCAAGCAGATCGACTTCATGCTCAAGGACACGCCGTTGCGGCGACTGACCACTGCCGACGACGTCGGTCGCGCCGTGCTCTGGTTCGCCTCGCCGCTGGCCGCCCGGCAGGTGACCGGACAGATGATCTCGGTCAGCGGCGGATACACCATGCCATGAACGGCACGTATCCGTTCACGTGCAAGCTCTGACCGATGGCCAGGAGAACGGGGCGTGAGATCGCCACCGCGAGTGCGCCCCTGAGGCCCGGAAGCGGTGCAGACTCCGATGGTGATACGAAGTATGCCCGCACTCGGGTTCGCATACTCGACGCTGCCGCCTACGTACTGAGCCGTCAGGGCTATGCGGGCACTCGATTGTCGGACGTCGCTACACGCGCAAGCATTCAAACCCCAGCGATCTACTACTACTTTGCGTCCCGCGACGACCTGATCGAAGAGGTAATGGCCAGCGGACTAGCCGACATGCGCGAACATCTCGAGTCGACTTTGGCCGCGCTGCCGCCCGGCACCTCGGCGCTGGACAAGATTCTCGCCGCAGCGGAAACGCATCTCCGTCACGAGCTTGAGATCTCCGATTACACAACGGCTTCCATCCGCAATCAGGGACAAGTCCCCAGCCAGCTCCGCAAGCGCGGAGACCGGGAGGCGGACCGCTATGGCCAGGTGTGGCGACAGCTGTTCGACGAGGCCAGTCGTACGGGACAGTTGCGGCCCAACCTCGATCCGAGGATTGCCCAGCTGCTCGTGCTCGGCGCGCTCAACTGGACCGCCGAGTGGTGGGACCCACGACGGGCATCGCTCGACGCCATCGTGGCCACCGCACAGAAGCTCATCCAGGGCGCGCTCGACCACGGAGGTCTCGTTGGGAACGGGCGTGCGGAGTCGCGGAACGGGCGCACTGACTCGCCCGGTCTCCGCGACCCGACGGGCTAGCTGGTCGTTGATCATCTTTTTGATTCTATGTTAAATTAAGTTCATGGCTGAAGCTTTCATCGTCGACGCGGTCCGCACGGCAGTCGGAAAGCGGGGCGGGGGATTCTCCGCCGAACATCCCGCCGACATGGCCGCCCACGTCATCAAGACCCTCGTCGCGCGGCACGACGTTGATCCCGCCGCCATCGACGACGTCATCCTGGGCTGCCTCGACAACATCGGTGCGCAAGCCGGTGACATCGCCCGCACCGCAGCATTGGCCGCAGGGCTGCCCGAATCCGTGCCGGGTGTCACGATCGACCGTCAATGCGGCTCCGCGCAGCAGGCCGTGCATTTCGCCGCCCAAGCGGTCATGAGTGGCACGTCGGACCTGATCGTCGCGGGGGGCGTCCAGAATATGAGCCAATACCCCATCCTCAGCGCCTTTGCGGCCGGCGAGCCGTACGGCAGCGCGGATCCATGGACCGGATGCCGCGGCTGGCGCGAGCGCTTCGGCGACCAGGAAATCTCCCAATTCCGCGGCGCCGAGATGATCGCCAGTCAGTGGAAGTTGAGCCGGGAGGACAACGAACGGTTCGCGCTGGAGAGCCATCGCCGCGCCGTCGCTGCCATCGCCGATGGTCACTTCGAGCGGGAGATCGCGCCCTACGCGGGCATATCGACGGACGAGGGACCGCGGGCAAACACGTCGTTGGAGAAGATGGCGACACTGGCGACCCTCACCGAAGGCGGCGTGCTCACCGCTGCCGTCGCCAGCCAGCTCTCCGACGGCGCGGCGGCTCTGCTCATCGCGTCTCAAGACGCCGTCGAGCGCTTCGGCCTCACCCCGCGCGCCCGGATTCATCACATGTCGGTGCGCGGCGCGGATCCGGTGATGATGCTGACGGCGCCGATCCCGGCGACCCAACATGCCCTCAAGCGGACCGGCATGTCGATCGACGACATCGACGCCGTCGAGATCAACGAAGCCTTCGCTCCGGTCGTGCTGGCCTGGTTGGCCGAGTTGGGCGCCGATCCGAAGCGGGTGAACCCCAACGGCGGCGCGATCGCGCTCGGCCATCCGATCGGCTGCACCGGAGCGCGCCTGATGACCTCACTGCTGCACGAGCTCGAACGCACCGGGGGCCGGTTCGGTCTGCAGACCATGTGCGAGGGCGGCGGTCAGGCCAACGTCACCATCATCGAGCGGCTCTGAGCGTGAAACGCACCCTCTACGGAGCCGACCACGAGGCCTATCGGGAAACGGTGCGCGAGTTCCTGTCTCGCGAAGTCGTTCCGTACCAAGATGACTGGGATCGTAAGCACTGGATCGATCGGGAGGTCTTCGCCCGGGCCGCCAAAGCCGGAATCTACGCGCTGCAGATCGACGAGCAGTACGGCGGAGCCAACGAACCCGATTATCGCTACCGGATGGTGGTCAGCGAGGAGATTGCGCGCATCAACGCGCTGTCGTTCGGGCTCACGATCAGCCTGCAGGACGACCTGGTCCTGCACTACCTGCTCGACCTCACCAACGACGAACAGAAGCAGCGTTGGCTGCCCGGGTTCGCCTCGGGTGAGATCATCGGGGCATTGGCCATGACCGAACCCGGTGCCGGCAGCGATCTGAAGGGCATCCGCACCACGGCGCGCCACGATGGCGATCGCTGGATTCTCAACGGCCAGAAGACCTTCATCTCCAGTGGAATCATGTCCGACCTCGTCGTCGTGGCGGCACGCACCAGCGCCGAAGGCGGCTCCGGTGCCTTTAGCCTGTTCGTCGTCGAACGCGACACCCCGGGCTTCGAGCGGGGCCGTCAGCTGGAGAAGATCGGCCTGCCTGGTCAGGACACGTCCGAGCTCTTCTTCAACGACGCGATCGTCCCCGAGGCCAATCTCCTAGGCGAGCAGGGGCGTGGGCTCCCCTACCTGATGAGTCACCTGCCCAGAGAGCGGCTCGGAGTCACCGCCAAGGCGATGGCCACCGCCAGAGCGATATTCGAACTCACCTGTGACTATTGCCGAGACCGAACGGCGTTCGGGAAGCCGCTGACCGCCAACCAGCACATCCGGTTCGAGCTCGCCGAGATGGCTACCGAGATCGACATCGCCGAAGCGTACGTGGACAAATCCGTGATCGCCTACAACGCAGGCGAACTCACGCCCATCGACGCCGCCAAGGGGAAGTGGTTCGTCAGCGAGCTGCAGAAGCGCGTCATCGATCGGTGCCTTCAACTGCACGGCGGGTATGGCTACATGGCCGAGTACCCGGTCGCCCGCGCGTTCGTCGACACCCGCGTACAAACGATCTACGGCGGCACCACCGAGATCATGAAGGAGATCATCGGTCGCGGCATCGCCTCGCGCACTTGAGTTCTGCGCACGTCGTCAGACGACCACCCCGAGCGCAACCGCCGCGACGGCTACCACACCTACCCAGACGGTGAACGCGGTGCGCAGCACTGATGGTGCGCACCGCAGCTCTATGAAGTCGCGGCCGATGAAGTAGATCTTGGCGAAGGCGATCAGAATCGTCAGCGTTACGGCCACGCCCAGAGCACCGCCCGTCGGAGACGACCTGCTGCCCAGCCACCACGTGATACAGGTAGCGATGACCAGACCTGCGAATACCACCGTCGCCCGGCGGGGCACGGCGCCGTTCACTCGGCACTCACCAGGTAGACGAGCGTGAAGATGGCTACCCACAGCAAATCGACCATGTGCCAATAGGATGCGATCCCCTCGGCTACCTTCTGTGATCCGGTCCACGAACGCCGACGCTTCAGCATCGCCTGCCACACGAGCAAGAGCGCCGTTCCGACGATGACGTGCAGGAGGTGTAGCCCGGTGAGGACGAAGTAGAAGGTGAAGAACGTCCCCGTCGACGGCGTGTGACCTGAGGAGATCGCGCTGTAGTACTCGAAGGCCTTGAGTCCGGCGAAGACCGCGGCGCAGCCGACCGCGCCCGCTATCAAACGTCGGGACTGGGGATGCCGCCCGCCGCGATGCGCGTACGTCGCCCGCACGACCAGGTAGGAGCTGAGCAGCAGGATCAGGGTGTTGGCCGCACCGATCGGCTGGATGAGTTGGTGTGCGGATTCCTCGAAGGCCACGGGATCGGACCGACGCTCCCAAAGGAAGACGATCAGGATGGCGGCGAAGAGGGTCATGTCCCCGAGGATGAAGACCCACAGCCCGGTTTCGCCGGGGGTGTGCCCGGCTCGGGCCTTGGCCGGACGCGGCGACGGTTGCCGTAGGCCCCCGTCGACACCCTCACGGTCCCAGAGGAACTCGGGTAGGTCGGGATCCACCCGAACCTGCGGGTGCGTCATGCCGCCGGGGCGTTGACCGCCGGGAGGTCCGGATCGGCCGATTCACGGATTGCCTTGCGCAGAGTCAGTCCCATCACGATGAGGAAGACGCTGTACGTGGTCAAGGCCAACCAGAAGATGAAGATTCCCCGCCAGGCGAAGGGGCCGCTGTGGAAGAAGAACGCGAGAGGGTCGGGTATGAACGAGAACGCGATCCAGAAGTTGACGTAGCCGACCCAGCGGGGCAGCGTCTGGCGCTTGTCATTCAGGATGGCGACTCCGATGGCGACGTTCTGAATCATGAACGGCGCGATCGGTGTGATGAACAACAGCCACGCGATGTCGTTCAGCGTCACAGTCAGTTCGGGATTCCGGTCAGGCCGAAAGGCGATGGTGGTCATCAGCAGCAGTGGCAACAACAGGAAGACACCGGTGGCCGCGCCCGTGATCAGCTGGAGAAACGTCAGGATCGGCGTCCGACCCTCCATCCGCACCATGTACACGGCGATGACGGCGATCAACGGAAAAACGAGGCTGACACCGATTGTCGAGATCACCAGGCCCGCAATCACTCGGGTGTCGTGGCTGTAGAAGCTCACGACCGCCTCGACCGAACTCTCCGAACCCAGCGGGATGGGCAGCACCCCGGCGATGAGCCAGCCGATCAGCGCGACGACGATGGTGGCCGGGCCCGCCCACGCGCACAGCGTGAGTATTCGATTCGTCAACGTCGCTCCTAGGGCCGCTATGTGGACTATTCGGTCGATTCGAAGGGGTCAGCCGAGTGGATTGGCACCGAGTTCGACCTGCGTCAGATCGGCGATCTCCGACCACCGCATCGTGAGCTCGTCGACGGTCGGCGGTTCCGAGAACGACACTCCCTTGTTCTGGAACTGGGCCACCCGCTGGATGTTTCCGCCGCCGACGATGTACACGCTCGCGGTGTCGGTGCACTGTTCGCTCATCAGGTACCCGACCACGGGTGCCACCTGGGCAGCCGGCAGCTTGTCGAGGAGTTCCGGTGGCGCGATGTCGGTCGTCATCCGCGTGGCGGCCATCGGCGCGACCGCGTTGGCGAGGATTCCGTACTTGGCACCCTCTATGGCCAGGGTGTTGATCAATCCGACCAGTCCCAGTTTGGCGGCACCGTAGTTGGCCTGCCCGAAGTTGCCGAAGATACCGCTGGTCGAGGTGGCCATCACGATCCTGCCGAACCCCTTCTCGCGCAGATGGGGCCATGCCGCGCGAGTGACGTGGAACCCGCCGTAGAGGTGCACCTTCAACACCGCGTCCCAGTTCTCCGCACTCATCTTGTGGAACGCGCCGTCACGGAGGATGCCGGCATTGTTGACCACGCCGTCCAGCGTGCCGAACTCCTGCAGCGCCGAGTCGACGAGCGACTGGGCACCGTCCGCGGTCGCAATGTCGTCGTAGTTGGCGAGCGCAGTGCCGCCCCGCTGTCGGATCTCATCCACGACGGTGTCGGCCATGGCCTGGCCGGATCCCGATCCGTCGCGGGCTCCGCCAAGATCGTTGACCACCACCCGGGCGCCCTCGTCGGCCAGCAGCAGCGCGTACTCGCGGCCCAGCCCGCCGCCCGCGCCGGTGATGATCACGACCCTGTCGTCAAGTCCCGCCATGTCAGTGGTCCATCCCTTCGTGAGAATTCATTTCGTGCAATCGGGTCGTCAGAACAGCCTGCGCATGACCTTCAACGCCCGATCGGTGTAGGGCGGATAGACGAACATCGGATCCGGCCTCGTCGACTTCGACAAAACCGCTCGGCGATGGCTCAAGGCCTCGAATCCCCAGCGGCCGTGGTAGGC
>JAOPVI010000288.1 GCA_025966225.1 Mycobacterium sp. | reverse complement strand
CGGTTCTCGAGCAGGTGCAACGCGCCAAGAAGCCGCTGCTGATCCTGTGCGAGAACATCGACGGTCCGGCTCTGAGCATGCTCGTGACCAACAACGTGCACGATACTTTTCGCTCAGTTGTGGTGCGCGCACCAGGCTTCGGCCACCGCCGGGTCGCCGAACTCGAAGACCTGGCAGCCCTATTGGGGGGAACGGTGGTCAGCCCCGAGTCCGGGCTGGCGCTGGAGAACGTGCGGATCGAACACCTGGGACAAGCGGCCAAGGTGACCGTGACGGAGCGGTCCACCACGCTCGTCGGGGGGGCGGGCTCCAAGACCGACGTGGACGCGCGGCTTGGTCAGCTCGAACGCGAGCTGGACCGTGCTGAGAACGAGCACGACCAAGACAGCCTGCAGCTTCGCATCGCCCGACTTTCCGGGCGCGTAGCGGTAATTCACGTCGGCGCAGCGACCGACGTCGAACTCCGCGAAAAGCTCCACCGGGTGGAGGACTCCTTGTCGGCGACACGCGCCGCACTCGAGGAGGGGGTCGTCGCGGGCGGCGGAACGGCGCTACTGCAGGCGCAGCCCGCGCTGGACCTGCTCGAGCTCACCGGACACGTGGCCGAAGGACGTGAGATCGTGCGCCGCGCAGTCGAAGAACCGCTGAGGTGGATCGCAATCAACGCCGGCTTCGACGGTGACGAGGTGGTCGCCACGGTCGCGAAACTGCCTGTCGGGCATGGATTCAACGCCGTCACCGACAACTACGGGGACATGTCCGAGGCCGGCGTCATCGATCCGCTGAAAGTGACGCGATCCGCGCTGCAGAGCGCGGCGTCGATCGCCGCCCTGCTCCTCACCACCGAGACGCTCGTCGTCGAAGAGATCTTGGTGAACCCAGGCGCGATCATCGCCCCTGGATTCGGTGATCTCGCCGAAGGCATGGTCCGGCCGTCCAACATCTACTGACACCGATCCACGGCAACAGTTAGAGGGTCGAGATGTATCAGTGTGGCCGGCGAGAATCCACAACTCGCATCCGCTAGCGTCGCAGGGCTCGTGACACTGAAGGGGCACCGATGATGATTCCCACGCCTGTCCCGACAGAGGCGACCCGTGCGAAGGAATCAGAGCTCTGACGAGCTACGCCAGAGGTCGACGCCTGCCTCCGTGGCGTACTCGTCGATCGACGTCAGCTCGGCATCGGAGAAGTCGAGGTTGTTCAGCGCGCCTAGGTTTTCGTCGAGCTGAGCGACGCTCGACGCGCCGACGAGCGTCGATGCGACGACTGGGTCGCGCAACACCCATGCGAGTGCCATCTGTGCGAGAGATTGCCCGCGCGCGTCGGCGATGGCTTTAAGCCCGCGGATCTTTGCGAGCACCCCTTCTGTGAGCACGTCTGCGGGGAGGGTGGGACGTGAGGTCGCCCGGTCAATGTCGGCGGCATCTTCGGTCGCGTACCGGTCGGTGAGCAGGCCCTGCGCGAGCGCCGTGAACGAGATCGCGCCCATGCCTGCCGAGCGAAGCTCGTCCGTGAGGCCCGATTCGATCCATCGGTTGAGCAGGTTGTACGACGGCTGGTGGATGACAAGTGAGATGCCGGCCCGATCAGCGATCGCCTTGGCTTCGACGGTGTGTTCGGCGGAGTAGGACGAGATGCCGACGTAGCGGGCTTTGCCAGACCGAACCGCGCTGGCCAGCGCGCCGACCGTCTCGTCCAGGGGCGTCACGGGGTCGAACCGGTGCGAATAGAAGATGTCGACGTAGTCGATCGAGAGCCGGCTGAGGGAGTCGTCGAGGCTCGAGAGCAGGTAGTTGCGGGAGCCCAGTTGACCCTGCGGGCCCGGCCACATGTCCCATCCGGCCTTGGTCGAGATGATGAGCTCACGCCGATAAGGCCTGAAGTCGGTTCGCATCATTCTGCCGAAGTTCTCTTCGGCAGAGCCGTACGGCGGACCGTAGTTGTTGGCGAGGTCGAAGTGCGTGATGCCCTTGTCGAACGCGTGCCGAAGTACCTCGCGCTGGATGTCGAAGGGGCGATTGTCGCCGAAGTTGTACCAGAGCCCGAGCGAGATGGCGGGCAGGATCAGACCCGAATTGCCAACTCGGCGGTACAACATGGAGTCGTAGCGATCCCGCGATGCGCTCCACGGATCCAAGGTGTGCGGTACGCCTTTGTAGTCGAAATCCATACTCATCCTTCCACCCTAATAGCGCGCGATCCGCTGGTCGACCACGCCGAAAAGGTTGGCCGCCAACAGGAATCTTTGCTTACCCGCCAGCTGCAAATGCCCAGTGTCCTGGCGGTGGAGCGCCGGGGCGGACAGGTGCCGCGCTGGCGATTCCCACAGTTCGATCTACCGTGGAATTACCGTTAACCATCCTAAAGATTAGTGATTTCATGTCGACTGGCTCCCGCGAAGAGCGCCTCGTGCGCCGCATCATCGAGCTGTACCTCAACGACCAGCAGTTCGCCGATGCCCGGCCGAGCACCGCGATCAGGGCGGCCATTGCCGACCCTGAAATGCGACTCAAGCAGATCGTACGAACGGTGATGTACGGCTACGGGGACAGGCCCGCGCTCGGACAGCGCGCCGTCCGGTTCCTCAACGACCCAGAGACCTGCCGTACATCCTTGGAGCTGCTGCCCTGGTTCGAGACGGTCACGTATCGCGAGTTATGGGACCGCGTAGGCGCTTTCACCAACGCCTTGGCCGGCGATTCCGAGCATCCGGTGCGCCCCGGCGACCGGGTCTGCACCCTGGGCTTCACCAGTGTCGACTACGCGATCATCGACATGGCGTTGGTCCAGTTGGATGCCGTGTCCGTTCCGCTCCAGACCAGCGCACCGGTCACGCAATTGCGGCCCATCGTCGTCGAGACTGAACCGGTCGTGTTCGCATCGGGCGTCGACTATCTCGACGACGCCGTCGAACTGATCCTGATCGGCCACTCTCCCGCGCGGCTGGTGGTATTCGACTACCACCCCGAGGCGGACGACCACCGCGAGGCGTTCGACGCCGCCCGGACGCGATTGGCGAAAGCGGGCAGCCCGGTGATCGTGGAAACGATGACCGAGCTTGTCGCACGCGGGCAGGCGCGGCCGGCCAGACCCCTATTGGTTTCCGACGACGACGATCCGTTGACGCTGTTGATCTACACCTCGGGCAGCACCGGCGCGCCAAAGGGCGCCATGTACCCCCGGCACTTGGTCGCCAACTTCTGGGGCAGGTCGACCTGGTCGTGGGGTGAGCTGAGTGCCGAGCCGTCGATCACGCTGAGCTTCATGCCGATGAGCCACGTCATGGGGCGGGGAATCCTCTACGGAACGCTCGCCAACGGCGGTACCGCCTACTTCACTGGCAGGGGCGACCTTTCGGCGCTGTTCGAGGACCTCGCACTGGTGCGGCCCACCGAGTTGAACTTCGTACCGCGGATCTGGGACATGCTCTTTCAGGAGTTTCAGAGCGAACTGGACCGCCGGCTGTCCGACGGTGTCGATCGTGCGGCGCTCGAAGCGGAGGTGATGGCGGAGCTGCGGCAGAACCTTCTTGGCGGACGGTTCGTCTCGGCCTTGACCAGCTCCGCGCCCATCTCGGCTGAAATGAAGGCGTTCGTCGAGTCCCTCCTGGACCTGCACCTCGTGGAAGGCTACGGCTCGACCGAGGCCGGGATAGTCTTCGTCGACAGCCAGGTGCGTCGCCCGTCGACGATCGACTACAAGCTGGTCGACGTCCCCGAGCTGGGGTACTTCGGCACTGATCGGCCACACCCGAGAGGCGAACTCCTCGTCAAGACGGAGAACTTGTTCCCGGGTTACTACAAGCGGCCGGAAGTCACCGCGGACGTGTTCGATCCAGACGGCTTCTACCGGACCGGCGATGTCGTGGCCCAGACCGGTCCCGATCAGCTCGCGTACGTCGACCGGCGCAACAACGTGCTGAAGCTCTCACAGGGCGAGTTCGTCGCGGTATCGAAGTTGGAGGCGGTGTTCGCCAGCAGCCCACTGGTGCGGCAGATCTACGTCTATGGGAACAGCGCACGCTCCTACCCACTGGCGGTGGTCGTGCCCAGCGAGGAAGCGTTGTCCCGCGGCATTCGAGAACCGCTCAAGCGGCTCATTGGCGACTCACTGCAGAGCGTGGCGAAAGAAGCTGGACTGCAGTCCTACGAAATTCCCCGCGACTTCGTCATCGAGACAACACCCTTCACGCTGGAGAACGGTCTGCTCACCGGTATTCGCAAGCTGGCGCGGCCGCGGCTCAAGGAACGCTACGGCGAGCTGCTGGAAGAGCTCTACACCGAGCTGGCTGAGGGTCAGACCGACGAACTGCACGCGCTGCGACACAGCAGCGCCGACATGCCGGTGCTGGAGACCATCACACGGGCCGCGGGAGCGCTGCTGGGCGCCGCGGTCACCGACTTACCACCGGACGCGCGGTTCACCGATCTGGGCGGGGATTCTCTGTCTGCGTTGACATTCGCCAACCTGCTCCGCG
>JAOPVI010000255.1 GCA_025966225.1 Mycobacterium sp. | reverse complement strand
CGGCCGTACTGCAGGTAGCGCTCGCGTCCGCCGCCCTCGTTGAACTTGAGCAGATTGACCATCACTACCGGGGCATCGGCGGGCAACGCCTTCAAGGCGGCCAACTGGGTCGGTCGCGTGTCAACGGGGTCAGTCATCGCTAATCTCCTCGGCTCATCGATTCGGCCACCGTACGCCCGAGTGTCACGAGCGTGCGCATGCTGACGAACTCTCGGCGGTCGCCGCTGAGCGGGTCGTCGAACGCCAACGTGTGGGCGAGCAGCTGCAGCGGCCTGGAGAAATCGTCGGGTGCCACGTCGATCACGTTCGGGTACAACGGATCATCGACGATCGGGAGCCCGAGCGACGCCATGTGCACCCGCAGCTGATGGGTACGACCCGTCTTCGGGGTCAGGCGATAGACGTCGTCACCGAGGTGCTCGACCAGCGTCTGCGCGTTGGGCTCCCCCGGCTCCTCGATGGCCTGTAGATGTCCGCGCCGCTTGATGATTCGACTCCGAGCCACCGTCGGTAGTCCGAGCGTCGGAGCATCGGCCGCACGCGCCAGGTAGGTCTTGTGGACCTCACCCCGGGCGAACTGGGTCTGGTACGCGCCGCGCAGCTCGCGGCGGACCGTGAAAAGCAGCACCCCCGCAGTCAGCCGGTCCAGCCGGTGCGCGGGGCTGAGTTCCGGTAGCTCGAGTTCGCGACGCAGTCGCACCAACGCGGTCTGCGCGACGTGACCACCACGCGGCATGGTCGCCAGGAAATGCGGCTTGTCGACCACCACGATGTCGTCGTCGCGATACAGGATCGGGACGTCGAACGGAACCTGAACCTCGTCTGGAAGATCGCGGTAGAGGTACACGTGCGCATCGGGGGGTACCACGGTGGCCTCGCCGACGACGGTGCCGTCTGCGCAGACCACCTCTCCGGCAAGCACTTTCGCAGCAGCCTCGGGACCGAATCGATCGGTCAGCTCATCAAGGACATTGCCGCCACGCAACCGCACCCGCGCCGGCCCAATTCCATCGCGGTCCGGCAACGGCGCTTGGCGGGCGCGCCTCACGTCAAGGGCACCGGCTCGAGGATCTCCGCCCGCGCCTCAGGGGCCGCGGCGCGCAACGCGTCGGCAGACTCGTCGTCGGGTTGGGTCTGCGACAGCACTTCGGCTTCGACGCGAGCCACGTAGGTGGCGACCTCGCGGTCGATGTCCTCGGCACTCCAGCCCAGGACGGGCGCGACGACCTCGGCGACCTCACGCGCGCAGTCCACGCCGCGGTGCGGGTACTCGATGGCGATGCGCATCCTACGGGCCAGGATGTCCTCCAGGTGCAGCGCGCCCTCGGCGGCCGCGGCGTAGTACGCCTCGACCTTCAGGTAAACCGGCGCCTCGGTCAGTGGGGTCAGCAGTTCTGGCCTGCCCTTGGCCATGTCGAGCACCTCGCCGATCAACGACCCGTAGCGGTCCAAGAGGTGCCGCACCCGGTAGGGGTGGAGCCCATAGTGCGCGCCGACGTGCTCGGTCTGATTGATCAGCGCAAAGTAGCCGTCGGCGCCCATCAAGGGCACCTTCTCGGTGATCGACGGGGCCACCCGGGTCGGAATGAACTCGCTGGCGGCGTCGATCGCGTCGGCCCCCATCACGCGGTAGGTGGTGTACTTCCCGCCTGCGATTGCGACCAGTCCTGGCGCGGGCACCGCGACGGCGTGCTCACGCGACAGCTTGGACGTCTCTTCGCTCTCCCCGGCCAGCAGCGGGCGAAGTCCGGCGTAGACCCCGTCGATGTCATCGTGGGTCAGCGGAGTCGCGAGCACCGTGTTGACGGTGTTGAGGATGTAGTCGATGTCGGCCTTGGTCGCGGCCGGGTGGGCCAGGTCGAGGTTCCAGTCGGTGTCAGTGGTGCCGATGATCCAGTGTGTGCCCCACGGGATCACGAACAGCACCGACTTCTCGGTTCGCAGGATGATCGCGACCTCGCTGACGACACGGTCGCGCGGTACGACGACGTGCACGCCCTTGGACGCGCGCACCCGGAATCGGCCACGCTGCTTGGACAGCGCCTGGATCTCGTCGGTCCACACTCCCGTCGCGTTGACCACGACGTGGCCGTGGACCTCGGTGACGGAGCCGTCCTCGGAGTCGCGCACGCGCACGCCCGTGACCCGATCGCCCTCGCGCAGCAGCGCCACCACCTGGGTCGACGTCCGCACCACCGCGCCGTAGTGCGCCGCGGTGCGTGCGACGTTCATGGTGTGCCGCGCGTCGTCGACGACGGTGTCGTAGTAGCGGATGCCACCGATGAGTGAACTGCGCTTGAGCCCCGGCGCCAAGCGCAGTGCACCCGCCTTCAACAAATGCTTCTGTGCGGGCACGGATTTCGCGCCGCCGAGCTGGTCGTAGAGAAAGATGCCCGCCGCCACGTAGGGCCGCTCCCACACTCGCTTGGTCAGCGGGAACAGAAACGGCAACGGCTTGACGAGGTGCGGCGCCAACGTCGTCAACGACAGTTCCCGTTCGTGCAGCGCCTCGCGGACCAGACCGAACTCCAGCTGTTCGAGGTAGCGCAGCCCGCCATGGAACATCTTCGAGGAGCGACTGGACGTGCCGGACGCGAAATCGCGGGCCTCGACGAGGGCGACCTTCAACCCACGCGTCGCGGCGTCGAGCGCGGCACCTGCGCCTACGACTCCGCCGCCGATCACCACGACGTCGAACTGCTCGCTGCCGAGGCGTTCCCAGGCCCGCGCCCGCGATTCTGGGTCGAGAAGGGTCTGACCGGTGCCCGGACCAGGGATCGGGTCGACTGCGCCGATGGTTCGCTCGCAAGCGTCGCTCACAGCCAAGGACTCCTTGTTACTCGCCGGTAGGCGTTACGCCTCCGAGCCTACGTGCCTTCAATCCAAATCGTCGTGTGCCATCAACCGGCGGGCAGCCTCAACCGTCGAACCGGACAGCGACGGATACACCGACAACGTCTGCGCGAGGTCCGTCACCGAGATCCGGTTCTGCACGGCCAGGGCGATCGGCAGGATCAACTCGGACGCGATGGGCGCGACGACGACGCCGCCGATGACGACGCCGGTCGCCGGGCGGCAGAAGATCTTGACGAAGCCTCGGCGCAACAGGGACATCTTCGCGCGGGCGTTGGTGGTCAACGGCAGCATCAGCGTGCGGGCAGGCACGGTTCCGTTGTCGATCGCCGTCTGCGGTACCCCGACGGCGGCGATCTCCGGACGAGTGAACACCGCGGCCGCCACCGTGCGCAGCCGGATCGGCGATACGCCTTCGCCGAGCGCGTGATACATCGCGATGCGGCCCTGCATGGCGGCCACCGAAGCCAGCGGCAACAGCCCGGTGCAGTCGCCCGCGGCGTAGATTCCCGACGCCGACGTCCGCGAAACCCGGTCCACGGAAAGGTAATTGCCGGAGCTGAGCTCGATGCCCACCTTCTCAAGGCCGAGGCCTTCGGTGTTGGGCACCGAGCCGACGGTCATCAGCGCGTGGCTGCCCTCGACCTTGCGTCCGTCAGCCATCGCCACGACGACGCCGTCCGCGGTGCGGGTGACGGTGTCGGCCCGCGCGTTCTTGACCAGCCTCACGCCGCGTTCGGCGAAGGCCTCCTCGAGCACCGCGGCGGCGTCGGAGTCCTCGTGGGGCAGAATCTGGTCACGGCTGGCCACCACGGTGACCTTGACCCCGAGTTCGGTGTAGGCGCTGCAGAACTCCGCCCCCGTCACACCAGAACCGACGATGACGAGATGCTCCGGTAGGTCGGTGAGGTCGTAGAGCTGGCGCCAGTTGAGAATCCGCTCGCCGTCGGGCGCCGCATTCGGAAGGACGCGCGGACGGGCACCGGTGGCAATCAACACCACGTCCGCCTTGAGCACTCCCACCTTGCCATCGGACGTGGTGACCTTCACCCGATGGTGGGCCATGCCCGGGACGTTGTCGACCAGCTCACCGCGACCGTGGACGACGCTGACGCCCTCGCGCAGCAACTGGCTTCCGATGTCGGCGGACTGCGACCTGGCCAGCGTCTTCACGCGATTGTGAATCTGCGGCAGCGAGATCTTGGCGTCCTCGATGGCGATGTCGAAACCAAGTCCACTGGCACGACGCAATTCGGTGCGTACGCCGGTCGAGGCGATGAACGTCTTGGACGGCACGCAGTCGAACAACACGCAGGCGCCCCCGATGCCGTCCGAGTCGATGACCGTGACCTGCGCGACGTCGGGGCCGCGACCCGCTGCGACCAGCGCCGCCTCGTAACCTGCAGGGCCGCCTCCGATGATGACGATGCGCGTAACCACGATGCTCAACCTAGTCTGCGGTGACCGACCCAACCCGTTGGTTGCCCGTCGAAAGAATTCCCCGTCGCTACGCTCCTGCCCGCCGAAAGGGTCTGCGAACCCTTAGGCTGGCCCCCGTGCCGATCTACGCCGCCTACGGATCGAACATGCATCCGGAGCAGATGTTGCAGCGCGCACCCCATTCGCCGATGGCGGGTACGGGGTGGTTGCACGGCTGGCGGCTCACGTTCGGCGGCGAGGACATCGGCTGGGAGGGCGCGCTGGCCACCCTGGTCGAGGACCCGGCCTCCAAGGTGTTCGTCGTGCTGTACGACATGACCAAGGAGGACGAGGCCAACCTCGACCGCTGGGAGGGTGCGGAGCTCGGCATCCACACGAAGATCAGATGCCGGGTGCACCGCGAGTCGTCGGACACCGATACCGAGCCGGTGCTGGCCTGGCTGTACGTCATCGATGCGTGGGAGGGCGGGATTCCGTCGGCCCGCTACCTCGGAGTGATGGCCGATGCCGCGGAAATTGCCGGTGCGCCAGCGGATTACGTGCACGACATCCGGACCAGGCCGGCCAGCAACGTCGGGCCTGGCACCTAGCCCCACCCAGCCCTCCTCCCCCCGCGAGCGTGCGTGTCTGTCACACGACACGCCGCAAAATAGCATCACTCTGCGCACCTTCAGGCTGCCTGAGCGCGACGAAATGCGCGATTGAGCCTGGCCACGATGTCAGGCGCGCGGTACCTGACGTCTTCGAACACCACGCGTATCACCACCCAACCAACGTCCTCGAGCGCCGCCTGCCTGACCCGATCCCGTCGCAACGCGTCGGCGCCCTCGTGCCACGGCACACCGTCGTACTCCATGGAGATGCGGGACTCCGGCCAGGCGAAGTCGAGGCGCCTCAACTCCCCGTTGCCGTCGATGACCTCGTACTGCAGGCTCGGCGTCGGCAGGCCTGCGTCGAGGATGATCAATCGCAGCTCGCTCTCCATTGGCGACTCTGAAGCCGGATCGGCCAGCGGGATGAGGCCACGAACGGCGACGACTCCCCGTCGCCCAGCCTGGCGACGCGCGGCTTGCCACAAGTCGGCCCGGCCGCAGCTACGGGAACGCAACGCAGCATCCAACGTCGCCAGTGCCCGGGATCGACGCAACGCCCTGGCCACCTCGACCGCAGTCCACGACGGCGTGGTAGCCGGTCGGCCGTCGACGACCGTCAGTGGCGCACCGTCGCGCCGATGCACGAACAATCCTTCCGCGGAGCGCAGCTGCTGTCCCTGCGGGTTGAGGACGTGAAGCACCTGCGTGTCCTCCGTATCGAAACCGTAGCACCCGGCGGCGGTGCCGAGACATACGGTAACTGCAGTGCCGCAAGACAAGTCGAGGCCACTCAACTTCAGGGCAACAGTTGGCTCACCTAGACAATAGATGCCCTGCCAGAGTCGTTCGAGCGTGCCGTTGTCCACCATTCGATTGAAGGCGTACCGGGTGACGAGGTCTAGGAGTTGGCCACTGGTGGCAACGCCGCCCTGTTCTTCGAGGAGACGTTCGAGGTCGAGATTCATGCCGACGATCGTCTTGCCGCGAGCCAAGGAGTCGAAAGGGGCGATCGTAGATTTGTGGATGAAGCAGCGACTGTGCACGTTCACGACGGCGCGAACGCGCGCAGGGTGGTGACGTTTTGCGGCGTGTCGTGGGACAGACCCGCACGCTCGCGGGAGAGCGGGAGAGCGGCGAGAGGGGACTAGAGGCCGGCGGATTGCTCGACGATGTTGACCAGTACCCGCACCCCGATCGCCAACGCCCGCTCGTCGAGGTCGAACGTGGGCTGGTGCAGGTCCAGTTGCGGGCCATGACCGGACCACACGCCAAGCCGCGCCATTGCCCCGGGGACCTCTTCGAGGTACCAGGAGAAGTCCTCACCGCCGCCGGACTGGTAGGTATCGGAGAGCACGTCGGCGCCGATCGCCTCGATGGCGTGAATGAGGATGCGCGTGGAGAGTTCGTCGTTGACCACCGGCGGGACGCCGCGGCGGTACTGCACGCTGTACTCCACGTTGAGCGACCCAAGCAGCGACAAAACGATCTCGCGAACAAGGTCTTCCATCGCGACCCACGCTTCGCGGCTGGCCGTGCGGATGGTGCCCGCCAGCGTCCCGGTCTGCGGAATGGCGTTGGCGGCCACCCCGGCGTTGACCGCGCCCCACACCATCACGGTGCTGTTGCGCGGGTCGACCCGCCGCGAAAGGATGCCGGGCACCCCGGTGATCAAGGTGCCGAGCGCGTACACCAGGTCACCCGTGAGGTGCGGTCGTGACGTGTGCCCGCCTGGTGAGTGCACCGTGATCTCGACCTGATCGGCCGCCGACGTGATCGGGCCTGCCTTCGTGGCCACGTTGCCCACGGCCAGCCGCGGGTCGCAGTGCAGCGCGAAGATCCGGGACACCCCGGTCAGCGCGCCCGCCGCGACGGCGTCGATGGCGCCTCCCGGCATGAGCTCCTCGGCCGCCTGGAAGATGAGTCGCACTCCGACGGGCAGTTCGGGCACCGAGGCGAGCGCCAGCGCCGCCCCGAGGAGCACCGCGGTATGGCCGTCGTGACCGCACGCGTGCGCAACGTTGGGGACCAGCGAGGCGTAGGGCGCTCCGGTGCGCTCGGCCATCGGCAACGCGTCCATGTCGGCCCGCAACGCCACCCGCGGGCCGTGGTCGGGGCCGAAGTCGCACATCAGTCCCGTGCCCCCTGGCAGCACCTTCGGGTTGAGCCCTGCGTCGGCCAGATGCGACGCGATGAACTGGGTGGTCGCGAACTCCTGCCGTCCGAGCTCGGGGTGCGCATGGATGTGTCTGCGCCACGCAACCAGGTCGTCGTGGTGACTGGCCAGCCACGCGTCGGTGTAGGCCTGCAGGCTCATGACGCCGCCCTTCGAGCGTGCAGGTCAAGCACGCGCTCACGCTCGGTTGTCGTCTGGGCCAGCCTGACCACCGTCCGGGCCAGCATGATGGCGCCCTCGATGACGGCCTTGTCGGCGCTTGGCCCTGCCGCCGCGGCGGCGAAGCCCGGCTGGTGGACCGACGCGCCTCCTGCGTCGATTCCCACGATCGGGTGGATGCCAGGCATGACCTGGGTGACGTTGCCCATGTCGGTGCTACCCAGCGGCAGCAGCGCTTCGACGTCGGTCCCGACGGGCGTCCGGCCGAGCCGCACCATCTCCTCGCGGAAGGTGTTGGCCAGCCACGTGTCTGGAGTCAGTTCGTGGTATGCGGGCTCGGTCTCCGCGACCGTGTAGTCGCATCCCGTTGCGATGGCGCCCGCGAGGAAACAGTCGGCCATCCGGCCCTCCAAAGTGCGCAGCGACCCAGCGTCGTTTGCCCGCATCGTGTACTCCAGCTCGGCGCGGCCGGGGATGACGTTGGTGGCCTGCCCGCCGTCGGTGACGATCCCGTGCGTCATCTGTCCGGGTTCCAATTGTTGGCGCAGCAGGCCGATGGCCACTTGCGCGACCGTGATGGCGTCGGCGGCGTTGAGCCCCAGGTACGGCGCGACCGCGGCGTGGGCCTCGCGCCCCAGATAGCTCACCGACACCTGCGACAGCGCCAACGACCGCGCGCGAGCGATGTCGAGCGGACCTGCGTGCAACATCACGGTGGCGGCGACGTCGTCGAAGGCGCCGGCCTCGAGCAGCAGCACCTTTCCGCCACCCGACTCCTCGGCAGGGGTGCCGAGCAGCACCACGGTGAGGTCGAGTTCGTCCGCCACCTCGGCAAGGGCCAACGCCGTGCCCACCGCGGAGGCCGCAATGATGTTGTGCCCGCAGGCGTGTCCGATTCCGGGCAGGGCGTCGTATTCGGCGCAGATGCCGATGACGAGGGCTCCGCTGCCGAAGCTGGCGCGAAACGCGGTGTCCAAACCGCCGGGGGCCGCGACGATCTCGAAGCCACGTTCCGCGACGAGGGCCTGGGTCTTGGCGCAACTGCGGTTTTCGTTGAACGCGAGTTCCGGTTCCGCGTGGATCGAGTGCGACAACTCGATCAACTCCCCGCGTCTGCGTGTCACGGCTTCCTCGACTGTGACGGATGCGGTTGCTGCGGACATCCTCGAAGTATCTCACTGAGCGTCAGGACGTCGCGTCGGCGCTAGGCTGCCTCGTTGTGACTGGTGCGACCGATCCGCAGACCGTCGCCGAGGCAGCCGCTGCCGAGCTCCGCGCGCGCACCGGCGTCGCGCGCTTCGACGTCGCCGTCGTACTTGGCTCTGGCTGGGCGCCCGCCGCCGCGGAGCTCGGCACCCCCACACACGTCGTCCCGATGGCTGACCTGCCCGGCTTCACCCCGCCAACGGCCGAGGGGCACCGCGGCCAGGTGTTGGTGCTGGCGGTCGGCGACAAGCAGGTTCTGGTGCTGGTCGGTCGCATCCACGCCTACGAGGGCCACGACCTGCGCCATGTCGTGCACCCCGTCCGGACGGCCTGCGCAGCGGGGGTGGGGACGGTCGTCCTGACCAACGCGGCTGGCGGGCTGCGCGACGACTTCACCGTTGGCCAGCCGGTACTCATCAGCGACCACCTGAACCTCACCGCGCGTTCGCCGTTGGTCGGGGCGCAGTTCGTCGACCTCGTCGACGCGTACTCGCCGCGGCTGCGCGCGCTGGCCCGCGAGGTGGACCCCACGCTCGCCGAGGGGGTCTATGCCGGGCTACCAGGCCCGCACTACGAGACGCCCGCCGAGATCCGGATGCTCCGCACGCTCGGCGCCGACATGGTGGGGATGTCAACGGTGCACGAAACCATCGCGGCCCGGGCCGCTGGCGCAGACGTCATGGGCGTCTCGCTGGTGACCAACCTGGCCGCGGGCATGACGGGCGAACCGCTCAGCCATGTGGAGGTGCTGGAGGCGGGCCGTCAGTCGGCGACGCGGATGGGCGCTCTACTTGGCGAGGTGCTGGCCCGGCTGTAGGCCTTTTGCCTACCGATGCGCTGCGTCAGCGCGACGAAACCGCGGGCCATCAGCGGTGCGGCGAAGAGCATCAGCAGCACCCGCACCACCTGCGCGGCGACGATGAACGTGACGTTGGATCCGGTTTCGACCGCGGTGGCCAGCACCGCATAGATGCCACCGGGGCTGGTGGCCAGATAACCCTCGAGTGGGCTGATTCCTGCCACGTGGGCCAGCAGCACGCCGAGGCCCGCCGTGGCCACGTTCAACGCGACGATCAGGCCGAGCGCGATCGGCAGGGCCCGCCCGATCGCACGGATGGATTCGCGGGTGAACGCCACGCCAGCCTGCCAGCCGATCACGGCATAGCCGAGTTGCACCAGGGCCAACGGGACCGAAAGGCCGAACGAGAATCCGGTCAGCTGCAGCGCGATGGTCAGCGCCATGGGGCCGAGTAGTCCTGCGCCGGGCAGTCGGATCAGCCGACCGCCCATGGCCCCCACCAGCACGATGGCAGCGAGCATCAGCACGCTGAGATACCAAGGGGCGGAACCGCTTTGCGTGGCCGGGGCCGCGTGCGCCGTCTTCTCGGCGTGGAACACCAGAGTGACGACCACCGGCATCGACGCGGTGATCAGCGCGACCCGCAGGTACTGGATGACCGAGACCACGCGGTCGTCGCCGCCGAGTTCGCGGGCGATGGCGACGAGGCCCGACGCTCCTCCTGCGACCAGTGCCAGCGCACCTGTCAGTGGGCTGACGTCGCGGTGCAGGCCCAGCAGAGCGCCTGCGCCGATGCTCAACACCAAGGTGGCGACGGCGACCCCGACGACGATCGGCCAGTCGGAACCCAGCGCCGAGAGCGCGTCATGGTGCACCATCGTGCCGATGTACACGCCGAGCACGCCTTGCGCGGCGACGCCCGATTTGCGTGGGACCCCGGAAGGGGCGCACGAGAGCATGGCGAGTGCGATGCCGACGACGAGCGCCGCGAACAGCGCGGCCGATGGGACGCCAAGCAAGGTCAGTGGCACGGTCACTGCGACCGTGATCAGCACCAATAACGTCCACCGCATCATTAATACAAGTATGCCCTTGTTAATTGACGAGCACAAACCGATGTTAATCACCCTAATACCAAGGTATAACTTGGTAATGCGAACCCACATCGCAAACGCCACCGAGCTACGCGAGTCGATCATGGCCCTGACCCGCCAACTTCGCCGCCACCGCAGCGACAACGGCCTGACGCTCAGTCAGCAGCAGGTGCTCGGGGAAGTCAGCCGCGCCGGCATCACCACGCCGGCCGAGCTCGCCACCCGCATGCACGTGCGTGTGCAGTCGCTCACCGAGGGCATCAACCACCTCGAGGCGAGCGGCCTGGTGACGCGGCGCCCGGACGCCGACGACCGGCGCCGCCAACTCATCGAGGTGACCGACGCTGGCACCGACCTGTTGGAGGCGGACCGCGCCGAGCGAGACGGGTGGCTCAACACGGCGATGCGCGAGACGCTCACCGACCTCGAGTTCGACCTGCTGATGCTCGTCGCGCCAGTGCTGCGCAAACTCGCCGACGCAGACGCACAATGAACCCATGACCGAACCGCCGTTGACCTTCGGCACCGCGGGTCTTCGCGGACCCATGCGCGACGGTCCCGGAGGCATGAACGTCGACACCGTGACGAGGGCGACGTGGGCGGTCGCAAAGGTGCTCAAGGACAGGTGCCTCGGCGGCTCGACGGTGGTCGTCGGCCGCGACGCCCGCCGCCAGTCGGACGACTTCGCCGTCACCGCCGCTGAAGTGCTTGCCGCCGAAGGATTCTCGGTGGTACTACTACCCGACCCGACGCCGACGCCCGTCGTCGCGTTCGCCGTCCGGCACCGTGGCGCGGCGGCAGGCGTACAGATCACCGCCTCGCACAACCCACCGAAGGACAACGGATACAAGGTCTACTTCGACGGCGGCATGCAGATCGTCCCTCCCACCGACCGGGACATCGAGACGGCGATGACCAACGCGCCCACCGACATCGCACGCACGTCGGTCGCGCCAGCCGACACCGAGTTGGTGCGCCACTACATCCGGCGCGCGGCACAGGTCCGGCGGACGACCGGGACCGTCCGCGTCGCGCTGACGCCGATGCATGGCGTCGGCGGCGAAGTCGCCCTTCAAGCACTGCGGGAGGCCGACCTCACCGACGTCCACGTCGTCGCCGAACAGTTCGCACCCGACCCCGACTTCCCCACCGTCGCGTTCCCCAACCCCGAGGAGCCCGGTGCCGCCGACATGTTGCTCGCGCTGGCGTCCGAGGTGGACGCCGACCTGGCGATCGCACTCGACCCCGACGCCGACCGGTGCGCCGTCGGGGTGCCGACCCCATCGGGGTGGCGCATGCTCACCGGCGACGAAACAGGTTGGCTATTAGGCGATTACGTGCTATCCCAGCTCGACGCCGAGGTGGCCGCCAGCAGCGTCGTGGCCAGTACCGTCGTGTCGTCGCGCATGTTGGCGGCCATCGCCGACGCCCACGGCGCCCACCACGTCGAGACGTTGACCGGGTTCAAGTGGCTGGCCCGCGCCGACGCCGGGATCCCGGGCCGCACGCTGCTGTACGCCTACGAGGAGGCGATCGGCCACTGCGTCGACCCGGCCGCGGTGAGGGACAAGGACGGCATCAGCGCAGCGGTGCTGGTGTGTGATCTGGTGGCCGCGCTGCGTCGCGACGGACGCACGGTGCCCGACGCGCTCGACGACCTCGCGCGCAGGCACGGGATACACGTCACCGCGGCGATGTCGCGGGCCGCCGAGACCTCGGTCATGGCGCGACTGCGTGCCCAACCCCCCAGTCGACTCGCGGGCTTCGACGTCACGGTCGACGATCTGTCGTTGCGACGTGGGCAGTTCCGCACCGACGCGCTGATCCTGTCGGGCGGCGATGAAGCCGGCTCCGTCCGGGTGGTCGTCCGACCGTCGGGCACCGAGCCGAAGGTCAAGTGGTACTTCGAAGCTCGGTGTGCACCGAGCGGCGACTTGGATGCAGACCGCGCGCGGGCAGCCGGATTGGTAGCCGAGTTGGTCACCGCCGCAAAGGAATCGGCCGCGACCACTGAGTGATCGCTACCTACCGCGGACCGAACTGACGATCGCCCGCATCGCCGAGGCCCGGCACGATGTAGGCGACCTCGTTGAGTCCGTCGTCGATCGCTGCGGTGAACAGCCGCAGGTCGGGTGCTACCTGCTCAAGGGCGGCGATGCCCTCCGGCGCGCACACCACGCAGACCGCCGTGACGTCGACGGCGTTGCGCGCGTAGAGCAATTGCAGGGTGTACGCCATCGAACCGCCGGTGGCCAGCATCGGGTCCAGCACCATCACGGGTCGCGTGCTCAGGTCGTCGGGCAGCGACTCCAGATACGGCTTCGGGAGCGCGGTCTCCTCGTCGCGGGCGACCCCGACGAAGCCGACGTGCGCGCCAGGAATCAACGCGTGCGCCTGGTCGACCATGCCAAGCCCAGCGCGCAACACCGGAACTAGCAGTGGCGGTGTGGCCAACCGGGTACCCGTCGTGTCGGCCAGCGGGGTGCGCACCGAGACGGGTTCGGTCGCCGCGTCGCGCGTGGCCTCGTACACCAGCATCAGCGTGAGATCGCGCAGCGCGGCCCGGAAGGCAGCGTTGTCGGTGCGCTCGTCGCGCAGCGTGGTCAGCCGGGCGGCGGCCAGTGGGTGATCCACAACGCGAACTTCCATGCGCGCAAACCTAGTGGAACCAGACGCCGCCGGCGTCCGTCCTAACCGCATGCTCGCCGATACCTCCGCCATCCACGCCTTCGGCGCCGCGCACGCCCGTCACGCCGCCGACCTCGCGACGGTCACCGCACGGCTGACGTCGGCCAGTGAAGGCCTCTGCGCCGACGCGCTCGGGCCCGTCGGCGCGCGCTTCCTGACCGCTCTGGCCGAGGCGGTGGCCCGGGAGGCCCGGCTGGTCGCGGGGTTGGGCGAACGGGTAGCCGCGGCGGGCGCCACCGCGCACTCGACTGCCGACGCATACGGCGCCGCCGAACACCGGGCTGGCCAATCGCTCAATGGACTGGGGGTGTGAGCATGCCAAGCGCGTTGGTTGCGGCGCTTTCGGCACCGATCCGCGACGTCGCGGCGATGGTCGGGTCGGGGTGGTCACCCGGCGGTGATCCCGCGACGGTGCTCGCCTCCGTCCACGACGACCTCGCAGGCGTGTCGGAGGCCACCGCCGCGGCCTGGGGCCCGGCGGCGGACGGCTGGACCGGCCCGGCGTCCGAGGCGGCTCGGGAAATCAGCGATGCGACGGTGGCCGCCGTCTCGGAGATCGCGGCGCGGGCCGACGACCTCAGGGCCACGACGACGCGGGCAGCTGAGGCGGTCGCAAGCGCGCGGGCGCGACTGCAGACGATCCTCGACGAATTCGAAGCCCGCGCAGCCGTCCTCGAGTCTGACCTCGACGCACCAGGTGCCCAGCAGGAGTTGATCGCGGAGGCGCGTCGGGCACTCGACGAGGCCGTCGCGGTGGTGGAGGAACTCGAGGCCGAACTCGACGGGCATGCGGCTGCGGTAACCGCGCGCCCCGAGCCCGCACCGACGTGGCCCGCCGCGGCCGCGCCGTCACCCACCAGTTTGGGTAGTGCTGGCGGTGGACCGTTGGGCTCCGGTCTTGGTTCCGGTGTCGGCTCCGGCCTTGGTTCCAGCCTTGGCTCGAGCATCGGCGGCGGCGTCCCCTCGTCGAACGGCTCGGCCGACTTCGGGTTCGACGCCGACACCGGGGACCGTCCAGCGGCGGACCCCGGCGTGTTCGGCAGCGGCGTGGCCATCACGCTGCCGGACGGCAGCACCGCCACCGCCCCGAACGCCGTCGCGGCCAGTGCGGTCCGCCACGCGCTGACCCAACTCGGTGTCCCCTACCACTGGGGCGGCACGACGCCCGGCGTCAGCCTGGACTGCAGCGGCCTCACCCAGTGGGCGTATCACGAAGCGGGCCTTGAGCTTCCGCGCCTGGCGCAGGAGCAGGACGTCGGCGCCGCGGTCAACCGTGGCGCCTTGCGGCCGGGCGACCTCGCGGTGTGGGACGGCCACGTGGCGATGATCGTCGGCAACGGCCAGATGATCGAAGCGGGCGATCCGGTGAAGCTCTCGCAGATTCGAACGACCAACGCGGGCCAGGGATTTCAGGGCTTCTTCCGTCCCACCGCGTGAGCCGGGCATATCAGACTGACACGCGTCGACATGACACGCTCGCCCAGCGGCTTAGCACCCATCGGGTCAACGAAGCGGCGGCCACGACGACGGTTGCGGCAGCCGCTTCACCCTGCCCCCGGACAAAATGCTCCCCACATCGGTCGGACTACGGCCGGGAGTCGAATGGTGGCCCTGAGCAGACCGCCCGCGAGGAACTCGCACATCTTGCCCTCTTCCGGGATGGTCGAAAAGCGCAGCCCGCCCCAGACTGGATCTTCGTAGCGGCCGAAGACCGGACAAATCAGATCTCAATCGCATTTCGGGCGTGCAAATCGGTCCGAGCGAGTAGCGTCCAATTGACGCTCACGTGGATGACGCATGAGCTGACGGCTCTATCGATACGGCCGCCCTCCAAAGACGAGAAACACAGACATGTATTTCCGGAGGGGAAATGGACATCGTATTAGGTGTGTCGATGACACCCACGACGGTCCGCATGGTCCTGGTCCAGGGTATTAAGGCCGATGGCCTCACCGTCGAAAATGATGCGTTCGATGTCGCCACCGATGGCGGCGCGTCGACGTCGGGTCCGTCAGACCAAGTGAGTGCCGCGATCCTGGCAACCCAACAGAGCGCGCTGGACAGCGGCCACTACCTGGTGGCCAGCGGGGTGACGTGGAGCGATCCCGCCGAGGCGGTCATGTTGCGCGCAAGCCTGCTCGCACGGGGCGTCGAACACGTGATGCTGGTGCCTGAGCTGCACGCGGCGGGCGCGCTCGCTCAGGACGTCGGCGAGGCCGTGGGCTACCACTCGACTGCTTTGTTGTTCATCACGCCGGACACCGCGACGCTGTCGGTGGTCAAAACCGCCGACGGCTCGATGGTGAAGATGCTCAGTCGGAGACTCAACAGCACGGATGCGATGCCCGTGCTGACCGAGATCATGACGAGCCAGGAAGCCCAGGAGTCGCAGGCGGACGGCTTGTTCGTGGTTGGTTCCGGCGTGGACGCCGACTCGATGAAGCCGCACCTGGAAGACCTGGTGTCGGTGCCTGTCAACGTTCCTGAGGACCCGGAATTGGCGCTGGCCCGTGGCGCGGCGCTGACCGCCGCCAACGTGCCGAGCTTCGAGGCGTCCACCGCAGGCATGGCGTACTCCCTGGACCCTGACGGTGCGACGGCCGCGGCCGCCGCACCCTCGGAGCTCACCGACGCCACCACCCAGCGAGCGCCGGTCGGCTACGCGGAGACCGACGGGACTGACAGCGCCGTGGAGTCCGGTGACGCTCGGGAAGGCCGCAAGCCGTTCGTTCCGGTAGGCAGCTTGGTGGCGGCGATTCTGGTGATAGGTGTGGTGGCTTTCGTCATGTCGTTGGCGGTCAGCGTCAGGCCGACTGCCGAACAGCGCCCCAGCCCTGGCGAGAATGCCATTCTTCCGAGCAGCGCTGCACCGGCACCTCCGCCGGTGTACCGGGCGCCGCCGATCAGCCTGTCGCCGGCTGCGCAGCAGCCACCGCAGCCGCCGCCGCCGGCTGCACAACAGCCGCCGCCGCCGCCGCCGCCGGAGACCATCCCAGAACCTGTGCCAGTAGTGCAGAAGGCGCCGCAGCAGGCCGCGCCGCGCACCGTGTTCGTCGAGGCGCCCGCGCCCAGGCCGCAG
>JAOPVI010000223.1 GCA_025966225.1 Mycobacterium sp. | reverse complement strand
GCGCTCGCGGTCAGACGGAAACCGCGTCCGCTGGTGTCTTGTCGAACTGCAGCAGGCTGTCGTCGACGGGGTCGTCGAGCAGCATCTTGGAGTCCTTGCCGTAGTGCATGAGCACCTTCCACGGTTTTTTGGACCCCTGGCGCGGCAGGGTGCTCTTGGCCCGCTGCACGTAGCCGGACTGGAGCTGGTCCAGCATGCCGATGTCCATCGCGGAGTCCTCGACGTCAAGCGGAGTTGCCACCGTGTGTCCGTTGTCGTCCATGTGCTTGAGCAAGCGGCACAGGTAGGCACCCGCGATGTCGGACTTCAGGGTCCACGGCGCATTGGTGTAGCCGAAGACCCAGGCCAGATTGGGGATGTTCTCCACCAACACGCCCTTGTACGTCATCTGGTCGTGCAGCTTGCGGGACTCACCGTCGACCGAAAGCTCCATCCCGCCTAGCATCTGGACGTTAAGGCCGGTCGCCGTGACGATGATGTCGGCCTCGAGTTCGCGACCGGACTTCAGCAGGATGCCGTTGGCGGTGAAGGTGTCGACCTGATCGGTCACGATCGAGGCCTCACCAGAGGCCAGCACCTTGAAGAGGTTGGCGTCGGGCACTGCACACAACCGCTCGTCCCACGGCATGTACTTCGGGGTGAAGTGGCTCATGTCGACCGACGGGCCGACGTGGCGCCGCACCTGCCAGAGCAGGAATCGACGCATCTGGCTGGGCCAGCGCTTGCAAGCCAGGTAGAGGTAGCGCTGGATGGCGATGTTGCGTTTGCGCGCGAAGTTGTACACCAGCGTGTCCGAGAGGAATCGGCCCAGGAAGCGGGAGATCTTGTCCAGGGCGGGCACCGAGAAGATGTAGGACGGGGAACGCTGCAGCATCGTGATGTGCCCGGCGTCGCCAGCCATCGTCGGGACCAGCGTGACCGCTGTGGCGCCACTGCCGATCACGACGACCTTCTTGTCGGTGTAGTCCAGGTCCTCGGGCCAGTGCTGAGGGTGGATGGTTTGACCCTTGAACTGGTCCGAGCCCGGGAAGGTCGGCAGGTAGCCCGCGTCGTAGTTGTAGTAGCCGGTGCAGCTGATCAGGAAGCCGCAGGTGTAGGTGCGGGTCTCGCCGGTCGCCTCGTGCAGGGCGGTCACCGTCCAGCGACTCTCGGTGGTCGAGAAGTCCGCCGTGACGATCTTCAGGCCGTAGTGGACTTTCTCGTCAATGCCGAATTCCGCCGCGGTGTCGGCGATGTACTCGCGGATCGACGCACCGTCGGCGAGCACCTTCACGTCCTGCCACGGTCGGAACTTGTAGCCGAAGCTGTACATGTCGGAGTCCGAACGGATGCCGGGGTAGCGAAAGAGGTCCCAGGTGCCGCCGAGGCGTTCGCGTCGCTCCAGCACCGCGATGGTCTTGTTGGGGTGCTCGGCGGTTACCTGGCAGGCCGTGCCGATGCCGGACAGGCCAGCGCCGATGATCAGGATGTCGAAATGGTGTGCGTTCATGGCTTCCTCGCGCTTCTTGCCTGCTGGGTCCGCAGGACGCTGTAGAAACAGAATGGTTGAGTGCGCCGTCGCTGGTCTTGACGGTTTCCGACATACTTTTGTCATTTCCCGACACAGGGGGTTGATCGGATGGCCAGCCTGATCCGTGCCACCAACCTGTGGGGGTACGGCGACCTGGTTCGGGAACTCGGTGAAGATCCGCAGCCCTTCCTGGCGCGATTCGGCATTCCCCCCGGTATCGAGTACCAGGAGGACGCGTTCGTCTCCTTCGAGCCGGTCGTTCGCATGCTGGAGGCCAGCGCAGCCGAGCTGGATTGCCCCGACTTCGGACTACGCCTCTCACGCTGGCAGGGCCTGGACATCCTGGGTCCCATCGCAGTGATCGCGCGGAACGCCCAGACGGTGCTCGGCGGGATGGAGTCGGTTGCCCGCTACCTCTACGTTCATTCGCCAGCGCTGAGGCTGACCGTCGAACCGCACGCCGAGGCGGACGTCAGGTTCACCTTTGAGGTGGTCGAACCGGGCCTGCCCTATGTGCTGCAGGCGTATGAGCTGAGCTTGGCCAACGGTGTACGGATGATTCGCCTCATGGGTGGACCGCAGGCCCGTCCCCTGGCGATCTCGTTCATGCACGAGCAGCTCGGCGCGGACGCCGCGTACAGCGAAGCACTGGGTTGCCCCGTGCGCTTCGGACGAAGCTGGTGTGGATTTGAGCTGCCCGCGCATCTCACCGGCAGGCGCATCGAGAGCGCGGATCCGGAGACCAGACGCATCGCCACGAAGTACCTCGAGGCTCATTGGTTGCCGAGCACCGCGACACTGTCGGATCGCGTCGCTGAGCTGGCCCGCCGCCTGCTGCCGACCGGCCAATGCAGTGTTGACGCCATCGGCGACGAACTCAGGATGCATCCGCGGACCCTGCAGCGGCAGCTGGCGACCGAGGGTGTGCGGTGCCAGGACCTCATCGAGCAAGAACGCCGGAGTCACGCGGCGAGATACCTCGCCGATCCGCGATTTCAATTGAGCCAGATCGCAGTCCTGCTTGGCTACACCGAACAGAGCACGTTCAACCGGTCGTGTCGCCGCTGGTTCGGGACGACGCCTCGGCAGTATCGAGCAGACCTCGAGGTCAGCGGCGTTTCGCCTTCGCCGGCTCGAGGAGACTGACCAGAAGGTCCAGTTCGGCGACGAGTGCCTTCGCCAGAAGATCGGCATCGGGAACCAGGTCTTTGTCAACGGTCAGACCGATGTTGAGGCTGTCGAGATAACTGTGCACGCCCACGGGCTAGCCGGTCTTGTCGCGAGGCGACAGGCTTTTAGCTTTTGCGACTGCGCTTACGCGAAGCAATGAATTTGCACCTGCATGCATAACCATGCAGAATCTATCCATGACGTCAGTGGCAGTGGCCGGCGCGAGCGGATACGCCGGCGGCGAGATCCTGCGGCTCCTGCTGGGGCATCCGGCCTATGTGGACGGACGCCTGACCATCGGTGCGCTGACCGCCTCCGCGAGTGCAGGCACCACGATCGGCGAGCACCACCCACACCTGCTGCCCTTGGCGCAGCGCGTGCTGGAGGACACCACCGTCGAAGTCTTGGCTGGCCATGACGTCGTATTCCTCGGATTGCCACACGGACACTCGGCGGCTCTCGCCGAACAACTCGGCCCCGACAC
>JAOPVI010000189.1 GCA_025966225.1 Mycobacterium sp. | reverse complement strand
ACAGCGGGTCGAACCCCTCGACGACCGCCTTGCCGACAGGCATGTTGTTGCGCAACCATTTGTAGGCGTCCCACAGCCCCTTCTCGTCGGCGTGTCCAACCGGCAACACGATTTGACGTGCCACCTCTTCGGGGATGAGCGCTTCTTCGGTGATCTGTGCAGTGGTCACTCGTGCCTCTTCCTAGGGGATCGGCCGTCGCCCAGGGCGGCGTCACTACTTCTGCGTGCTGTGACTCAAGTCTCGGGAAATCAACCGCTACGCGCGTCACCAGGAGGAGGTGTTCTCGATGCCCCCTTCGGGGCACCGCATCGGATTACGTCGTCAAGGCCTCGGCGGCGCGCAAGAACGACGAGACCAATGCGGGGTCGGCATAGTAGGGATCGCCGCCAGCGCTCTCGGCGCGTCGGCGCCCGTACTCATAGAGAGCAGCAAGTTTGAACTGTGCCAGCGCGGAATACCACTGCACCGCCGCGGGCCGCTCCCCGGTGCGTTCGCAATAGCGGTCGAGGAGTGCGGCGCGGGTGGGGTAGCCGTCCTCGAACACCGCGATGCCCATCCTCGAGGTGGGGGTCAGCGGCTCCTCTCCTTGTGGGTACGAGGATAGGAAATACCCCAGGTCGAACAGAGGGTCACCGATCGTTGCCAGTTCCCAGTCGAGCACGGCTGCTACTCGCCCCGGTTGACCGCGATCCACCATCATGTTGCCCAGTCGAAAGTCGTTGTGGACTATCGCGTCACCCGATTCCTGCGGGGCGTGGCGCCGGAGCCACTCGGCCGAAACGGTGAAGTCCGTAGGCAGGTTGCCCGCCTCGTCTGCAACGAGTGCGCACACCCGGCGCAGATGGCGGGCGTTGAAGCCGGCCGGCTTGCCGAAATCGTGCAAGCCGCAAGCCCGCCAGTCGACGGAGTGAAGGTCGGCCAGGGTGTCGATGACCGACAATGCGATCTGACGTCGGGTCTTAGGGTCGTTGAGCGGAGCCGGCGTCTGTTCGGTAATGACGACGCCGTCGATGAACTCGGTGACAACCAAGGGGACATCGAGTATTTCGCCTGTCTCGATGACCGCTAGCACTCTCGGAACGGGTACGTCGGTGTCGGCGAGCGCGGCGACCAGGCTGGCTTCACGCACGACATCGTGTGCCCCCTTCGGCACCGGCGGGGGAGGAGGCCTGCGAACCACGACTCGCCGTTCACCATCAGACACCAGATAGGTGAGGTTCGAGTGGCCGTCGCCCACCGCATCGACCGTTATCTCTGGCCCGCAGAGGTCGCGATTGGCGAGAAGGGTGCCAAGACCCTTCAGCTGTTCGCACGACCAGGTCCACGTCATCTAGCGCTCGCTGCTGATGTCAGGTGCTGCAGATAGGAACCGACCCAATGCGTTTCGAATTGGCCGGCACCCGGCTCGCCGTCAATGCTCGCGCGGCAGGCTGCTTCCCGAATGACCGTCTTCATCGGATCATGAGTGGGCAACTCGACGACGCCAAACGCGTCGAGCGTAAGTTCGGTGCGCCCGCCGGCTACGTCGATGATGCTCGCCGAGAGTCGCTGTTGAAGCATCTGGTCGTCGTAGTCTGCGTGGTGGTCGATGCTTCGGATGGGCACCGCGACACCATCTCTGGCGACGTAGCCACCGAATCCCCACTCGCCCTTGGCGATCCAGATCCACCCGTTGACAGCCACCCCGTTGGGGGTATAGGCGACGAACCATTTCCAGTGCTGCGGCACGCCCCAGTCGCGCACGCCCCAAGAGTGGTCACGGTGTCCAACGTGGTCCAGATTTATCCGCCTGTCACCGATCGTGATCGATCCGTTTACGCGCCCCGTCTGCTCCATCCGATTCGCCGCGAACCAGCTTGGTAGGCCATCGGGATTTGCCAGGTAGCTGAACGCGTCGTGGATACCCCGGAAGTCGAACTCGATGGCGATGTCGACGCCGTGATAGGTCATGAGGCAAGACTTCAGCGGCTCCGGCTGGTGGAGGGTCAGCCCGTCGAAGTGGAGTTCGCTCAGATCCGCGGTGTCGGGCAGTTGTCCCGACCCGAGGTGAAGTGCGAGCGGTTTCGGGTCGGGTCCCCACACCACGACGTTGTACCCGGCTCGCCCCTTGTCGGTCAGATACAGGTACACCTGCATGCCGATCTCTTCCTCGGGAACGATGACCTCCCAGAACAGGCTGTCCCGCATGCGGTTTCCGGGCGCGGGACGATGGCGGAGGTCATCGCTAGGGGAGAGATGCACGGGACCGGTCATGCCAGTCAAATTATAATGGTCAGACCAAAAGTGTCAAGGAGGGGTTGCCTGCGAAGGTCGTCGGGGGTCTGCCTCCCGAAGGAGTACGTCCTGCCCGCTGTGGCGGGCTGTATCCCGAACGAGGGATTCGCGACGCCCCGCGGCGCCTCTACAGTCGGTCGGGTGAGCGCTACCAACCCGTTCGATCCGAGTGTCTGGCAGACCGTGCCGGGCTTCGAGGAGCTGACCGACATCACCTATCACCGCCACGTGGTTGACGGTGTTCCGGCGCCGACGGTCCGGGTGGCGTTCGACCGGCCTGAGGTGCGTAACGCATTTCGTCCGCACGGCGTCGACGAGTTGTACAGGGCGCTCGATCATGCCCGGATGTCCTCCAATGTCGGGGTGGTGCTGCTGACTGGCAACGGGCCGTCCGCCAAGGATGGGGGCTGGGCGTTCTGCTCCGGTGGGGATCAACGCATCCGGGGCCGCAGCGGGTACCAGTACGCCGCTGGCGAGACCGCGGAGACGGTCGACCCGGCGCGCGCCGGCCGATTGCACATCCTCGAGGTCCAGCGACTGATCCGTTTCATGCCGAAGGTGGTCATCTGTGTGGTCAATGGGTGGGCGGCCGGTGGTGGGCACAGCCTTCACTCGGTGTGCTATCTGACGTTGGCCAGCCGCGAGCACGCCCGGTTCAAGCAGACCGACGCCGACGTGGGCAGCTTCGACGGCGGCTATG
>JAOPVI010000186.1 GCA_025966225.1 Mycobacterium sp. | reverse complement strand
CTCGACGATGTGCGGGACGCGTACCGGGAGCTCGAACTGCGCCACACCCGCGGCAAGTTGGTGCTGCGACCGTGAGAGACACACGACCAGTACGAGACAAAGTCGATTTGAGGAGACCACGATGAGTGATGGCAAAGACTTCAACGAGCGCAACATCGCCGAGTTCCGCGCCAACCACGGTCGCGTCAGCGGCCCGTTCGAGGGCGCGCCGATCCTCGTTCTACACACAGTCGGTGCACGCAGTGGGAAGCAGCGGACGAACATCATGATGTATCTCGCCGACGGCGAACGGTACCTCGTGTTCCCCTCGAACCAGGGTGGCGACAACAACCCCGACTGGTACTGGAACCTGAAGGCCAACCCCGACGTCCGCATCGAAGTCGGCGACGACGTCGGCGACGTGCATGCCACCGACCTTCAGGGCGCCGAACGGGACGACAAGTACGCGCTGCAGGCCGAGCGGTATCCGGCATTCGCTGAGTACCAGCGGATTACGTCGCGGACTATCCCAGTCGTCGCGCTCACGCCTACCGGTCCGACCAAGCCGCGCGAATGAAGGTCCCGGCGACCGACACCGTCCGGGGTGCAGGCCGGCCTCGCCGGGCTGGACCGCGCCCCTCCGCCGCGGCGGAGGTGAGTGAGCCGTAGCAATAACTGACTGATAAATCGCGTAAATCTACTACCGAGGTGATCATGACCGAGACAGGCTCGAGCCGCTCCCGAGAATCCTCTGGAATGCCGCACATGGACTATGAAGCCCTTTATCGTGGCGAAAGCCCCGGCGAAGGCATGGCGCCAAAGCCCACACCACCATGGGATACCAAGGCGCCCAACGAGAACGTCATCGCATGGCAGGCCGGCGGCTGGATCCACGGCGACGTTCTCGACATCGGCTGCGGGCTCGGCGACAACTCCGTCTACCTGGCCAGGACTGGGCACGCGGTGACCGGCTTGGACATCTCACCCACCGCGCTGATCACGGCCGAACAGCGAGCCAAGGACGCCGGAGTCGACGTGAAGTTCGCGATGTCCGACTCCACCAAACTCGACGGCTATACCGACGCGTTCGACACCGTGATCGACAGCGGCTTGTTCCACTGCCTCGATGACGACGGCCAACGTAGTTACGCCACAGCAGTACACCGAGCCACCCGACCGGGCGCCACCCTGTTGCTCAGCTGCTTCTCCGACGCCAACCTGGTAGGCCAAGAGTGGCCGCGACCGGCGGTGTCCGAAGAGACGCTACGCGACGTCCTCGGCGGCGCCGGCTGGGACATCGTGACGCTGGAGCCCGCCACGGTGCGTGGCCCTTTGGACGGTGGCCCGCAAGCCGAAATGGCGTTCTGGTACCTGAGCGCGCAAAGGCGCTAAACGAGTTGACCCTCAGTCGTCGGGGGTCGCACCCCGGACAACCCGCGTGAGCCTCAGGCTCGCTCGATCAGAATTCTTGCCATCTCAGGCATGGTGGGTCCGTCGAAATAGACCGTCACATGTCCACCACATACATGACACTTCAAGCAATATTTTTGGTTTTGGTGTCGCGAGTCGCTTCTGGTCATGCCGTTCGATCGCGGTAAACCGTGGCCCGGCACTGCCGTCGATGGCCGGGGCGACGACGCGCCAGACGGGTTACCGGCCTTCATCGCGATATCCTGGGCGGATAGTCCGAGAGGGAATAGCCGAAGTGTCACCTAGTCAGCGCCGCAAGACCGTTCAAGAACCTTGGTTGTCAGCAGCCCAGCTGCGAGCCTGGCGTGCGTTCATGCGCGTGCAGATGCGAATGAATTACGAGATGAATCGGCAGCTTCAAAGTGACAGCGACTTATCGCTGGCTGACTACCACGTTCTGAATACGTTGACCGAGGCGCCCGGCGGCCGTCTGCAAGTCTCCGACCTGGCGGTGCGGATTGGTTGGGAACGCAGTCGCGCGTCACACCAGCTGCGCCGGTTGTGCGAGCGCGGCCTCGCCGAGCGGGTGCCATCGGCAGACGACGGCAGAGCAACCGACGCGACTCTGACGAAGGCAGGTCGCGACGCGATCGCTGCGGCAGCTCCCGGTCACGTGGCCTTAGTACGCCGACTCTTCTTCGACTCGCTGCCCGACGAGTTGCTCGCACCCCTTACGGCGGCGCTGGAACACATCCACGTCAACACGAACTTCAACGGCTCGTTGCCGCCGGCTCCGTGGTGAGCAGCCTGCCCCGTAGCTGCTCCCCCACGACATGACCTATCACCTAGTGGCCCGGGCCGCCGGCGCTTCCCCGACTGATCCGGGGTCCATTCGAGCTCGGGCACATCGGCGTTGACTTATCGGTTTTCGGCAGCGCCCAAGTATTTCAAACAACGTGATAGATCATCTATTGTCATTGATGGTTCAGGTCGCCCATCCGCGGCGCCATAGTTAGGGCTGGTTGTTGTGCGAGGCATTGAGCCCGATCTGGTCGGAGACGTCGTCGGACGGGTGCTGACCGATTCCGCCGCGCAGCGAATCGAAGATCGCCAAGCCCTGTCCCACGAGGCCGGTGGCGATCTCGCCGAGCCCGTCGGCGCCGTTGAGGACTGTCAGGTTGGCGCCCGAAAGACCCTGAGCGGCTTGCTTGACGATCTCCGGCAGTTGGTCGATGAGCATCCGGTCCAGCGCGACCCGATTGTGCGACGCGGCCGCCTCAGCCTGAATCTTCATCTTCTCGGCGTCGGCGACGGCGAGAATCCGAACGCGCTCTGCCTCCGCCTCGGCCGGTTTGACCACTTCCGAGACGAGCTCCTGCTGTCGGAGTTCCGCGGCCCGCTGAGCCAACTCGGTCCGCATTTCCAGCACTTCGCGCTGGGCTTGCGCTTCGGCGAGCGGCCCGGCCTGGGCGGCTTCGGCTTGAGCTTTGTCGACTTCTGCCTTGTACTGCGCCTTGACGATCGCGGTCTGGCGCGCGAACTCGGCCTGATTGCGTTGCGATTCCTGCTCGGCCTCGGCGGAGGCCTGGTTGGCCTTCGCCTGAGCGATCTGCGCTTGCTGCTGAATGGCCGCGTTGTGCGGAGCGGACATCGCGAGGATGTATCCCAGCGCTCCGTCATCGATCGACTGGATCTGTAGGGCATCGACGGTCAGCCCGATCTTGATCATTTCCTCCTTGGACCCGTCGAGAACCTCCGTGGCTAGCTTCTGCCGTTCTTTAATGATCTGCTCGACGGTCATCGACCGATGATCGAGCGAAGGTGGCCGGCGAAGATTCGCCCAGTCAGGATCGCCATCTGGTTCTGATCCGACAGGAATCGTTGGCCCGCGCTGACGACGCTCTCACTGTCGTTGCCGACCTTGAATGCGATGACCGCCCGAACGTTCAAGGTGATCCCCTGCTGGGTGACACACTTCTCTTCGACTTCGGCTTCACACATCGCCAAGGTGAGGAACCGGACCTTTCGAAAGAGCGGCATGATGAACGCGCCGTGACCGGTGACGACGCGGAACGGGGCGTTGCCTGCGGCTCGGCCGCCCGAGATCAGCATCGCCTGGTCGGGTGCGGGCACTCTATATCCGAACATGTTGAACTCCTTCATGGTTCATGTGTGTCGCCTGCGTGTGCGTTCAGAAGTCGAAGCCGGGCCAGGGCTCGACCAGGACTGTCCGGGGACCGCGGGTGCCGATCACCAACACCTCGGTGCCCCTGGCTAGAGGTTCGCTCGACCAGGCCAGATACGCCTCTTTCGACCCCCTCACGTTCAGAAGTACTTCTCCTGCACCCTCGAACCCGCGGGTCGCCACAATCAACGACCCGACGCAGCCGATCTCCGAGACGTCACCCACCCCATTCATGATCCTCCGCCGAGGGCCTTCCCCGCGAGCCCCGTCGCATCGACTTGCCAAAGCGTTGAGCCGTGCCGCCGACGCCCGGCCGAGCAATGTCCGAATCATGGTCTTGAGCCGATCGGCCCTGCGACTGCACGAGGGTCGGCGAATCGGTGGGTTGTCTGACCGCAAGCCGTCCGCCATCCGAGATCGATGACCTGCTCAGGTGTGACGATCCGGGGCTGCCCTCCGATGTAGTCGTCGTGGGTGTCGGTGAGATGCCACCGCCCAGCGCGGCCACTCTGGTGCCCTGGCGTCATGTCCGAGGATGCCAGGGGCGCCGAGGGCTGCCGAAGGTTATTTCAAACTGCTCGGGAATCGTGCTTCAGGCGAGTGACAATCCTGGCGGCGTGTTGACGCGCTCCCCTATCTGCTTCTGCAGCAGAGCAATCCATGCTTTCAGACCGCTTACGGGTCCGCGTGTGTCTGGTCCCCAGCCAGTCACGGTCGCAACTCGAGACTCGAGCAGTTCGATGGTGCGCCGGCACCTTGCCGCCTCGGCCATGAGCTCGCCTCGAGGAGCGCTCGTCAGCCGATCTTCAGGCCAGCGGCTGTAAAACGCCGCGGACTGATCCAGCAGGACAATCAGCTCCGGAGCAGATCTGCTCACGAGGCGACGCGCCAACCGGGCGGCAAAGGTGCCAACGACAAGCAGCACTAGCGCCGAGGCGAGTGCCAAGAGCCATCCGCCGATAGCACCGGTCCCATGTGGGGCGACCTCACCGCCCGCGCCGAAGCGCGCAGCAAGGGCACTGATGACCTCACCTGCGGGCGTCGACGGCTGCATGGGCAAAGTGTAATGCGCCATACCCCGGCGTACGTGGGTTCGCTTGCCACGGCGGCCGTGGACGAACGTGCTGTCGGGTGGTCCCCAGTCCCGTGGCTAGCCGCCGATTCCGTTGTCGAGACCGAGATGAGCTCCGAAATACCAAGGAACGCCGACCTGCGCGACCAAGGCGGTGCTGACGACCGCGACCACGGCGACGAGCAATCCGAAGCCGCGCACCCGGGTGCTGATCGGAGCTACGGCGAGGGCCAGAAATAGGAAACCAAGACCCGCTTCTGCCCACGCGAGAAATTCAAGGGGCGCGTTGACCGCTTTCCCATAGTCAGTTACGTGCCCATCAGGAAAGCCAATCATGGATACCCCCACATGGGTCGTGAAGGCCAGGCCCAGCGCGGCGATGGCGCCGACAAGGCATGTGACTGTTACAAGGGCCTTCATAGGTGCCGCGCTTCCCGGCGATACGACGGCGTCCGCCGATGTTGCCGCTTCATTCTCGGAAGACGCACTGCAACTGTGGATTCGGGCCGTCGCCATACACCGTCCGACAACAGCGCATCAACGAAAGTCCGCTTTACGCCGTGAGTCGCCTTCACGTTGCGTCCCATGTGTCGCGGCACCTTCCTTGCGTCGCTAGTGCCTTGAGTACAGACCGTCGAGTTGGCTACCGATCCCAAGATCGTGTGCGGTGGAGTAGCCGGTCGCAGCGAGGTCGCGTCATTCACTGGGTGGTCGCCTGCGTCCGGCTTGCTCAGCGGCGACCGCTGGCGTCCGTCGGCATGGCAGAACACGCGATAGGCGTTTCGCGGCTGCTTCTGGGGACAGATGCATGCCACCCGCTCAGTGTCCCGGACGGTGCTGCGCTGGATCCGACTTAGGTTCTCTTGCGCCGCTAACGGAACGGTCTACACGAACGATTCACCGACGGCCACAACGACTTCGAACGACTACTCGCAAGCCTCGGCATCACCCAAAAGAACGGCCACCCTGGCCGCCCTCAAACCCATGGAAAGGTCGAACGATTCCACCAAACCCTCAAACGTTGACTCAAGGCACACCCCGCCCCGCCACCATCGCCGACATGCACCGACTCCTCGACGACTTCGCGGTCATCTACAACACCCAACGCATACACCGGGGTTTCGACGGTTCGCTGCGTGAGCAGCCATGCAACTAGAGGTAGGAGCCGCTGATTAGTAGGCTCGGTAGGCAGCCGCTCACACAGCGGCACCACCCTCGATGGAGAGGAAATAATATGCGCGCCATCCAGATTGAACAGTTCGGCGACCCCGCGCAGGTGCTCCGCCTCGTCGACATCGAGGAGCCGCCGCCACCGGGTCCGCATGAGGTTCTGTTGAGCGTTGAGGTCTCGCCGTTGAACAAACACGACCTACTGGTTATCGCCGGCATGCTGGCGCGACCACCCCTGCCCCACATACCAGGCGCGGAGGGGGTCGCCCGCGTGCTTGCCACTGGCGCCGAGGTCGATGGACTTCAGGTCGGCGATCTTGTCGTGCTACCGCTGTATGCCGGTGCGTGGCGTGAGCGGCTCGTCGTGCCCGCTGACGGCCTGTTCGCACTCCCGCCCGGTGGCAACATCGAGCAGTACTCGATGCTGGGCAGCAACCCCCCGACGGCAGGGTTGATGCTCAGTGAATGCGCCCCCCTGCAGCCCGGTGAGTGGGTGGTTCAGAACGCCGAGAACTCAGGTGTGGGACGGTCATTGATCGCGCTAGCCAAACTTCGTGGACTGAAGACGATCA
>JAOPVI010000184.1 GCA_025966225.1 Mycobacterium sp. | reverse complement strand
AGTGTGACGCGCACCGGTGCCGCCTTGAAGGTCTTCTTGTCCACGGGCACCTGGGTCACCGACCCAGGCTTGGGGTGGATCTCGACGGTTCCCGAGAGGGGGAACGAGACGCCCGTCGGTACGATGCCGCCGGTGAGCGAGGAGCCGGAGGTGCTGATGCCGGCCTGCCCGATGAGTCGGATCTGGCCGAGTTCGATGCCGCAACCGATCTGGTAGCCGGCCTCGAGGGTTCCACCGGCGAGCGTGGTCTTGCCGCTGCCCGTGACGGTTCCCGTGAAGGTACCGCCCACCAGGTACTCACGCGAGGAGACCGCGGTGGTCAGCGGGGCCACCGGAAGCTCGCTTTCGTCCTTGGCGACGACGGTCAGCGTCCAACCGTCAGGAGTGGTGACGACGCCCGGATCGGCAGATGCGACGACGCCGTTGTCCGGCGGGGGGCCCGGGTCGGCGGCGGGGTCGGGATCGGCGAAGGCGAGGGGTGAGGTGGCTGCGAAGGGGATGGCTATCGCGGCGACGGCCGTCAGAGCGAAGCGATTCAACATTGGTTTTGTGCTCTCGTTTCGAGGTCGACTGGGCTTAGACGGACTTGGTGACGCCGAGATAGGTGATGACGTCGTCGGTGTTGTCGGTCGAGGACGTCAAGGTCGCGTACGACCGGATGAAGGACTGGCCGGCGCACTGGTCGGTCTTGATCCGGACACCGGTGATGCTGACGCGAGCGGTCTTGCCCTTGAACGACTTCTTGTCGATGGCGACGGTCGTCACGGTGCCGGGCTTGAGGTAGACCTTGGCCTGCAGGCTGACGCCGAAGCCGCTTGTCACGTTGCCGGTGAAGGGGATTGCGATACCGGGGGTGATGTTGGCGCCGGGGTTGACCTCGTCCTCGTCGTTGATGATTCCGCAGCCGATCTGTTCGCCCGCCTCGAGCGATCCACCGGTCAGCTTGGTCTTGCCGCTGCCGCTGACGGTGCCGGTGAACGTGCCGGCTACCAGGTACTCGCGAGACGTGATGGCAGTGGTCAACGGTGCGACGGGAAACTGAGTCTCGTTGGAACCCACCACTGACAGATTCCAGCCGTCCGGGGTGTTCAACACTCCGGGAGCCGCGGACGGAACTGCGCCCTCGGGGGGCAGCGGGCTGCTGACCGGCGCGATGGCGGGGTCTGTGTCTGGTGGCGGATCGGCCAGCGCCAGCGGCGCGGTTCCCACCGTCAGCAATGTGGAGACAGCAGCCAATGTGGCAAGACGATTCAACATGGTGGGGTGGCGCCTCTCATGGGTCCGAATTCAGATGGGATCCAACGGATCTTTCGCGTCGGAGCATCTAATGGCTGGGTGTCCAAACGGTGAACGGGTGACAAACAGTTCAGGCCAGATTCCCATCCAGTGAGCATCCGACTCGCAGGCTGCTGAAAGTCGTTCCGCGACAGCACCGCCTGCACTCAGCCGCTTGCCAGGACGCCGACTGCTCGACAGGTAAAGCACAGGAATTGGCAGTGAGATGGACCTCGAGCCGCAACGCCGAGTTGGGTAGTCGTTCACGTTTTGGACACCTACTCAATCGACTGTTGGGGCGTCGTCTGTCTTCCAGGATCTTCCGTGCGGCAGAACGGATGTACCTTGGGTC
The DNA here is from genome assembly GCA_025966225.1 of Mycobacterium sp. Classification (GTDB taxonomy): domain Bacteria; phylum Actinomycetota; class Actinomycetes; order Mycobacteriales; family Mycobacteriaceae; genus Mycobacterium. The sequence goes on along the minus strand of JAOPVI010000184.1, from coordinate 3,886 downwards.
CGCCGGGAACCGAACTGACATGGAGGAATTCGTTGAGGCCAACACTCGTGATCGGGCGAGCGGTGCTCGCCGCGTCGGTCGCGGTGGGTGTCGGGTTGACGGTCGCGCCCAGCGCGCTGGCCGACCCCGACGACACCGTCCAGAACCCGGGAATGCCAGGCCCGGTAACGGTGGCCGCGCCGAACTCGGACAACGCCGACCCCGCCGCGGTAACGGCCTGTGCGCAGTTCGCCGAAGCGCTCGATGCCAGCTCCTCGTACTACGGGGAGTTCGCCGATGCCCTCGAGACCTACGCGCAGCCCGACTATCAGGATCCCGCGACCAGCAGTAGCAACACGGTCGGTCGGACCGCGCTTCGCCAGTCGGCGGCCGAGGCGATGGACGCCTCGAACACCCCTGGACTGGGTCCGGACATCGCGGATCCGATGCGGTCGTGGTCGTTCGGCGCCACCAAGCTGCTCATCAAGATGGGACTGCGCGGTGGCGGCGAAAGCCTCAACACCACCGCGAACGAGATGAACGACAACGCCACCAAGGTGCAAACCGCCTGTGCCGCTGCCGGAACCCACGCCTGACACCGAGCGCTGACAACTCGTCGGCTACGTGTCGAATCGCTTCAGCTGAATCATGTTCTGGCTGAGGTGATTCCACATGCCAACCGACCGAGCAAGACGAAGGAGCCTCGTGAAGGGTTATGCGATCGGGATGCTGGCGCTTGGCGTCGCACTGACCAGTTGTTCGGCTGGCAGTCAAGCCCAGGAGCACAAGCCCCCGCAGTTGGTTCCGACCTCGGCGCTCAACAAGCTGCTGCTGAGTACGGATGAGGTCGACGCCGTAATGGGGACCAGGTCGTTGACGCCGCACCCGGTCGACACCGTGATGGCCGACAACCGGAACCTGCTGCCCAACCTCAACTGCCTGGGCGTCTGGCAAGTCGGCGAATCTGCGATCTACGGACCGAGCGATGGTGACAACGGGTGGCAAGGGGAGCGCCAACAAATGTTGCGGACACCCGACGTCGACACGTGGGACACCCTCGCCGTGCAGTCCGTGGTGTTCTACCCCACGGACGAAGCGGCGGCCCGCTTCTTCGCGCAGTCCGCGGAGCGCTGGTCCAAATGCGCCAACCACCACGTCAACATCACGCTCAACGACAAGCCGCTGCCTAAGTGGTCGAGTGGCGACCTCGGCAGAACCGACACTCAGCTCGCCATGCCCATCACCCGCGGCGAGGGCGCCGAGGTTCGTACGTGCCAGCACGTGCTGGAGCACGCGGCCAACCTGATCATCGACGTGGAGGCGTGCAAACCGCAGACCTCCCCGGTGACCGCGGCGGCCGAACTCGCCGCCAAGATCCAGGCCAAGCTGCCCAGCTAGCCGAAGACTCTGGTTCGCCCTGACCTTGGCGAGGCTGCGGTACCTTACCCACATGGTCAGGCCTGCGCAGACGGCGCGCAGCGAGCGAACTCGAGACGCCCTGCGCCGGGCCGCGTTGGTTCGCTTCCTTGGTCAGGGTGTCGAAGAGACCTCGGCCGAGCAGATCGCCGGCGACGCTGGAGTGTCCCTTCGGACCTTCTACCGGCACTTCACGTCGAAGCACGACTTGCTGTTCGCCGACTATGACGCTGGCCTGCAATGGTTCCGCGCCGCGCTCGCCGACCGCTCTGGAGAAGAGTCGCTCATCGACTCCGTGCACGCGGCCGTGCTCTCGGCGCCCTACGACGTCGAAGCCGTGTCGAAGATCGCCGAACTGCGCGCACAGGAACTCGATGCGGGCCGCATCGTGCGCCACATCCGCCAAGTGGAAGCCGATTTCGCGGAGGCCGTCGAGGAGTACCTCACTGCTGACGACGACCCCGCTGCGGGCACCGACGAGCGACTGCGAATCACCGTGACGGCCAGATGCATTGCCGCGGCGGTGTTCGGTGCGATGGAGGTGTGGATGGTCGACGAGGATCGGGAGCTGCCCGAACTCGCACGGCTCTGTCGGACCGCACTCGAGTCGGTGGCATCGGGGTTCGCGGTGGACACCGACTAAAGTTTCGTCATTATTGACAAAACTTTGAGCTGGGAACAGACTCCTCTCATGACGGACTTCGACGCGATTGTCATTGGTGCGGGCCACAACGGATTGACCGCCGCGACCCTGCTCCAACGTGCCGGGCTGCGCACGCTGTGCCTGGATTCCAAGCTGTACGCGGGTGGGATGGCCTCGACCGTCGAGCTGTTCGACGGATACAAGTTCGAGATCGCCGGCTCGGTCCAGATTCCGACATCGGCGATGGTGAGCCGCGAACTCGGCCTCGACGAACTGCCCACCGTCGACCTCGACGTGATGTCCGTATCGCTGCGTGGCGTCGGTGACCAGCCGCTGATCTACTACACGGACCCGATGAAGTTGATGATGCACATCAATGAGGTCCACGGAGCCGAGGCCGTCAACGGGATGGCCGGGCTGATGGCCTGGTGTCAGGCCCCGACCCGGGCACTGGGCAGATTCGACGCCGGCCGGCCCCCGAAGACACTTGACGAGATGTATGCCTGTGCAACAAACGAATTCGAGCGGTCAACCATCACCGACATGCTGTTCGGTTCGGTCACCGACGTGCTCGACCGGTATCTGCCCGACAGGGAGAAGCACGGCGCGCTACGCGGGATGCTCTCACTTCTGGCGGTGAACACCACCTACCGCGGGCCCGCGACGCCAGGCACCGCGGCGGCCCTGGCGTACGGATTCGCCGTCCCGGACGAGAATGCGCTGCTCGTGAAGAAGTTGCGCGGGGGCATCGGGGCGCTCACGTCACACCTCTGCGACGTGTTCACTTCCAGCGGTGGTGAATTGCGGTTGCGCAGCAAGGTCGAGGAGATCCTGACGTCCGACGGGCGCGTGACGGGGGTCCGACTCGAGGACGGATCGACGATCACCGCGCCAGTCGCCATTTCCGGTGTCGCGCCCGACCTCACGCTCAACCAGCTGGTGGCGCCCAGTGCCGTGCCTGACGACGTCCGCGAGCGGTTCTCGCGCATCGATCATCGCGGTAGCTACCTGCAGATGCACTTCGCACTGGACGGCATCCCGGAGTTCGCGGCGCCATACGAAGTACTCAATGATCCTGTGATGCAGTCGAATATCGGGATCTTCAGTACCCCGGAGGAGTTGCAGCAGCAGTGGGAGGACTGTCGGCGCGGTGTCGTGCCCGCTGATCCAGCGATCGCGCTTCAGATCCCCTCGGTCAACGATCCCGGGCTGGCGCCAGAGGGTAAGCATGCCGCCTCGGCATTTTCGCTGTGGTTCCCGGTGGAGGACACCACGTCGAGCTATGGCGACATGAAGGTCGAGATGGGCCAGCGGGTCATCGACAAGATCACCAGGCTGGCCCCCAACTTCGAGAGTCTGATCAGTAGGCACACCACGTTTACCCCAAAGCACATGGGCACCATGTTCGGCGCGCCAGGCGGCGACTACTGCCACGGGCTCATCCACCCCGATCAGATCGGCGTCAACAGGCCCGGGCCGAAAGGTTATTCAGACCAACCGATTCCGATCGAGGGGCTGTACCTCGGGAGCGCTGGCTGCCACGGCGGGCCGGGCATCACCTTCATTCCCGGGTACAACGCCGCTCAGGAGGCGCTGGCCGACGCACGGTAGTCATGCTTGCCCGCGGCCGAACTAGCATGGGGTACTGATACTTTCGCTGGTTTCGATTGAGTTGTCCACAGTTGCGTGTTCATCCACAGATCTGCTTTGGCTAGTGGCCGGTCTCGCGTCACACGATTAACTTCGAAAGTGTGTTCGATCAGTTCATCGCCTCCATCGCCGCGGCCCGCACCCCGGGTGAGCGGGTCCGGGCCTGCGCCCGGTTGGAGAACGCCGCCTGCGCGGCCC
>JAOPVI010000132.1 GCA_025966225.1 Mycobacterium sp. | reverse complement strand
CGCTGTTCATGTTGTTCGCGTTCGAATTGGTGCGCCAGGGCGAACCCGCCGGCCGACAGCAGCAAGTCGCTGAGGATGACCATCGGGCTCAGCGGACCGCGCCGGTGCCCGCTCAGCGTCGCCACGGTGCGGGTGACGGCCATCAGCGTGCCCCTTAGCGCTGCGGTCGTCAAGAAGGTGGGTTCACGATGGCCTCGCAGGATCCGCACCATGCCGTAGGCGAATCCCGCGTTGACGGTGCCGGTTTCACGGCGAAACCATGGGTCTGCCCGTAGACCCAGTGGTTCCTCGAGCGATTTGGTTCGTGCCATCAGGTGTGCCCCTTGTCGGTGAGTTGGCGCAGGTTGATAGCGCCTTGGGTGTTGACGCGCCGCCCGCCGAGGCGCGCGACGAGGCGTCCAAACGCCGGGATCTCCAGCGGAACAAGCGAATAGGTCGGATAGACGACCCTGTTGGCACCCCGCTTGAGGCCCCGAACAATCGCCGCCGCGCTGGACTGCGGTGACACCGGGGGCAGCGCCTTGGGCGGTGCGGTCTTCCAGGGCAGCTCATCGACGTCGCGCAGCGCTGTTTCGGTGGCGCCCGGTACCACCTCCATCACCCGGATCGGCGTTTCGGCCAGTTCCAAACTCAGTGATCGAGTCGCTTGTGCGAGAGCAGATTTCGAAGAGCCGTAGTACCCCAGCAGCGGCAGCGGCACCGACTGAATCGTCGACGTGACGTTGACGATCGTGCCCTTACCCACCGCCAGCATGGTGGGTACCAGCGCGGCACCGAGAGCCAGCGGGGACCAGAGGTTCACCTCGTAGACCGTGCGAGCGATGTGCGCGTCGCCGATCCGACATTGGGCGCCGGTCAGGCTAGCACCGGCGTTGTTGATCACCACATCGATCTCATGTCCGAAATGGTCGAGCGTGGCGGCAGCCAACGAGGCCGCAGACCCGGGCACACTCAAGTCGGTAGGCACCGCAAACGGCTGCGTATGGCCTGCGGCGGCGATCTCCTCGCCGAGCGCCTCAAGCAGATCCGCGCGACGCGCGGCCACCACAAGCTGGGCGCCTTCCGCGGCGAGAAGCACCGCCAAAGCCCGGCCAATACCGCTGGAGGCACCGGTGAGCAGAACACGCGCACCGTCGAGTGTGACCCGATGAGGCCGCCCCGTCATGCCCGGACATCCCGTTGTGGTGCGAACACGCTGAACCCTTTCGTTGAGTCGCCAAATTCGCCGGAGATGACCTGCGTGCGAATGATCCCTACCGTCTCACACTGATTGATAATCAGTCAATACTGCGGTGTGAACACAATGCGTGCCGCGACACCACTCGGCGCCCCCGATCTGCCGACTCTGGCCACGACTCGGCCACCGCCACCAAGCGGTCCACTCACCCAGCAGAATTGGGCTCCCTGAGTCCATCGCAGCGCACAGACGCGTGTTCGACACCTTGTCGCGGTCGCGGAACTCAGCCAGCATCCGGGCCTCGACGAACTCGCCCCAGGTCTCCCACGGGGTATCGCGCGGAATGATCCGCAGGATGGGGTCGTAGTTCTTGCCGGACCGTTCATAACCGTTGATCCAGCGGCATGCTGAGCCGCGCCGTGCGGGCCGATGATCCGGTCGCTACAAGCAAGGCCGGGTGCGTTGGCAGTGCTTCACGGTCTCTGACAGAATTCCTGATCTAGTGGGCGGTGTGTCACGCGAATCTGAACGGAATCGTGACGAGAAGAGACGTGCCGTTGCCGGCGACGCTGGAGATCTGCACCCTTCCGCCGAGGGCTTCGACGCGGTCATGGAGTCCGACGAGCCCTGACCCCTTCGTGAAATCGGCTCCGCCGATTCCGTCGTCTCGGATCGAGAGCCGCAGGGTCGCACCGTCGGTATCTGCGCTGACATTCACCTGAGACGCCTGAGCGTGTTTGGCCGTGTTCGTAAGCGCTTCAGCCACAACGTAGTAGGCAGCCACTTCGACAGAGTCAGGCAACCGTCGGCCGTCGACGCCAAGGTGGAGCTCAACCGGGACGGTGGATCGTCGGGCGAGTGTATTGAGCGCTGGGCCCAGCCCGCCTCTGGAGAGGATCGCCGGATGAATGCCACGGGATAGCTCTCGCAGATCATCTGAGACACCGGTCAAACTCGTGATGATGTGAGACATCTGCTCCCGGAGCGCAGGCAGTTCGGAAGGAACTGACGCCTCGGCCGTGCGCAGCTCAAGCCCGAGTGAGACGAGCCGCTGTTGGGCGCCGTCGTGTAGATCGCGTTCGAACCGGCGTCGGGCGCCGTCGGCGGCCGCAATGATTCTGGCCCGGGAAGCGGTGAGCTGTGAGCGGGTCTCGGCGTTCGCGATCGCAGTTGCGACGAGGTCTGCGAAGTCACCCACCCGCGCCTCGGTGTCGAGTGGTAACGGTTCGGGTCGTGTCGACCCGACGAAGGCCGCGCCCCACAGGCGCCCGTCGACAATGATCGGCACGCCGACTCCTGAACGCAGACCTCACGTTCGGATGTATGCGGCTGCGGAACCGGCTGCATTGTCGTGGCTGTCCATGCGGGCCGTGCTACCGGTCCGATACACGATCGCTGCGACGTTCTCGCCTTCATAAGCGAACCGTCTGCCGACCGGCATCTCCTTCGTCGACCCGCGGTCATCGTGGCTGGCGAGCAGGATCGATCCACCATCAGCCTGATAGCGGACGACATTCGCCTGGGTCACGCCCAGACACCGCGCCAATTCCTCTGCCACGACGGAAAACAACTCCGTCGGCGCAACTGCACGCGCGACCAATGTCGCAATGCGTCGTAACGCGGCCTGCTGGTCGGCGAGCATACGAAGTTCATCACGGCTTGCCTCGGCCTCGCGGCGGCGCTGCTCAGCCTCCGCGGCGCGCAGTCGAGCCAATTCTGACAGCCTGCTCGCTGCTAGCGCCACGACTAGATAAACGGTTACCACGACCCAGTCCCCGGACTCGGTGGGACTCAACGAAAACAGCGGGGGGATATGAAAGTAGTCGAAGGCCAAAACGCTGACGAGACACGTCGCCGCCGCCAGCCGGAACCCCCATACGATCGCTACGACCACCACGCCCAGCAGGTACACCACGCCTAGGGCGCTCTCGGGGGCGAAGACCTTGAGCGGGTACAGCACGAGGGTCTCCGCGACGATCAGCAACGCGGCAGTCGCCAGCCCCAACGATAGTGATGGGGTCGTCGGTCGTACCACCAGCGACACCAAGCTGGGGCGCACGGGTCGCCGACCTAATGCCATATCAGTCGTGCCACTGGGCGTACGGCCGACATCAGCGCCGGAATGTCTCAGCGGCTTTGAAGTGGGCGTCGCGGTCACCCATCTCATTGCGGAACCAGGTGTTTCGTCGCCACCGGGCGAAGCGATCCTGCGACCGTGCGATGCGAGCGCTCTGGTGTGCCAGCAGGTCGATCGTGAGGTTGATCGGTATCTGAAGGGGTGTGAGGAGGGCCCATGGCCACGGGTTGGGCATGTCGTAGGACCGGTAGAAGCTGCCCGGCAGGAAGTAACGGGTGTAACCGAGCTGGATTCGATAGTTGAACTGGTCGCGGACTGTCTTGGGAAGGGCCGTGTCTGGTGTTGGTGTGAATGCGTCGAATTGAAGTGCGGTCACGTCGGCTTCGACGAACTCGATCGCGTCTTGCACCCCCCGCCGGCCCGCCTCTTGGCGCGCCTGGCCGAGCATGTACGGCGAGATGTCGGCCGCGACGTAGTGCACGGCCTGGCCGGGACGTAGACCGCGGAACGCGAAGCCGCCGCCGCACGGTATGTCGAGTACGGCGGTTCCCGCCGGGGCGTCTGCAAGTCGCTCGACGTCGGCGAACATGCGTCGCATGTCGGCGCCCCACATCGCCCAGGCGCCGACCATGGCGACACGGTCGTGCTTGACGCCTGCGTCGTACATGGCTGCCATGAGGCGCTCCGTGCGCCACCTCTCGGTTACGTCGGTCATCGCTGGAAACCACCTTCCGGGGAGTCGGGAGCGTCCCAGGGCATCGATGCCGAGACC
>JAOPVI010000005.1 GCA_025966225.1 Mycobacterium sp. | reverse complement strand
ACCTCCACGGCGGCCAGGTCGGGGATGTCGGCGGCGACGGGATGCGTGGACGGCAGCTGATCCTGCCTATAGGCCCAGGACTTCTCGACGTTGGCGAACGTCGTCCACGCCTGCTTGTACTCCGTGGCGTCGGCCTGACACAGCACCGAGGCGAACGTCGCGAACGACTCGTTGAGCCACAGGTCGTCCCACCACGTCATGGTGACCAGGTCGCCGAACCACATGTGGGCCATCTCGTGCAGCACCGTCTCGGCGCGGCGCTCGTAGCTGTACCGCGTCACCTTGCTGCGGAAGACGTAGTCCTCCAGGAAGGTCACCGCGCCGGCGTTCTCCATCGCACCCGCGTTGAACTCGGGCACGAAGAGTTGGTCGTACTTGCCGAATGCGTATGGCACGCCGAAGTTCTGGTGATAGAAGCCGAAGCCCTGCTTGGTCTCGGTGAACAGCCGCTCGGCGTCCATGAACTCGCCGAGCGAGGCGCGGCAGAAGATGCCAAGCGGGATCTCGCCGTGTTCGTCGCTGTACACGTCGTCCCAGCGCGCATACGGACCCGCGATGAGCGCGACGAGATAGGTACTCATCCGCGGCGTGGTCGCGAACGTGTGCACGCCGCCCTCGACCGACGCCGTCGCGCCGTTGGAGATGACCTGCCAGTGCGCGGGCGCGGTCACGCTGACGTCGAAGGTCGCCTTCAGATCGGGCTGGTCGAAACACGCGAACATCCGCTTGGCGTCGGCGGTTTCGAACTGCGAGTAGAGGTAGACCTCGTCGTCGACGGGGTCGACGAAGCGGTGCAGTCCCTCGCCGGTGTTGGAGTACAGGCAATCCGCGTCGACGACCACAACGTTGTGCTCCGCGAGCCCCGTGAGCGCGATGCCGGTCGATTCGTCGTACTCCGAGACGTCGAGCTCGACGCCGTTGAGCGTCGCGCTGTGAATCGACTTGGCGGCGATGTCGATGACGGTGTCGGCCCCGGCGAGTGCCGAGAACTCGACGGTCGTCGTCGACCGGAAGGCATCCGCGCTTGGCCCTCCGGATGAACTTCCCGGGTCGCTCCGCTCCTGCCCTCCGTTCCCGTCGGTCAGGTCCAGCACGATGCGGTATGAGTCAACGGTGACGAGAGCGGCCCGTTCGGCGGCCTCGTCGCGAGTCAGGTTGGGAAGTGCCACCCAACGAACAGTAGCCGGAGTCCAACCTTAGACGCCGGTCGGGAACATAGGTCGGGCGTGCATAGTTGTGCTGAAACGGAGCTCTGCCCTCAACCTGGAAGGATCTATTCAATGGCTGATGAGTCCGCTGAAAGAGATCGAGCTGGATTCTGGTTCGACCCGCTGTGTCCGTGGTGTTGGATCACCTCGCGCTGGATTCTCGAGGTCGAGAAGGTCCGCGACATCGAAGTCGAATTCCACGTCATGAGCCTCGCGGTGCTCAACGAAGGGCGCGACCTGCCCGAGCAGTACGTGGAGATGATGAAGAAGGCGTGGGGGCCCGTGCGGGTCGCCGTCGCCGCCGAGCAGGCCAAGGGTCCGGAGATCCTCAGCCCGCTCTACACCGCAATGGGCACCAAGATCCACAACGAGGGATATCGAGACTCCGACCCCGATTTCACCAAGGTCATCAGGGAGTCCCTCGAGGAGGTCGGGTTGCCCGCCGAATTGGCGGAAGCGGCCACCAGCGACAAGTTCGACGAGGCCCTGCGCAAGAGCCACCACGCCGGCATGGACGCCGTCGGCGACGACGTCGGAACGCCCACCATCCACGTCAACGGCGTCGCGTTCTTCGGTCCGGTGCTTTCGCGCATCCCGCGCGGCGAGGAGGCGGGCAAGCTGTGGGACGCGTCGGTGATCTTCGCCTCCTATCCGCACTTCTTCGAGCTCAAGCGCACGCGTGGAGAGGCTCCCGAGTTCGACTGACGGCCTACGGTTCGGCGGGCTTGCCGCTCGCCGAGCCTCGGTAGGATTCGCCCATGCCGTTGCAGAACGGAGCGACGTTCGCCGGTTATACCGTGCGGCGCCTGCTCGGCTCGGGGGGAATGGGCGAGGTCTATCTCGTCGACCACCCCCGGTTGCCCCGACACGACGCCTTGAAGGTGCTTCGTGAATCGGCGACGGCCAACCCGGACTTCCGCACGCGGTTCAACCGGGAAGCCGAGCTAGCCGCGTCGTTGTGGCACCCGCACATCGTGGGCTTGCACGATCGCGGCGAGTTCGAGGGCCGGCTGTGGATCACGATGGACTACGTCGAGGGCACCGACGCCGCGCAACTGCTCAAAGACCGCTACCCGCACGGGATGCCGCTCGACCAGGTGGTGGCCATCGTCAGAGCCGTCGGGTCGGCGCTCGACTACGCCCACCAGCGCGGGCTCCTGCACCGCGACATCAAGCCGGCCAACCTCCTGCTCAGCGACGGGCAGGGGGCCGATCGTCGAATCCTGTTGAGCGATTTCGGCATTGCCCGCCAGATCGGTGAGGTCAGTGGGCTCACGGCCACCAATCACACCATCGGCACGGTGGCGTACTCCGCGCCCGAACAGCTGATGGGCCATCACATCGACGGACGCTCGGACCAATATGCGTTGGCCGCGAGCGCGTTTCGGCTACTGACGGGGGAGCCGCCCTACCGGGAGTCCAACCAAGTCGCCGTCATCAGTCAACACCTCCACGCGCCGCCGCCCAGGGTGAGCGAGCGTCGCGCGGAGCTGGGGCCACTGGATCCCGTGCTGATCAAGGCGATGGCCAAGGATCCGCGGGACCGGTTCCCGACGTGCAGCCAGTTCGCGCAGGCGTTCGCCCAGCAGGCCGCGGCCGTGAGCGTCCAGCGAGACCAGCGCCTCGGCTGGCAGCCGCCACCGCCACCGCAGCCGCCACCCGGTGCTCACCCTGGCGCACAGACCATGCAGTGGGTGCCCGCCACCATGCCGCCGCCAGGACACGGACCGCCCCCCGGGCTCGTCCACGACCAGATGGCCTTCGCCTCACCGCCCCGACGGTCGCGGGCGCGGATCGCCGTCGTCGCCGGAATCGTGGCGGTCATGCTGGTCGCGACCGGGGTGATCGTCGCGCTCAACGTCGGCGACGACGACACCGCGGACGGATCCTCGACCTCCACGCTGAGGCCGGCCACCACGTCGAGCCGATCCAGCACCAGCGCCACCGCCAGTGCGTCGCCGACGGCGTTCCCGATGCCCACGTTGGTCGGAACGCCCGGCAACTACCAGACCATCCAGACCTACATCCAGCAGAACGGCATCGACGAACAGGGCCAGCACCGCGGGGACACGGCGGCCCCGACGATCCTGACCCCGATCCCGGACGGCTGGCGCGACGGAGGTTCAGAATCGCCGAACTTCGCCTACCAAACGCTGCTCTACGACGGCGCGGACGCCCCGAATTCGCGCCCGTACGTCATCGTCATCCTGTCCAAGCTGGTCGGGAACGTCGACCCCGCGAAGGTCTTCTCGGTGGCCTCGGGAGAGTTGTACAACCTCGCCGGTTGGGTGCCCGACAATCCCGGCAGGGTCGGGAAGCTCGAGGGCTACCCCAAGTTCGAACTCTCCGGGCAGTGGGACTCCGACGGAAAGCGAACGGCCGTCACCCAGACGACGGTGCTGCTCAACTGGAAGCAGGGTTTCTACGTGCTCCAGATCAATCTGAATTCCGCGCCCGAGTACCGGCCGATCCTGGATCGCATGATCGCGTCGATCGACCAGGACGCCCGGATCTACCCACCCTGAGCTCGGGTCGTCGCGCGGTAGGCGACAATCAGCCGTTATGACCGACGAGCGCGGCCGCCGGGCCCAGCGGATGTGGCGGTCGTTGCGCAAGGAGACGCCGGCGGCGCTCAGTGCCGCCGATTCGCACGGCGACGCCGAAGTGGCGGTGATGCTCCGCGAACTCGGCATTGCGCTGCTCGAGGTCGAGCAGCCCACTCAGTTGGTCGCCGGTCGGCTGATAAGCATCGCCAAGCACTACACCCACCACACGGTCCGCATCGTCGCGCTGCCGTCGGCACTGGTCGTCCAGGCCGGCTCCGTCGCCTACGAAGTCGAGGTGTCGAACCGCTCGACCATCCAGCTGGACCTGGAGGGCCGCATCGACGACATCGCGGAACTCGCCTCCGTCGGGGCCATCACCCCGGCCGACGCGATCGTCGCGGTGTCGGCCGCCCGCACGATGCAGCCGCGCTTCGGCCCGTTCGTCACGATCTTCGGATATGCCGTCACCACAATCGGTTTCGGTATGGTCATCAATCCGACGTGGGCGGCGCTGCCTGGCTATCTGTTCCTCGGATTGGTGGTCGGCGCGGTCGTTCAGCTGGGTCGGCCGTTCCCGTCGCTCAATCCGATCCTGCCGACGTTGTCGGCGATGTTGGTCACGATGCTGGCGACCTGGTTCGTCGCCGATGCCGCGAACGACGGGCTGCTGCGGGTGATCAGCCCGCCGTTGGTCGCGATGCTGCCCGGCATGTCGCTGACGATCGGTTCGATGGAGTTGGCCAGCTCCGAGATCGTCGCAGGCGCGAGCCGGCTGATCTACGGCGTGACGCAGCTGATGCTGCTGGTCTTCGGCGTCGCGCTGGGAATGCACATCGCGGGCCGCGTAGCTCCGCAACAACCTTCACTTCAGATGGGGGTGTGGGCGCTGTACGCGGCGATCGTCGTCGTCGCCATCGGTCTGTACGTGTACCTGTCCGCGCCGAAGGGCTCGCTGTTCTGGCTGATCGCCGCCATTGGGGTGGCACTGGTCGGTCAGCAGGTCGGCGGGCTGGCCTTGCCCGCGTCCTACAGCGGGGCGGTCGGGGCGTCCCTCGTGGTTCCGTTCGCAATGTTGGCCTCGCGGATCAAGGGCTCACCGCCCGCGATCGTGATGATGCTTGCGGCGTTCTGGGCCCTGGTACCCGGCGCGCTGAGCTTCGTCTCGTTGAGTGAGGCGGCCACTGGCGGGCCCGCGACGGTAGAGACCCTCGGCCAGACGGTGGCGGCCGTCTTCTCGATCGCGCTTGGCACGCTGGCCGGCTTCAGCATCTTCCATGCGTTCCGCCGACCGACCCGAAACCGGGTCGATTGATCGGTTCCGGTTGCGGCCCGAGACCGTGGGGACCACGGTGTACCCATGACAGCGGCCGAGCCCACCACTGACGGTTCCTATCGCAACAAGATCGTCGCGGTCGAACCAGGCGGCAACGAGTTCATCACCGAGGCCGATCGGCACGGGAAGCCCAGTCAGCTGTTCTGGACCTGGACGTCGCCGAACCTCGAGTTCGCGACGATCTTCGTCGGCATGCTGGCTGTGCTCGCGTTCGGCATGAACTTCTGGCAGGCCGTCGTCGGTATCGCAATCGGCACCGGCCTCGGCGCGTTCGCGCACTACTTCCTCTCCGCGCGGGGCCCCCTGCACGGGGCGCCGCAAATGGTGTTGGGCCGCATGGCCTTCGGCTTCAAGGGCAACGCGGTGCCCGCGGTGTTGATGTCGGTGACGGCGGGCGTCGGGTGGTTCGCCACCAACAGCGTCAGCGGCGCCTTCGCACTATCGACGCTGTTCGGTTTCGCGCCGTTGGTGGGGCTCATCATCATCGTGCTGCTGCAGACCGGGTTCGCATTCTTCGGGCACAACCTGGTGCAGGCCTTCGAGAAGTACGCGTTCCCAGTGCTTGCGGTGATCTTCCTGGGTGCCTCGATCGCCATCTTCATGCACGCCGACCTCGGGGCGCCCGTCGGTGCGGGTGGCGTCGGTGGGATGGGGGGCTTCCTTCTGACCGTCGGCACGTCCTTCGGATACGCAGCGGGCTGGACGCCGTACGCCGCCGATTACACGCGCTACCTTCCGTCGACGGTGTCCACGGCCCGAACTGGCCTGTTCGCTTCGACCGGGCTGTTCATTTCGTGCTTCGTGCTCGAGGTCGTCGGCGCCGCATCCGTCACCACCGGGGAGGCCAACCTCGGCGATCCGACCGGATCCTTCACGAGTGAGCTGAGTAGCTGGCTCGGGAACTTGACGCTGCTCGCCATTGCGATCGGGGCGATTGCCGCCAACTCCATCAACATCTATTCCGGCGCAATGGCTTTCGTGACGATCGGTATCAAGCTGCCCTCGCACATCGCCCGCGCGCTGGTCACGGTGTTCTTCGGGGTCGCCGGCTTCTTGATCGCGCGGTGGGCACTGGCAGACGCGGCCGCCAGCTACGAGGCGTTCCTGCTGATCATCGCCTACTGGATCGGGCCATGGCTGGGGGTGGTGTTCGCCGATCAGTACCTGCGCCGTGGTCAGAAGATCGCAGGGTTCCTCTATGACCGCTCCTACGCGAACTGGAACGGGCTGCTGTCCTTCATGATCGGCCTGGTGGTGTCGGTGGCGCTGTTCTCCAACCAGGAGAAGTTCGTCGGAGTGGTGGCCAAGGCGGTCCCGCAACTCGGTGACATCACCTTCTTCGTCGGCTTCTTGATCGCCGGCGGCGCGTACCTGCTGCTGTGCCGGTCCAAGGTCGCGGCCGAGCGTTCTCTAGACTCGCGGGTATGACTCCGCAGGACATGCTCGACGTCGCCGTCGACGAGGCCCGAAAGGGCTTGTCGGAGGGTGGAATTCCGATAGGCGCGGCCCTCTTTAGTGCCGACGGCGTATTGCTCGGTAGCGGCCACAACCGCCGCGTCCAGGACGACGACCCGTCGGTGCACGGCGAGACGGATGCCTTTCGGGCGGCGGGCCGTCAGCGCGACTACCGCTCGACCATCATGGTGACCACGCTGTCGCCGTGTTGGTACTGCAGCGGCCTGGTGCGCCAGTTCAACATCGGCGCCGTGGTCATCGGCGAAGCGCGCACGTTCAGTGGTGGACACGACTGGCTGGCCGAAAACGGAGTGTCGATCACGCTTTTGGACGACGATCGTTGTGTGCAGATGATGACCGACTTCATCGCGGCGCACCCGGAGCTCTGGGCGGAGGACATCGGCGAATGAGCGTGATTGCAACGGTGGACATCTCGCGGTGGCATGCGGGGGGAGCCACGGCGGACGCGGTCGCGGCCGAGGTCGACGAAAGCCTCCAACGGGCTGGGTTCATCCTGGTCACCGGCCACGGCGTCGACCCAGAGCTGGCCGCCGCGGTGCGGGCCGCCAGCCGGGCGTTCTTCGCCCAGCCGGACGTCGTCAAGCAGCGCTACAGCGTGCCGGTCGGTGGTCACGGATGGATCGGACCAGGCGCCGAGGCCAACGGCTACGCGGAGGGCACCGAAACTCCGCCGGACCTCAAGGAGAGCTACAGCCTGGGAGCCGAGACCGCGACCGGCGATCCCGACGTCGACCGAATCTGGTTCGCGCCCAACGTATGGCCCGCCGAAGTGCCGGAGCTGCACGCGCTCGTCAACGAGTACATCGCGGCCATGCGTCGGGTATCCGATGACCTGCTCGCGCTGTTCGCACATGCCCTCGAGCTGCCGTCCAATCCGTGGGGCGCGCTGGCGGACCAACCGACGTGGACCATGAACATCAACCACTACCCTCCCGTCAGCGTCGTCGGCGAACCCGAACCCGGCCAGTTCCGCATCGGCCCGCACACGGACTTCGGCACCGTCACCGTGCTCGATCGCGAACCGGGAGCCGGTGGGCTGCAGGTGTATTCGGAGGCCGAAGGCTGGGCCGACGCCCCCTACCGCCCCGACGCGCTGACAGTAAACATCGGCGACCTGCTGGAGTACTGGAGCGGGCGGCGGTGGCCGTCGGGTCGGCACCGGGTGCTCCCGCCGCAGCCGGAGGCGCCCGAGGAGGACCTGGTGTCGCTCATCTACTTCTACGAGGCCAACCACGACGCGCTGGTTGCGCCGCTCGAGCCGCCGATCGGTCAGCTATCGGGACTGAAGCCCGTCACTTCATCGGACTTCATCAAAGAACGCCTCGACGCCATCAGCATCGGCTAGCGGGTCCGTTGCGGCGTCGTAGACGGCGTCGAGCCGGGCCATCGCGTCGGCGTCGAGTACCACGTCGCCTGCGCCCATGTTCTCCTCGAGGTGCGCGATCGAGCGGGTGCCCGCGATGAGCAACGTGTTCGGGGCATGCGCCAACAGCCATGCGAGCCCGACTTGCGATGGCGTGGCACCGATTTCGGTCGCGACGCTCTGCACCACCGGGTTGTCGCCGACCTTGGGGAAGCCGGGGAACGACGACCCGAGCGGGAAGTACGGCACCCACGCGATGTCCTCGGTGACACAGAGTTCGAGGACGTCTTCCTGGGAGCGGTTGAGCAGGCCGTAGGAGTTCTGCACGCAAACGATGCCTGCGGGGAGTGCGCGCCGAACGACGTCGAGCGGCACGCTGCTGATCCCGATCGCGCCGATCTTGCCCTCGTCGCGCTCGGCCTTCAGCCCGGGTCCGAGGTCGAGCCGCCGCAGGTTCACCACCGGCACGCGGTCCAATCCGAGTTCGGTCAGGTCCTCCTCGACGGCGGCGCGGAGTTCGGCGGGCTTCTGCGCGGCCTCCAGCGGTATCTGGCCCGTCGCGCTGCGGGCGCCGACCTTGCTCACGATGACCAGGTCGTCGCCGTAGGGGGCGAGGGCCTGGCGGATCCGACGATCGACCTCGCCGAACGCATAGAACGATGCGATGTCGATGTGGTTGACGCCCGGCACGACGGCACGACGGCACCGTCGTGTCGCTCGAGGCGATCGCGCGGGATGCACGTGTCGGGATCGGCACGCTGTACCGGCACTTCCCGAACCGGGAGGCGCTCATCGAAGCCGTGTATCGCACCGAGTTGGCCGAGGTATCGGCGTCGGCGGCCGAACTGCTGGAGCACCACCCACCCGTCACCGCGCTGCGCCACTGGATGAACCGATACGCGAGCTTCGTCGCAGCGAAACAGGGGATGGCCGAGTCGTTGAGCGCGATGTTCGCCTCAGGTGCGGTCGAGCGCGGTGATACGCGGGCGAGTATCGTCGGTGCGGTCGACACCCTGCTGAGCGCCGGCGCCGCGGACGGCAGCCTGCGGTCGGACGTCGCCGCCGACGACGTCGTGTCCAGCCTCATTGGAATCGCCATCGCGAGCCACTCAGGCGAACAGGCGCAGCGGATGCGCGCCCTGCTCGTCGACGGCTTGGTGGTGAAGCGATAGCTGTAGGACTCGGCCAGTAAGGTGACCGCCATGCGCGTCTACCTCGGCTCTGACCACGCCGGATACGAACTCAAGCAGGCCATCATCGAGCACCTGGAGTCGGGCGGCCACGAGCCCATCGACTGCGGTGCCTTCACCTACGATGCCGAGGACGACTACCCGGCGTTCTGCATCGCGGCGGCCGAGAAGACCGTCGCGGATCCGGACAGTCTCGGCATCGTCATCGGAGGCTCGGGCAACGGCGAACAGATCGCCGCCAACAAGGTGCCCGGCGCCCGCTGTGCACTGGCCTGGAGCGTCGAGACCGCGTCGTTGGCGCGCCAGCACAACAACGCGCAGTTGATCGGCATCGGCGGCCGGATGCACACCGTCGCAGACGCTTTGACCTTCGTCGACGCCTTTGTGACCACCGCGTGGTCGGAGGCGCCGCGGCACCAGCGTCGCATCGACATCCTCGCCGAGTACGAGAAGACGCACGTCGCGCCGCCGGTGCCAGGCGCGTAACGGATGCCCGAAGGGCACACTCTGCACCGGCTTGCCCGCCTGCATCAGCAGCGCTTCGGCAAGGCGCCGGTGTTCGTGACCAGCCCGCAGGGTCGCTTCGCCGAGGCCGCCGCGGCGGTCAGCGGCCGGGTGTTGCGCAAGGCCGACGCGTGGGGCAAGCACCTGTTCCATCACTACGAGGGCGGCGCGGTGGTCCACGTCCACCTCGGGCTGTACGGCACGTTCACCGAACGTCCGGTGCCCATGCCTGCGCCCGTCGGTCAGGTGCGGATGCGGATGGTTGGAGAGGAGTACGGCGCCGATCTGCGTGGTCCTACGGCGTGCGAGGTGATTCACGGCGCCGAGGTCGACGAGATCGTGGCGAGGCTGGGACCCGACCCGCTGCGGCGGGCACCCGATCCGGCTCCGGCCTGGAAGCGAATCAGCAAGTCGCGCAGGCCAATCGGTGCGCTGCTGATGGATCAGGCCGTCATCGCCGGGGTGGGAAACGTCTACCGCAGCGAGCTGCTCTACCGCCACCTGATCGATCCGCACCGCCCGGGGACGCACGTCGGCGAGGCGGAGTTCGACGCCGCGTGGACCGACCTGGTGAAGTTGATGAAGGTCGGGGTCAGCAGCGGCAAGATCCTCACCGTGCGGCGCGCCGACGACAAGGGAGCGCCCTCGTATCGGCCCGGCCGTCCGCGCACCTACGTATACCGGCGCGCCGGCGAGCCGTGCCGGGTGTGTGGCACGCCCATCCGCACCGAGGTCATGGAGGGGCGCAACCTCTTCTGGTGTCCGACCTGTCAGGTGTAGCTAGCGCGGCTGCGAGCGTCATCGAAACTGCGGTGAGATCGTGGATTCCACCTTGGATTCAGGCGGTCGCTGCAACAAATGCGGACGGGTCTGAGAGTAGTTCGGTCGAGTTCTTCTGCTGGGGTGCGCCATCTGTGCGGGCACCGACCCGTACCGAATTCCGGTCCACTCCATCGCCAGCATGCGTCGACGCCGATCGTTTTGGTGCCAGCGCTGCATCTCTAGAATTCACGTGCTCAAATCCTCTCGGGAGCAACAGGATTCGGTGACATGATATCGATGGCAAGCGACGTCGGTCGCTGGCCATTGATCGCATTGAGATCCATCGGGCACGCTGAGAGAACCACCGCACAATCCATCGCCGCCGTGAACGTCACCGCATCCCCTGGCCGGCTCACCGCGGGCAACCAGCTCAGGTCACCCTCGGCGCCCACGGGGATGTTCATGAACACATTCACCGGCTGGGGGACGGCGTCGGTGGCCAACCCAATCTGCGCCAAGGCGTGATGCACGTTGTCTGCGCAGGAGGCGTGGCCCGGGGCGCCCAACATCCGGTAGCGCTCCGGGTCGCAGGCGGCGATCAGCATGTCGTGCACACCTGGCGAGGTGTCTGCAACCAGCGTCAGGATCGGCCTACGACGGTTGGTCATGAACTGCTCGCCGATGCGCGGAAATAGCCTGCTCGTCGACGTGCGGGTATGCGACGCCGACAGGTACTCGGCGGGATCCGCGGCAGCGAAGGCGAATAGATCACCGACCTGTCCTCCCTCGACGTCGACGATGCGCAGGTACTCGCCGTGCCGCACCCACACAGCCAGCCCCGCACCGGCGGGAATCACCATGTGGGTCGGCCTGTTTCTGAACTCCACGACACCATTCAACTCGCTGCGACAAACACGGTCGAGGACAGATCGAGGAGGCGATCCGCCAACATCCCGGAGTGCACGATGTCGCCGTCGTGGCCATGCCCGACGCACGGCTTGGTGAAGTGGTGGCCGCTTTCCTCATCCCCAAGGCGGACCACCAGATCGAGGAGGCCGCCTTCGTCGCTTCGTGCCGCAAACGAGACGGCCAACCTCAAATTCAGGCTCAACGCGATCTCACCGCAGTCTCGAAGGGTGACGGGCGGCGAACCGGGTTTGACGGACAATCGGCGGGTGGAACTCATCCTGGTCGTCGTCGGGGCCATCGTCGTCACCGCCGTCGCACATCGGCGCGGGCTCGAACCTGCGCTGATCATGGTGGTGATCGGCAGCGCGGTGTCGTTCGTGCCGGGATTCGAGGCGCCCGAACTGGACTCGCACATCCTGCTGACGGTCGTACTGCCCCGCTGCTCTACTCGGCTGCGCTGGACTTCTCGTTTCCGACGTTCCTGCGCAACATCCGACCGATCCTCGGGCTCGGCATCGGTTTGGTCGTGGTCACGGCGTTCACCGTGGAGACGGTGTCCAACTGGCTCGGTTGGGTGCCCCTGGCCTTCGGCACGGCGCTGGTGCTCGGCGCGATCGTGGCGCCGCCCGACGCCGTCACCGCCGTCGCGGTGGGCCGCAAGCTTGGCCTGCCGAAGCGCGTCATGGCGATCCTCACCGACGAGAGCCTCATCAACGATTCCGCCGCGCTGACCCTGTTCTCGATCGCCGTCGCACAGGTCGCAGGCACCTACACCTTCATCGACAACCCGTTGCTGCTGTTCGGCTACAGCGCCATCCTCGGGCCGATCGTCGGTGCGGCGCTGGGGTTCGTGACGCTGTGGATTCGCAAGCGGCTGGCCAACCCCGGACTCGGTGCGGTCGATCCGGTGTGTTGATACAGACCGAACAGCACGGCGAAACTCATCGCCACTCGACCCGCTGCTAATCCGGTTGGTGAGGGCCGGGTTTCGGGCACTTGACCAGATCGCAGATCGAGATGCCGCCTGACTTGGGCGGGTCCGTCGGGGTCGTCGGCTCAGGCGCGGCTGGTGGGGGGACCGGCGCCGGCGGAGTGGTCACTTGCGGGCTACTGGCAGGCGCGGCTGGCGTCACCGGCGCGCTGCGGTACGACGGGACCACCACGACGCGAGGCGCCTGGACCGGCTCCTTCACCTCGGGTGCGCTCGGCGGGGCAGGCAGTGCGACGGGCGCGGGCGGTGGAACGGCGACGTCGGCCGCCGGTGCGGGCGTGGACGTCGACACGGGCGCGGGAGACCCGGTGAACTCGTCGAGCGCGTAGACGCTGACGATGCTGAAGGTGGCCAGGCCGACGAGCGCGGCGATTCCGCTGACGGCCCAGCCGGCCTTCGACGGCGAGGGGGCGCGGCGGAGCGGCGCGGTCGCGCCAACCGGGGCAATTGGGCGGAACACGGTGTTGACGTCGTGGATGGGGTTGTACTGCGTCTTTGCGGAGGAGAAGCTGGTGGTCATCGGAGCTCCGGAGGTCGGTGACGGCCCCTAGTGGGCCGCTCTCACCAACTAGGGGTCGCGAGCAGCCCCAAAAGCGACACTTTTTCCGGAACTATCTTCGCGCTGGGCTAGAACCCGCCGAAGTCGCCTCCGCCGCCCCAGTCGCCTCCGCCGCCCCAGTCGCCACCGCCACCCCAGTCGCCGCCGTCGCCTCCGCCACCCCAACTGTCGCCACCCCAGCCGCCGGAGTCGCCTTGGCCCTGATCGCCGCCGCCAAAGTCGCCGGAGTCACCCTGGCCTTGGTCGAAGCCCTGTTGGAAGCCGTCGCCGTTGCCCTGCTCGAAGCCTTGCGCGCCGTAGCCGACGCCGCCCATTCCGGAGAACATCGCGTCGAACAACAACACCGACCCGAGCCCCCACGCGCCCGCGACGAGGGCGGGCTTCCACCACGGCTCGGAGTACCAGCCGGCGGGCACCGGACGACCGGCAACGCGGCCGCCCGGGTAGTAGTTGGGAGTGCGGGCCGACGGCGACGGGGACGCCTCGATGTCCTTGCCCTCGAACTGAACTCGACGATCCTCAGTGACGGTGCCCGCCGAGCGCTGCCCGGAGAGCGACTCGAGTTCGGGCCCTGGGTCGATGCCCATCGCGACGCGCGCGGCGCGGACGTAGTACAACCCCTCCATCGCGCTTTCCTTGGCCAGCACGGCCTGACGCGCGGTGGTGGCCTGGTCGATTTGCGACGACGCGGCGGTGTAGCGCTCGGAGGCGTCAGCCATGGCCTGCTTGGAGGCGTCGTCGGTGCCGGTGAGGTTGAGCACCTGTCCGCCGAGCCGTTCGATGACGCGGCGGGCGTCGGCCTTGGCGTCGGCCAGCGACGCGGCGTTGCGCCGGCCCGAGGCCCGCTGTGTTGCGTAGACGAGAATCCCGATGGCTGCGATCACCACGACGATGAGGACGATCAGAGTGCCTGACATGACGTCCAGCGTACCGACGGGAAACACCCAAGATCGGGCCCGCGACCAGACGGGTTCACTCCAGCAGCCACGAGTCGCTCCGCCAGCACCCGTGGTGCGCCCGGCGCGTCCGCGTACTCGGGTCGGGGGATGGCGCCGTCAACAGGTCTTCGAGCACGCCGTGGGTGTCCACGGCCAGCGTCTTGCGGAGGTGCCAGGCGACGTCGCCCTCGGCGTCCGCTTCGGGATAGTCGAAGTAGTCGTTGTGCGCGGCTCCGCGGACGAGGCGCTCCGGCACGTTGCCAGTGATCAAGACGTCGCGGATGCCTGCCCCGAACAGCGGCCGGAGTTCGCCCCCGAACCAGTCGCCGCCCAGCCCGCCGCGGATTACCGGAAACCACAGGTTCGTCCAGCGGGTGACGGCGAACGGGGCTTGGGATCCAAGCAGCTCGCGAGGGCCGGAGCCCGGCATGCGGAAGCTCGCTGGGCGCTGCTCGTCGCCCTCGACGGGTTGCGTCTCCGATCGCGGCGGGCACCGGACGAGTGCGCCGCGTCGAACCAGCGCGTCGAGCAGCGTCCGTCGTTCGGCTTTGTCGGACTTCTTGAATCCGTTGAAGAGTCCCGGCCGGGTCACCAGCAGGTCGGCCAGGGCCAGCGGTGCGCCAACGGTGACGAAATCGGTTATCCGCCAAGGATTCCCCTGGCGCCGCAGGTCCTGCCACAGCGCGAACTGGCCGTCCTGAAACGCGTCCAGCGCGTCGGCGTCGCCGAGGAGTCGATCGGCGGCGTGCTCGACGTCCGGCAACGCGTCGAGCCGGATCGGAGTCGGCGTCTGCGGCGGGGGAGGACCCGCGTTCAGTTCGTGATACTCGGCCCACAACGCGGTCAGCGCGTCGTAGGCGATGTAGGTGCCGACGCCGTGTCCCACGACGACGATGCGCGAGTAGCGGCCCTCGTCGTGAAGCTCGTGGAGCAGGTCGACCAGGCCTCCGCGGATGGCCCGCCGCGCCGCATACGAGCGCATCCACGGGTCCAGGTAGCGGGCGACGTCGATGAACGAGGTGGTGGTGGCGCTGTACAACAACACCGACAGCACTTGGGTGATGAGGCCGACGCCACCGATCAGGAAGACGCTGGCGACCAATCCGACGGCCCAGATGGGGAATTCGGTCCCGAGGAAATAGCCCAGCAGCCCGAGCACGGGGACGGCCACGCAGATCGTTCCGAGGACGAGGAGCCAGATCGCGCGCCATATCCCGAACAGTGGATCGGGGACGTTGCCGGGCCGGCGCAGGAACAGGCGCAACGTCGCCACCACCGTGCCGGCGAACCGGCTTCCGGTCATCAGGTATTGCCAGTGGTACTCGTAAATGTCCGACTGCGGAGCGACGTAGACGCCGGCTTCGTACGAGCCGGTGAGCTCGTCCGGTCGCGAGTAGTAGGCCCACTTCTTGTTGCCGAGCGGATCGAGCGCCGTCTTCACGAAGCCGTCGAGCGTCTCATACGGTCGGTATTCGGTCTCACCCTTGCCGTGCACGAACACGATGGCGGTGCGTACGTCGGGATCTGTTGGCGCGCCCGATTTCTCCACCGCTGATTGAACCCCCGGACGTGAGTAGTGTGTCGCGTCTGAGTCTGAGGGTCAGCGGGCGCGACGGGGTCCAATCGCGAGAACTGACGGGTCGTGTCGGGTTACGGGCTGTGATTGACCCTGGTGTCCGGCCGGGGGACGCTGCCGTATCCGGGGCCACCGTTGACCACGTACGACAGGCAGCCCGGGTCGTGGCGGCAGCCGATGATGGCGCCCGCACTGGGCGCTGCGCCGCGCACGGCGGGCGGATTGTTCGGGATGCCGCACGTCTGCTGGAACGGATTCAATGGCTGGATGGACATGCTGCACGCGGTGACGGTGGTGCTGGGCGTCGCCATCGCGAGTGCTGCGGCCAGGGCGCCCGTCGCCATCACGCCCGCGGATGCCGCAGTGACCAACGCTCGACGCTGCCCGAACATGAAACGACCTTCCCTACTACAAACTTACATATGCTTCCTAACTATTCAACGCCTATTACCTGTGTACATTCCCAGCCGGACGTAACGGGCGTTAGGCGAGCCTCATGTGCGCCCGGGGAGGAGCAGCCTCGGGGAACTTTCGAACCCCGAGGCTAGTGGTTCCTCGGCCTCAGCCTCGGGACCTTCGTCTTAGTGATAACCGCAACGCTCATCGTCTGGCTGTTGATCGCTTTCCTCGCGTGCGCGGTGGTACCGGATGACAGGCCGTGGCACTTCTTCTGGTGCACGTTTCTGCTGCCGGGTCCCCGGAGGGGTCACGGTGGCCCTGCTAGCTCAGCCACGCAACTACAGCACTTAAGTGGCCCCCTTCAGGGGTTACCGCCGGGGCGTTCGCTGAGAGGTGTGCCCAAAGGGCAACCGTGGGTGGTAGCGTCTCCTAGCCTTATTGACGTGGGCGAAATAATATTTGCTGGTTTGCTGCGCGCTTGCCTTCGCAGGCCCTAGCATTCCGCCTGGTCTCGGGAGATCCGCTCCATAATCGCTTCAGGGGGATGAATGTTCGTCCGCGTTTTCGTTGCTGGTGCCGCAATCGCTGTGGTTGCTATAGGGGTTGCCCCAGCAGCGTCCGCCAGTCAGTACAAGAACTGCACTCAGGCGCACCAGGACGGACGGTACGACATTCCGCAGGGCGATCCCGATTACTGGTCGGGCGGCGACCGTGATGGCGACGGCATCGCTTGCGAGTCGTGAAAGAACAGGCTTTTGGAAAGTGTGGACTGAGGCATTTTCAGCCAGGCGTTTGACGGCTGCATTGGCCGCAGCTGATGTCTTGCAACATCACACCGAGCGAGTGACGGGAATCGAACCCGCGTAGCTAGTTTGGACGTTTTGTACGCGCCCGAACACGGGGTTCGGAAACGGGCTGGTCGAAGTTTCGTTCGCAGAACTCGAATTGCAACTGTCCGGTAGTGCTTAGCGGCGGCCGTACGCGCGGAGATGCCCAGGCCGAGAGTCAATTACGCGGCGCGATTACTTAGCGAGGTACCTCCGGGGGAGTAGCGGGGCAGTCTAACGGTAGCGCGAATACTTTTGTGCGCAAACCGATTAGGGGATATTTGAATGGCTAGAGACAGAGTCGCAGTAACGGCAGCGACCGAACTGGACTTGTCACCGGACCCGCCCGTGAAGGGCAACGAGGGCGCGGCGTCCCGGTATCGGGAAGTCATGGGGTTAGAAACGTCGGCCTTGGCTGAATCGCCGAGGCTACGAAAGGTGTGTCGCTACCGAGCTACAAGATCAGCGGTGCGGTCTGGCACAGCACGGTGGACCTCTACAACTTCATCCAGAGGATGCGGAGAAGCGCATGAGCGACGACCTCACACCGGAACGCATCAAAAGAACTGTCCCGCACCCGCTTTCAACGGGGTGCGGGCAGGTTTACCTCAATCTCTAGGGCGCCGACGACGTCTTGTCTTTGCCCTTGGCGCTGACGCTCGTGTTGTTGACGCCGGTAGTCGTGGCCTTGCTCCGCTTGCCGAAGACGCCGGCCCTGTTGTTGTTGCCGAACGACGTAGAAGCGACGTTCTGCTTGCCGACGGCGGTGGTCTTGTTGTCGTTCCCGGTCGCGGCCGCGATGGTCGCCGGGATGTTGGCCACGACCGCGGAGATCCCCGGTGTTCCGGTCGTGGTGGCCCGGTTCTTCTTGCCGATCGCGATGTTCTTGTTGTTGTTGCCAGTCACGGTGTTGGCGGTGTTCCTCGATCCGATTCCGACGTTCCTGTTGCCGTTGCCGGTCGGGTCGAGCGTCACCGAGTCCGTCACGGTCGGTAATCCGAGCGCACTGACGACGGTGCTGACGACAGCGCCAGGCGTGCCTACCGTGCCGACAGTGTTGTTCTTGCCGATCGCGATGTTCTGGTTGTCGTTGCCGAGCAGTGTCGACGCCGTGTTCCCCGAACCGAACCCGACGTTCTTGTTGCCGTTACCGGTCGGATCGACGATCGTCGATACCACCGCCGACGCCGTCGGTGTCGTGCTGCCGAGCACCGTCGTTGCCAGGGATTCGACGACAGACGCACCGGGCGTGCCGACGGTCGACGCCTGGTTGTTCAGGCCGGCGGCGATGTTCTTGTTGTTGTTGCCGAGCAGTGTCGCCGCCGCATTCCCCCAGCCGAAGCCGACGTTCTTGTTGCCGTTACCGGTCGGATCGACCACCGCGGTCGTTGTGGAGGTCACCGTCGTCGGTACTCCCAAAACTGCTGCGGTAGCCGCAATTTGCTGCAGCGCGGAGATGCCGGGCGTGCCGACGGTCGACGCCTGATTGTTAACGCCGGCGGCGATGTTCTTGTTGTTGTTTCCCAACGCTGTCAGCGCCGTGTTCGCCAGCCCAAATCCGACGTTCTTGTTGCCGTTGCCGGTGCCGTCGACGGTCACATTCGTCAGTGAGCTCGCGGACGTCGAGACGAGCGATCCGCCGAAGAGCAGAGTGTCGATGGTTTGTGCGGCGGAAATGGTCGTCGATGCACTTGGCGTGCCGACGGTGGCCGCTTGATTCAGTAGGCCGGCCGCGGTGTTGGTGTTGTTGTTGCCCAACGTCGTCAGCGCCGTGTTCGCCAAACCAAGCCCGGTGTTCTTGTTTCCGTTGCCGGTTGCGCCGACTACCACCGACGTCGACGCCTTGGTACTAGTGGTGGTGTCCGAAATGCCGAGCAGCACTTCCTCGACACTCAGGTCGACGGTCTGCAGTGCCGTCGCGCCGGGCGTGCCGACCGTGGCGGCCTGGTTGAAGAGGCCCGCCGCGGTGTTCTTGTTGTTGTTCCCCAGCGCGGTAGCCGCGACGTTCCCCAACCCGAACCCGGTGTTCGTATTGCCGTTACCAGTCCCGTCGACGGT
The DNA here is from genome assembly GCA_025966225.1 of Mycobacterium sp. Lineage (GTDB taxonomy): Bacteria > Actinomycetota > Actinomycetes > Mycobacteriales > Mycobacteriaceae > Mycobacterium. The sequence goes on along the minus strand of JAOPVI010000005.1, from coordinate 14,645 downwards.
CGCACTGGTCACCGTGCTGAGCTTGGTGGTCGTTGTTGAAACCGCAGGGAGTCCTGGCAGTCCCAACACCGTTTCAACTAGGTTCGAATCGACTGTCTGCAATGCCGAGACGCTGGGCGTGCCGACCGTGGCGGCCTGATTGAGGACGCCGGCCGCGGTGTTCTTGTTGTTGTTCCCCAACGTCGTCAACGCGGTGTTCCCCACGCCGAACCCCGTGTTCGTATTGCCGTTACCGGTCGCACCGACGACCGCACTCGTCAACGTCCTGAGAGTCGTCTGGGTGGTTGAAACACCGGGGACGGTCGCCGTCGCCTTTTCGTTGACCGTTTGAAGGACCGACGTACCGGGGGTACCAACCGTCGCCGCCTGATTGAGGAAGCCGGCCGCGGTGTTCTTGTTGTTGTTGCCCAACGTCGTCAACGCGGTGTTCCCCAGGCCGAACCCGGTATTCGTATTGCCGTTGCCGGTGGCCTCGACCGTCGCATTCGTGTGCGCCGTCGTGTCGCTCGTCAGAATCGGCGTGTTCACCAGGGCGTGGATCGTTGCGTCGACGGTCGTGCCCGGGGTTCCCACTGAGGCTGCTTGATTGAGCAAGCCGGCGGCGGTGTTCTTGTTGTCGTTGCCCGTCGTGGTGAGCGCGGTGTTGCCGAGGCCGAGGCCGGTGGTCGTGTTGCCGTTACCGGTCGCATCGACTGTGGCATTGGTCGTCGTCGTGGTGGTCGCAGTTCCGTCAAGCAATGCTGCAGTGAGCACTTCCACGACTGATGCGCCGGGCGTGCCGACGACAGCGGCCTGATTGAAGAGCCCGGCCGCGGTGGTCTTGTTGTCGTTGCCCGTCGTGGTGAGCGCCGTGTTGCCGAGACCAGACGCGGTGGTGGTGTTGTTGTTGCCGGTCGCGGTCACACTCGCCGTTGTCTTGGAGTTCACCGTCGCAAGTCCACTGACGGCTGGGTCGAGTGTCTCGATGACCGTCGCGCCCGGAGTGCCGACAGTGGCAGCTTGGTTATTCAGGCCAGTCGCGGTGGTCTTGTTGCCGTTGCCCAGCGCGGAGAGTGCGGTATTTCCCAAGCCGAATGCAGAGTTGGTGTTGTCGTTGCCGGTCGCATCGACCTTAGCGTCCGTGTTCGACACTCCCAGCAGGTCCACGATCGAGTGAACGCCCGGCGTACCGACCGAGGCAGCCGTGTTGGAGATGCCGCCGGCGGTGTTCGTGTTGCCGTTGCCGAGCACGCTTGTCGCAGTGTTCCCAAACCCGAGGGCGGTGTTCGTGTTGTTGTCACCCGTGGCCGTGGCTGTCAGCACCCCCAGGACATCGACCGCTGGGGAACCGGTCGAGGTGGCGGTGTTGTTGACGCCGATTGCGGTGTTCTTGTTGCCGCTGCCGATACCCGTTGCCGAACCGGCGGTGTTGCCGATGCCGAGCGCAACGGCAGTGTTGTTGACGCCGCCGGTTGCAGTAGCCGTGTTTCCCCAGCCGAATGCGATGGCCTTGCTCCCCGCGCCGTCCGCGGTCGCGGTGCTGCCGGGCAGCAGCGCGAAGGCAAGGGACCCGGTCCCGGTCGCCGAGCAGCCGCTACCGATGGACCACCCATTGCCAGCCGCACATGCGGCATTGGCTGCTGGCGCAGAGCCAAAAGCCCAGCCTGATGCCACCGCGCCGGTAGCGATCGCACCAACGACGACGTTGCTCGCACGCGAATCGCGTGAGGCCTTCCGGTGCTTGCCACGGTGACTCATTAGCTCGACCTCTCCGTCGATGTTCCCACCCCAAGTTCAGGGTCGTGTTTGCTGTAAAACCTACGACAGCGTCAGCAGCGAACGCGCAAGCGGACATTAACAGCAAAGTTACTTGCTTCGGCAACTTTTGAAGGGAATGGATGTGGAGTGTAATATTGACGTTCGCGTAAGTTCACGGCGTCCACCGCCGTTGGGGTTGTGATGGTTGCTGGTGCGAGCGCTGCATTTGAACTACCCGGTGTCACGCCGTCGTGGCGGGCACTTCGACGAACGAATTGGCTTCACGTAGCCGTCGCAACGAATCGAGTGCGCAACCGTCGCCAGCCAGGGCTTTGGTTTGCCCGGTGAGGCGCGGTTGCTACGTGACTGGGCTATGCCGCTCCGCCACCCGACGTTCTACAAGGCCGTCTACCGGCCCGCCGTCCTGCGAGCGAACCGAATGACCCCGAACGGCGCTGCCGCTCGAGCTCAAGTTTCACGCCCTCCGGCATACGTACCCGAGCCTTTGTTTCGCGGCGGGACGACCCGCGCTGGAGGTCGCGCGTTTGTGGGGCATGCGAAGCCGAGCACGACCGAAGTCATCTACCCCCACCTCTTTAACACGGACGACCACGCGGGCGCGATGAACGCGCTCGGGGCTATGGCGTCCGCGCCGATCTACCCCGAGAACGTGGTGCCGCTGCGGAGCTAGTTGCCTTAGACTGCCCCGCCGCATCCACCGGGTGGTGCAGGGGTGCCGCTAGGGAAGGCATCATCGACGACACAATTCATCTCGAAACGAGGTGTCGCGAACGTTCCGCCGGTCATAGCGACGTTGTGCCAGTAACTACCGTCGGGAAACTTTTCACCATTGCACCAAGCGACGGCCAGGATGCCTCCCTTTCCGCCAGGGCAATCGCTGGTGGTGAGATTGGGCTTTTGAGACGGGTCGGCACTGGCCGCCCCAGAAAACAGGAGCGACGCGGCGCTCACCGCCGTCGCAGCTGCGATACCAAGCTTGACGTTGGTCATGACTCGATATCCCCCTCGCCCCCGTGGTTGAGGAACAGGCGTCCGGCGATGATTACACGCTTCAGAAGGCACCTAAGCCGAACGTTGGCCCCTACGTAGGTCAAACGCTCCGATTTCGAGTTGAGCGCGGCTCCTGCGCGTTATAAAGCCTCGGCCCCTGAAGGCCGTGACCTGCGAAGAGCCGCCTACCAGGCGCTTTCGGTGGAGCGGGCGACGGGAATCGAACCCGCGTAGCTAGTTTGGAAGACTAGGGCTCTACCATTGAGCTACGCCCGCGTGCACTGCTCCGCAGACTGTACCGGCGCCGACGTATTCAAATCCAATTGATTGCGTCGCGTGTTCAGCCCGTATCATCTTGGCCGCAGCGAGACACGGGGTGTAGCGCAGCTTGGTAGCGCATCCGCTTTGGGAGCGGAAGGCCGCAGGTTCAAATCCTGTCACCCCGACCGGACGTCATCAGTAGAGACATGCAAGGAGTACATGCCGTGAAGAGCACCGTGGAGAAGTTGAGCCCGACGAGGGTTCGCATCAATGTGGAGGTGCCCTTCACGGAACTGGAGCCCGACTTCGACGTCGCGTTCAAGGAGATGGCCAAGACGGTGCGGCTGCCCGGTTTCCGGCCCGGCAAGGTGCCCGTGAAGCTGCTCGAGGCGCGCATCGACAAGCAGGCGATGCTCGACCAGGTCGTCGGCGAGGCCGTCCCGGCCCGCTACAGCGAGGCAGTCACGGCCTCCGAGGTGCAGCCCATCGGCCAGCCCGAGATCGAGGTCACCAACAAGGAGTACGGCCAGGACCTGACGTTCACCGCCGAGGTCGACGTCCGTCCCGAGATCACAGTGCCCGATCTGACCGCGCTGAAGATCGAGGTCGACCCGATCGAGGTCTCCGACGACGAGGTCGACGCGGAGCTGCAGAACCTGCGCGCCCGCTTCGGCACGCTGACCGGGGTCGAGCGCCCCGCCGCCGACGGCGACTTCGTCTCCATCGACCTGTCGGCCACCGTCGAGGGCGAGGACGTCCCCGAGGCCAAGACCGAGGGCCTCTCGCACGAGGTCGGCTCCGGCCAGCTCATCGAGGGGCTCGACGACGCGATCATCGGCATGACGGCCGGCGAGAGCAAGGTGTTCACTACGACCCTCGTCGCCGGCGACCACGCCGACCAAGAGGCCGAGGTCACCGTCACGGTCAAGACCGTCAAGGAACGCGAGCTGCCCGAGGCCGACGACGAATTCGCGCAACTGGCAAGCGAATTCGACACCATCGACGAGCTCAAGGAGAGCCTCGTCGAGCAGGTGAAGCGAGTGAAGCGCATCCAGCAGGCCGAGCAGATCCGCGACAAGTCGCTCGACGTGCTGCTCGAGCAGGTCGAGGTCCCGCTGCCCGAGAACATCGTGCAGGCGCAGGTCGACGAGACGTTCCACAACGCCATCCACGGGCTCGACCACGACGAGGCGAAGTTCGAGGAGTCGCTCGTCGAGCAGGGCAGCACCCGCGAGGAGTTCGACGCCGACAACCGCACCAACGCCGAGCGCGCCGTCAAGACGCAGCTGCTGATGGACAAGATCGCCGACGACCTGGACTTCCAGGTCGCCCAGAACGACCTCACTGAGCGGCTGGTGCTGATGTCGCGCCAGTACGGCATCGAGCCGCAGCAGATGTTGGCCTATCTGCAGCAGCAGAACCAGCTGCCGACGATGTTCGCCGACATCCGCCGCGGGCTGACCATCGCCGCCGTCGTGCACGGCGCGACCGTCACCGACACCGACGGCAACGAGATCGACACGGCCGAGTTCTTCGGCCCGTCGACCTCGGCGGACGAGGGCACCGAGGCGTCCTTGGCCGCGGCAGATGACGCCGAGGACGACGACGCTAAGTGACGCTGTGAGCGAAAGCGTGCGCTCCGGGGACTCCGACGCGGCGCGGTTTGGTTAATGTCGGTGAACATGGATGTCGAGTACGAATACTCGAGAAAGCAGGTAACCAATCGTGTCTGACATGCGTGCGAGTACGTCGGGGCTCAATCTCGTCGACTCGGTATACGAGCGTCTGCTCGCCGAGCGCATCATCTTCCTCGGGTCCCAGGTCGACGACGACATCGCCAACCGGCTATGCGCGCAGATCCTGCTGCTCTCGGCGGAGGATCCCACCAAGGACATCCACCTCTACATCAACTCGCCAGGCGGCTCGATCAGCGCGGGCATGGCGATCTACGACACCATGGTGCTCGCACCGTGCGACGTCGCCACCTACGGCATGGGCATGGCCGCCTCGATGGGCGAGTTCCTGCTCGCCGCGGGCACCAAGGGCAAGCGCTACGCGCTGCCGCACGCACGCGTCCTGATGCACCAGCCGCTGGGCGGCGTCACCGGCAGCGCCGCGGACATCGCCATCCAAGCCGAGCAGTTCGCGGTCATCAAGCAGGAGATGTTCCGGCTCAACGCCGAGTTCACCGGCCAGACGATCGAACGCATCGAGGCCGACTCGGATCGCGACCGCTGGTTCACCGCGCCCGAGGCGCTCGAATACGGCTTCGTCGATCACATCATCACCAGCGCCAACCTCAACGGAGTGAAGCCATGACCGATCACACCGACCCCCGGCTGGCTCCGCAGTCGCGCTACATCCTGCCGTCGTTCATCGAGCACAGCAGCTTCGGTGTCAAGGAGTCCAACCCCTACAACAAGCTGTTCGAGGAGCGCATCATCTTCCTCGGCGTCCAGGTCGACGACGCGTCGGCCAACGACGTGATGGCGCAGCTCCTGGTGCTCGAGTCGCTCGACCCCGACCGCGACATCACCATGTACATCAACTCGCCCGGTGGCTCGTTCACCTCGCTGATGGCGATCTACGACACCATGCAGTACGTGCGCGCCGACATCCAGACGGTGTGCCTGGGCCAGGCCGCCTCCGCGGCCGCGGTTCTGTTGGCGGCGGGTAGCCCCGGCAAGCGACTCGCACTGCCGAACGCACGGATCCTGATCCACCAGCCGTCGCTCGGCGGGGTCATCCAGGGTCAGTTCTCCGACCTGGAGATCCAGGCCGCCGAGATCGAGCGCATGCGCACCCTGATGGAAACCACGCTGGCGCACCACACGGGCAAGACGGCCGAGCAGGTTCGCAAGGACACCGACCGCGACAAGATCCTGACGGCCGAGGCGGCCAAGGAGTACGGGATCATCGACAGCGTCCTCGAGTACCGCAAGCTCTCCGCTCAGAACGCGTAAATGCCAGCGCCGGCCGGTCCGTTTACGCGCTACCTTGGTGACGGACGGCTCCCGGACCGGTAACGGCCGTAACACGAACCGGCGACACGACAAAGCCGAGACGCGTTCCGACGGGTTGTTGAGGAAAACAGAGGATATGTTCTGCACCACGCAGGAAATCCCACCGACGCGATTCGGCTTTATCGGTCGCATGGCGCCGGACCATACGGGTAGCGTCGGGACCACACCCGGGGCGACTCGCACGGCAGACCCATACCGACGGAAACCAAGGAAGTAGGACCGCAGGGACATGGCACGCATTGGAGACGGCGGTGATCTGCTGAAGTGTTCTTTCTGCGGCAAGAGCCAAAAGCAGGTCAAGAAGCTCATCGCGGGTCCCGGCGTGTACATCTGCGACGAGTGCATCGACCTCTGCAACGAGATCATCGAAGAGGAGCTGGCCGACGCCGATGACGTGAAACTCGACGAGCTTCCCAAGCCGGCCGAGATTCGCGATTTCCTCGAGGGTTACGTCATCGGTCAGGACACCGCCAAGAATACGTTGGCCGTCGCCGTCTACAACCATTACAAGCGCATCCAGGCTCAGGAGAAGATGCGCGATTCGCGCGCCGAGCCCGTCGAACTGTCCAAGTCCAACATCCTGATGCTCGGCCCGACGGGCTGCGGCAAGACGTACCTGGCGCAGACGTTGGCCAAGATGCTCAACGTGCCGTTCGCCATCGCCGACGCCACCGCCCTCACTGAGGCCGGGTATGTCGGTGAAGACGTCGAGAACATTCTGCTCAAGCTGATTCAGGCCGCCGACTACGACGTCAAGCGCGCCGAGACCGGCATCATCTACATCGACGAGGTCGACAAGATCGCCCGCAAGAGCGAGAACCCGTCGATCACGCGCGACGTGTCCGGCGAGGGCGTTCAGCAGGCGCTGTTGAAGATCCTCGAGGGCACGCAGGCGTCGGTGCCCCCGCAGGGCGGTCGCAAGCATCCGCATCAGGAATTCATCCAGATCGACACCACCAACGTGCTGTTCATCGTGGCGGGTGCATTCGCCGGGCTCGAGCGGATCGTGTCGGATCGTGTCGGCAAGCGCGGTCTCGGCTTCGGCGCCGAGGTGCGCAGCAAGGCCGAGATCGACACCCAGGACCACTTCGCCGAAGTCATGCCCGAGGACCTGATCAAGTTCGGCTTGATCCCCGAGTTCATCGGCCGGCTTCCGGTCGTGGCATCGGTGACCAACCTCGACAAGGAGTCGTTGGTCAAGATCCTGTCGGAGCCCAAGAACGCGTTGGTGAAGCAGTACACCCGGCTGTTCGAGATGGACGGCGTCGAGTTGGAGTTCACCGAGGAAGCGCTTGACTCGATCGCCGAGCAGGCCATCCACCGTGGCACCGGTGCCCGCGGACTGCGCGCCATCATGGAGGAAGTCCTGCTGCCGGTGATGTACGACATCCCCAGCCGCGACGACGTCGCCAAGGTCGTGGTGACCAAGGAGACCGTCGAGGACAACGTGCTCCCGACCATCGTGCCGCGCAAGCCGACTCGCAGCGAACGGCGCGAGAAGAGCGCCTAGCTTTTCCGATAGTGCTGAGGGCCGTGAATCCAAGTGATTCGCGGCCCTCAGTGCATTCGACGTGTCGCTTCGGCGCCCCGGCCCCCTTTTATTTCGCGAGTTCTACACCGCGGTTGTGAATCCGCTGGCGCTGTCAACAACGCTCACGTAGAACTCGCGAACGTTTAGGCCCCCGGGGTCGCGGCCGTCCAGTCGTAGGGCAGGAACTTCCCGTCGAAGGTGACGACCACGCGATCGCCCGCCGGGTGGGGCTTCTTCTCGATGTCGAGGCTGAAGTTGATGGCGCTCATGATGCCGTCGCCGAACTGTTCGTGGATCAACTCCTTGATCGCCCCGCCGTAGACCGAAAGGGCTTCGTGGAAGCGGTAGATCGTCGGGTCGGTGGGCACGACGGTCGGCAGCCCGCCTCGTACTGGAACCGCGGCGAGCACGGGCACCGCCGCGTCGTCGAGGCCCAGCATCGCGACGAGCTTGGCGCCGACCTCCGGCGGAATCGGATGCTGACCGAGCAGCGCAGACGTCATCCACATGACCGGACGTCCGACGGCGTCGGCGAGTTGCTGCCACGTGAGGGATTTGGCGAGTCGCGCGGCGATGATCTGTTCGGTGAGTTCGGCTCTGGTGGTCATGAGTACAAGGATCACAGATGTGACGGTTGCGTGCCCGAATGGGGTCGACGTGCGCTGATCACTTCGTCGACGAGCGCGGCGATCTCGGCGATGCCGTCACGCTGAGCGAAGGCCACCTCGAGCTCGTACTCGGTGCTCCCCGCGACGACCAGCGGAACTCCGGTCGACACGGCACGCTGAACGCCCCCGTATCCGCCGTTGGTGACCATCACGTCGACCCTGGGCAGCGATACCTCGTGCGGAAGGAGCTCGGCGACATGGGTATTCGCGGGCAGTGGAGCCTGAAGGTCGGGTACCCCGCGCCCGCCGGTCGTGACGACCAGCGTGACGTCCTCGCTCGCAAGCGCTTCGATGGTCGGCTCGATCAGCCGGGACATGGCCTCGTTATCGACCGTGCCCTGCGTGACATGGACGACGGGTCGGCCACCGTCCAACTCCGGCCACCAGTCCGGCGGGACGAACCGGCGCGACGCCTGTGGATGGACGGCGCCGACGAACCGGACGTTCGGAGCGAGGTCGCTGCGCGGATATTCGAAGCTCGGCACCGTCGGAACGATGAACCGATCGGCCAACACTCCGACGTCGAGCAGGAACGTCGGAAGCCGCCTTACCCCAAGCGCTTCCAGCATCGCGTTGGTGGCGCGCTGAGACTCGCGCAGGACGACGTGGTGCGACAGTAGCGTCAATGCGCGGTTTCGCAGCCGGCTCAACCGCCCGGAGCCCGGCTGGAGTCCCCGTCCGTTGGGTGCGGTGTCGCGGCTGGACAGCATCAGCGGAGTCGGGGTGTACTGCAGGATCGGCGGCCGGGACGCGGGATCGCCGAGCAGGAACGGGATGACTCCGAAGAAACCGTAGTCGGCGATGATCGCGTCGAACCGCGTCCGTGCCATTGCGGCGGACAACTCGGCGGCCTGATGGGGCATCGGAGCGAGGAACAGTCGCATGATCACCAGGTTGAGTGCCTTGAGCGGCGAGGTCTTGCCTCGACTCGACGCGTCGAACGGCGAATCGTCGAAGTCCGCCGCCGCGGGCAAAGGATGCGCCCGAGCGCCAGCGGCCAGTATCGCGTCGGTGTGGAGCCGCTTGCGCGAAGATCAGTGCTTGACGCGGTCCGGTCGGGTGTACACGTTCATGGAGTCGCCGCGGAGGAACGCCACCAGCGTCAGCCCGGCCTGACCGGCCAGATCGACGGCCAGTGACGACGGCGCCGAGACCGCAGCGAGCACGGGGATGCCCGCCATGACGGCCTTCTGCGTGAGTTCGAAGGAGGCGCGTCCGCTGACGAGTAGCACGGTCCCCGTGACCGGAACGCGGTCGGACTCCACCGCCCAGCCGATGACCTTGTCGACGGCGTTGTGCCTGCCGATGTCCTCGCGGACGACGAGCATGGTGCCGTCCGCGTCGAACAGTGCCGCACCGTGCAGGCCGCCGGTGCTTGCGAATACCTTCTGCGCCCCGCGCAACTGATCGGGCATCGCCGACAACGTCTCGGACGTGACCACGGTCGGGTCATCGCCGGGCGAGTGCCTGGTGATCAGCCGGATGGCGTCGATGGAACCCTTGCCGCACACCCCACAGGATGACGTCGTGTAGAAGTTGCGCGTGACATCGACGCTAGGCGTCCGGACGTTCGGAGCAAGGGTCACGTCGAGCACGTTGTAGGTGTTCATGCCGTCTTCTTCCGGCGGGCTGGAGCGCAGCGACTCGGGGTTCATGCGAGCGCCGCGGCAGTACTGCACGGTGGCGATGTCGTCGCGCTGCCCGATGACTCCTTCGGTGAGCAGAAAGCCTTGTGCCAGTTCGACATCGGAGCCCGGCGTGCGCATCGTGACGCTGACCGCGCTGCCGTTGATGCGAATCTCCAGCGGTTCCTCGACGGCCAGGGTCTCGGGCCGAACGGTTACCGTGTCGGCCGTGAGATGGCTGGCCTTCCGGCGTGCGGTCACCCTGCCCATCAGTCCGCCGCTTCCAGTCTGATGACGATCGCCTTCGACACCGGAGTGTTCGACCTGGCCGCCGTGTGGTCCAGCGGCACCAGTGGGTTGGTCTCCGGGTAGTAGGACGCCGCATTGCCCACTGGCGTCGAGTACGGCACGATCAGGAAGTCCTTGGCGCGCCGTTCCTCGACATGGCCTGCGGCGTCGGTGAATTCGGAGATCAGGTCGACACGCGCGCTCTCGGTGAGTCCGAGCGATGCGATGTCGGCGGGGTTGACGAAGATCACCCGCCGGCCGCCCTTCACGCCGCGGTAGCGGTCGTCGAGGCCGTAGATGGTGGTGTTGTACTGGTCGTGGCTGCGCAGTGTCTGCAGGATGAGCCGACCCTCAGGAACGGGCAACCACTCCAGCGGGTTGACTGCGAAGTTGGCCTTGCCCGTGGCGGTGGGGAACTCGCGCGTGTCCCGCGGCGGATGGGGGAGTTGAAACCCGTCGGGTTCGCGCACTCGGGTGTTGTAGTCGGTGCACCCTGGCACGACGTCGGCAATGGCATCGCGGATCTGGTCGTAGTTACCCGCGAACCGTTCCCACGGCACCGGATGAGCTTGGCCAAGAAGCGTTCTCGCCAACTCGCAGACGATGGCCACCTCGCTTCGCAGGTGCTCGCTGGGTGGATGAAGGCTGCCGCGGGAGAGGTGCACCATGGACATCGAGTCCTCGACGGAGACGAGCTGCTTGCCACCGGCTTGGATGTCGCGATCGGTGCGGCCGAGCGTCGGCAGGATCAGTGCGGTGCGGCCGTGGACGACGTGGCTGCGGTTGAGCTTGGTCGAGATCTGCACCGTCAGTGCGCAACTGCGCAACGCGGCCTCGGTGACGTCGGTGTCGGGGGTGGCGGACGCGAAGTTCCCGCCCATGCCGATGAACACCTTGGCGCGACCGTCGCGCATCGCCCGGATCGCGTCCACGACGTCGTGCCCGTGCGTACGGGGACTGGTGATGCCGAACCGCGAGTCCAGTGCGGCAAGGAACTCCTCGGGCATCTGCTCCCAGATGCCCATCGTCCTGTCGCCCTGCACGTTCGAGTGCCCGCGGACCGGACACACGCCCGCACCCGGCTTGCCGATCATGCCGCGCATCAGCAGCAGGTTGGTGGCCTCGCCGATGGTCGCGACGGCGTGCCGGTGCTGCGTCAACCCCATCGCCCAGCAGAACACCGTCCGCTGCGAGGCGCGCAACATTTCCGCGATCCGCTCCAGTTGCTCCCGGCCGATACCCGTTGCTTCGACGACCGTGTCTAGATCGATTGTGCGGGTTTGCTTCTCGTATTCGTCGAAGCCGGCGCAGTGGCCTGCGATGAAGTCGCGGTCGACCACGGTGCCCGGGGCGCCGTCCTCGGCTTCCAGCAGTAGCCGGCCGAGCCCCGCGAACAGCGCCATGTCGCCACCGAGGCGGATCTGCACGAATTCGTCGGCGATCGGGACGCCGTGGCCGACGACGCCATTGACCTTCTGCGGGTCCTTGAACCGCATCAGACCGGCCTCGGGCAGCGGATTGACGGCGATGATCTTGGTGCCGTTGGCCTTTGCCTTCTCCAGGATCGACAGCATCCGCGGGTGGTTGGTGCCGGGGTTCTGTCCTGCGATCAGGATGCAGTCGGCGTGGACGATGTCGTCGACGGTCACCGAACCCTTGCCGATGCCGATGGAGTCGGTCAGCGCCGTGCCCGAGGACTCGTGGCACATGTTCGAACAGTCGGGCAGGTTGTTGGTGCCGAAGCTGCGGACCAGGAGTTGGTACAGGAACGCGGCTTCGTTGCTGGTGCGACCCGACGTATAGAAGCAGGCCTCGTCGGGGCTGGCCAGGCCGTTGAGGTGTTCGGCGATCAACCGGTAGGCGTCGTCCCACTCGATGGGCCGGTAGTGCGTGTCGCCAGGCGCAAGCGCCATCGGATGGGTGATGCGGCCCTGTTGGGACAGCCAGTACTCGGGCTGGCCGGCAAGGTCACTGACGGAATGCCGCGCGAAGAACTCGGGCGTGACGCGACGCTTGGTCGCTTCCTCTGCGACGGCCTTGGCGCCGTTCTCGCAGAACTCGGCGACCTTGCGTCCGCCCGGCTCCTCTGGCCACGCGCAACCGGGGCAGTCGAACCCGTGTCTCTGGTTCAGCCGTGACAGCGCCGCCGCCGTGCGCACCGGCCCCATCTGCTCCAGACCGCGGTGCAGCGACACCATCACCGCCTTGACACCCGCCGCCTCGTGCTCGGCTCCGGACACCACCGCGGCGTGCTCGTCATAGCTGGCGTTTACGTCTTGATCGGGATGGTGCCGGGTGGACATGAGTCCAGCGTATGCCGACGCCGGTCACGGCTGCACGACCTGAGCCACCCCGGCGGAGACGCCTGCGATGAAGAGCCGACCCGAGGTCGCGTCGACGCCGAGGGTGTACGGGTTCTGCACCGTCGCCACCCGAGCGACCTCCCGCGGGGTGTCGGTCGCCATGTCGTAACCGATCACCTCGTTGGTGCCCGACGAGGCCACCCACAGCCGGTCGCGCACCGCGTCGTAGGCAATGCCGTAGGGCGCGCCGGCTTGGGCCACGCTGGCCACCTCCTTCGGCTCGGTGGTGAAGACCCGCACGGCATTGCCTCGCGTGTCGGCGGCGATGAGCCGACCGTGCTTGTCGGCGACAAGATGGGTGGGCCCGGCCCCGGCGGGCGTGGAGCCGACGATGGTGAGCTTGTCGGCGTCGTAGATCGTCAGGTCGTTCTTGCGCACGTCCAGCAGCCCCATCGAATTACCGACGGGAGCCAGGCCTGCGGGTTGGACGCTGTCGGTGAAGACCTTGACGATGTCGTCACCGCGGATGGCGGTCACCGTGCCACCATGCTCATTGGCCACGAACACGGTCCCGTTCGGCGCCTCCGATGCGTCGTGCGGGACGGTGCCGGTGACGATCTGCGGTTCCGCGGCGCCTCCCGGGAGGTCGACGCGAACGAGGGCATTGGCGCTCTCGACGGGCACCAGGACGGGGCCGCCGGGCTTGGCGAGTTGGAGGTGGCGGACGAAGCCGGGCAGCGCGACGCGCTTGGTGACGTCGCCCGTGTCGGCGTTGATCAGCACCAGTTCGTTGGGATTGCGCTTGGCGACGGCGACGGTCCGGGTCACCGCATCGACGACCACTCCTTCTGGTGCGTCACCGACGGGCACGATACGGCCGGGTGGAGTGCCGTCCGGCGCTGGCGCCCGGCCCGGTTCGGCGGGTGGTGGCAGATCGTCCGCAGGCGGGCGGATGCCCTCGGTGGGCGCGCCGCTCGCAAGGAGGCCGGTAGTGGTTGGGGTGGAAGTAGACGTCGGTGGCGCTGACCCGCAGCCGGCAAGCAGGACGATCGTTGCCAGTAATGCCAGACGCAGCCTCATGCCCGCGGGGGTACCCGTCCGCTCGAGTGTGAGCCGCATGGCGAGCAGCGGTAATAGTTTCGCCACGAGGCATACAGTCGGCGCCGTCAGATCGGACATCCAGCAGCACGTAGCTTGGCCACGACGCGTCGGACGATCACGTGTGGCCGCGACAACATCTCGGCGCTGACCCGGATCACCGTCCACCCCGATGCCTCGAGCAAGGCAATGCGCTCGATGTCCCACGACCGCTGCTTCGCGTCGGTCCAGTGCTGCAGACCGTCGTACTCGACGGCGACCTTCCACTCCCGCCAACCCATGTCGGCGCGGACGCGCACACGCCCCCACCTGTCCCGAAACTCGATCTGCGTCTCCGGCTTCGGTAGCCCCGCGTTCACCAGAACGAGGCGTAACCGGGTTTCCCGTGGGGACTCCGCACCGCCGTCGACCAGTCCGAGAAGCGATGTCAGCCGTCGCACACCGCGGGCACCCGGCCAGGCGTCGGCTATCGCCTGGATGTCCGCCGGCTTGATGTCGGTGGCCCTCAGCAGAGCGTCGAGCGTGGGAATTGCGACCTCGGCCGGCCGCGTGCGACCGATGTCGAAGGCCGTGCGTGCGGGCGTCGTCAAACGCATGCCGCGGATGTGCATCACCTCGTCGGCGCGTAATTCGTAGCTGCGTATGACGATGCCGCTCTGGTGGCTGCGGTTGGAACGGATGATTTCGGCAGGCTGCTCGGCATCGAGCCACTTCGTGCCGTGCACCGCGGCAGCCGATACTCCCGCTAGCGTGGCGCCGCTGCCCACCGACAGCCACGCGGCGCGGGCCCGTGCCGCCGCAGTCAGCTCGATGCCGGGTGCCAGATCGTCTCGGTACAGCTGGCGGTATCGCGTTCGCAGTTGATGCCGCGTCAGTCGCCCCTCGGCGATGGCCGCACTGCCGAGGAAGGGTTGGGTCATAGCCGAACTGTCGCTCCCAGCGCCGACGAGGCACGGGCAGAGCACCGCAGTTGTCCACAGACGTCACCGCCGACCGTGAGGGCTGTGGATGCAATGCCGTCATCACGCCGCCATAGGGCCCACACTCGCAGGCAGACAGAGTTCTCAGTACCCGCATTCTGTCGGTGACGCGTGCGTAAC
>JAOPVI010000423.1 GCA_025966225.1 Mycobacterium sp. | reverse complement strand
CACTGGGGCAACTGGGCCAAGCTGTTCTTCAACAACAAGGGCGTCGCGGCCAAGGCCACCGACGTCTGCATGAACTACCCGCGGGGCGACATGTCCGTGTGGGACTGGCCAGTGACCCCCTAGTCCTCCAATGAAAGTGGCCGCCGAGTAGGAAACTCGGCGGCCATCTTCGTTTGCGGCCAAGCCGCAGGCGCATTCGTTGCCGACGACGTGTTCGGCACCGAACCCCCTCGTTTCGCTGCCGAACACGCCGAGACCTAGTGCTGCGAACGCCTCCGTCCGAGCATGACGCTCCAGGCGACGGCACCCAGACTCATCACCGCGAGCGCGCCAGCGAGCGCTCCGAGATAGATGGACCTGGCGTCCATGCCCGGCCGCCCTTCGTCCGACGCCAGCCGCAACTGGTAGTCACCGGGGAGCGGACCCTCTCCTGGTTGATCCAGGCCAGGGAACTGCTGGGTCTTGTGAACCTCGAATTGCCTTTCGCCCGTTGGTGTCTGAGTCCACTCGCCCCAGGCGGGCGTCACACCGTCGAGCAACACCTTCCGCTCTCCGTACTGGGCATCGTCGCCGACGTCGACGATCCGTTGAACCCGGAACGGCTCGTACGTCGCCTGGGGGTAGCGCACCTGGACGGGCACGTTGTCGTAGCGCAGCACCGGCGGCGGAGGCGGCGGGAACGGTGCGCCGTAACCCGGGTAGTAGCCACCGCCGAAGAAGCTGCCAACTGCCACGTTGACCGCCTGATTGGCGGCGTTGGCCACCACGGCCGTGAAGCTGTAGGCGGCGTACTGGGCCACGTCGAGGACGACACGTGCCAGCGGATTGATGATCACGATCCGAGGAGTGTTCTGGTAGATGTACACGATCCGGACGGGTTGCCGGTACGGGTTGCAGATCACAGGTCGGTAGTAATCGTCGTACGCCACCCAACGGGGATCCCACTGCTTCACCCTGTGGTCCCCGTCGTGGCGGTCTCCGTCGTGACCCCGGTCGAAGTCGTTGCCCCGATTGCGATTCCAGTTGGCCATGCCGAGCGGCCCGTCCTTGTCGCGCTGGGTATTTCCGTCCCGATCATCGCGGTTGCTGCCCGACGACTTGACCACGCTGGCGAACGCGTCGACGTCCACCTTCGTCGCTGGAAGTGGTTTCTGCTCATCGACTTTCGCGGACAATGCGACCTGGACGTCCTCCTTTGGTGCCTCCAACGTCTTCGGCGCTTCGGTCTTGATCACCCGTGCGGCCTGCGCGGCCTCCACGGGCGGCGCGGACGGAGGCGCGCCGATACCCGATCGCTCACCACCACCGGCCCGCGACGGGGTCTGCGCGACGTCCGCTGACTTGTCCGATTGACCGGACGGCGCGTCGCCTACGGCCGACGGCGGTGCGGGTTCGGCGCTAGGCGCGACGAGCCCAGGCAACACCGGAGCCGGAGCAACTGGCGACGCCGGCGCAGCAGGGGCGGCCGACTCCGGACTCGGCGGGCCTTGCTCCGCAAGCTTGCGGTCAGGCTTGCGCTGGGCGGTTGGTGACGGCTCGGGCGCCGCCGGCGTTTCGGAGCTCACCGCTGGTGGAGCGAGCGCGACGCTGGGTGTTACCGAACGTGGCGCAGGCGCGGGTGCGATCGACGACGCCGCGGGCGGATCTACCGGCACCAGTTTCGGTGCAGGCGCGACGACCTCGGGTGCGGGTTCCGCACTCTTGGGGACCGATGGGGCCACCACGACTGGCGGTGCGACCGGCTCGGGCGGCGCAACGGCTACGGGCGGGGCCACGGGTACGACGGGTGCGACCGGTGCTTCCCGAGGCGCCGCCTCGCGAGCAGGCGCTTCGGCGACCGTCGGTGCCTCGACGGGCGCTACGACGACTGGCGTCGGTGGCCCGACCGGATCGGCCGGGTCGGCCATGGCCGGAGCCAGGCCCGTGGTCAGCGCGGTCAGGGAGATCACCACTCCCGATGCCACCGCGGCCGCGACCGCTCGCTTGGGACTGTTTTCACGCGGTGCACCCATCGGGCATCGACTCCTTCGATCTCTAGGAGCGTGGCGTCTTCCGCCACTGCTACCGAGCGGAGTCCGCTCCCCCGACGCCGGTCCGGGACCAGCTAGTAGTACTTCGCCTTAGTTCGTTTGTGATGGCGGGCCGTTGGAGCCCGCACATCTCAGTACCTTCATCGTCGCCGCACGGAATGCGTTACAGCACCGGTGCGGATTGACACAGACGTCAGTCGAATGCCTACCGGTACACCGAATTCCACTCCCGCGCGATGCCACCCACTCCGCACCAAGGGCGCGGATCACTTTCGCCCCACCCACCACACCACGTGCGACACGACCATTACCTAGGGCATCTCGCGGCTTAGCCAAGGCCGCCACCGACCCGGCGCCAGCGGCCCGAATGCGCCGCTTACGAGGACGGCGCGCCTAGACTCCACCGCTATCCGATCGGACACGGATCGAGGGGGGCGAGTGTCGCGTCAGATTTGTACCGCCCTGATCCCGCTCGTCGTGTTCGCGGGCTGCAGCCGGCATCCGGCTACCGAAGCCGCACCCTCCCCCAGTTCCACGTCGACGGAGTCCCGTACCGCAACGCCAAACGCGCCTCCGACCGTCGCTGCCCCCACGGCGCAAAGCCCTCGTACCGAGAAGTGGGTGGATCTCCACGTCGGCGACTGCGTCGCCGAGGTGCCCCCGGTCGACCTCGGCGCGGTGACGGTGGACGTCGTCGACTGCTCGACGCCGCACCAGGCCGAGGTCTATCTGCTCGCGCCCATTGCCGTGAATGCAGCGATCACCGACGTCGCCAACCAGGCGTGCTCCGCCGGGGTGACGCCGTACACGGGGAAAACCGCCGGAGCATTCGTCGTTACCTACCTCATTGATTCGCGGCAGGACCGGACCTCCGACAATCCGCTCCCCAGCACCGTCATCTGCCTGCTCCAAGCGGCCGACGAGCGCCCCACGACCGGATCTGCGCACCAGTAGCGCGAAAGGTGTGCGACCCGCGCACGGCGGGTACACCTGTCCAGCGCGCAACCGGCAGCGGTCTGTTGTCGCGTCGCAGCCAACCCGTTTGGAGTGAACGAAACGATGCGACAACCAACGGCCGCCATCGTCGTCGTGGTCGCGCTGCTGATGTCGGTGTCGTGCGCGCCGGCGCATCGAGTCGACCTTGGCGGCTCCGCGGGCAACCTCATCGCGGCGATCGCAGGCGAACCCGACCAACTCGACCCACAGAAGACCAGCGCGTACTTTTCGTTCGAGGTGCTCGAGAACGTCTTCGACACGCTCGTCGAGCCCGACGAGAACCTCGAGATGCGCCCGGCGCTAGCCGAGTCGTGGCAGGTCTCCCCCGATCAGCTGGTGTGGACGTTCCGGCTCCGCCGGGGCGTGACATTCCACGACGGAACCCCGTTCACCGCCGCCGACGTCGTGTACTCCTATCGCCGCATCATCGACGAGAAGCTTGCCAACGTGGACAAGTTCAGTGCCGTCACCGACGTCAGTGCACCCGACCCGGACACCGTCGTGATCAGAGTCAAGCAGCCCACCCCCAACCTGCTGACCAACCTCGGCGGCTTCAAGGGCATGGCGATCGTGCAACGCCGCAACGTCGAAAGCGGACAGCTGTCGACGCATCCCATCGGCACGGGCCCGTTCTCGTTCGTGTCGCAGCGCAGCGGCGACTCGATCACGTTGAAGGCCAATCCGACCTACTGGGGTGGCGGCCCGAAGGTGCCGGGGGTGACGTTCGAGTTCATCTCCGAACCGTCGACCGCGCTGTCGGCGCTTCAGGCCGGCGAAATCGACTGGACCGACTCCATTCCCCCGCAGCGCGTCGCACAGTTGAAGAACGACGAATCCATTCACCTCGCCGTGATACCGAGCAACGACTACTGGTACCTCGCGCTCAACGAGGCCAAGCCCCCGTGGAACGACGTGCGGGTGCGCCAAGCGCTCGCGTACGCCATCGACCGCGACGCAATCGTGCAGGCCACGAGCTACGGCACCGCCGTCGCCAACCAACTCGCGATCCCCACCGGAAACCCGTGGTACACCCGTTACGACGCCTACCGCTACGACATCGACACGGCCAAACGCCTACTCGCCGAGGCTGGGGCCAAGCCCACCACGATGGACATGCTGGTCAGCAGCGAGTACCCCGAGACGGTCACCGCGGCGCAGGTGATCGCCGACAACGTTGCCCCCCTTGGCATCACGGTCAACATTCACACCGTGGACATGGCCACCTGGCTCGATGAGCAGAACAGCGGCCACTTCGACATGCTCATGATGGGCTGGCTCGGCAACATCGATCCCGACGACTTCTACTACGCCCAGCACCACACCGATGGATCCAGCAACGCCCAGAAGTACTCCAACCCAGAGGTCGATCGGCTACTGGACGCCGGACGGGTCGAAGTGGACGACCGCGCACGTCACGACGACTACGCCAAGGCGGCGACGCTGATCGCCGATCAGGTCAGCTACCTCTATCTGTACAACCCGTCGGTGATCCAGGGCTGGACGCCCAACCTCACCGGCTACGGGGCGCGTCGTGACGGTGCGATCAGGTTCCGCACGGCCAGCCTCAGTGGAGCACAACGCCAATGAGCCTGCCCGCGTTCATGACTCATCCGATGGCCCGCTTCCTGGTCCGGAGGGTCGGCTATTCGCTGGTCGTTCTGATCGGCGTGCTGGTCGTGGTGTTCGCGCTGGTGCACCTGGTACCCGGCGATCCGGTCCGCATCGCGCTGGGCACCCGCTACAACCCCCAGGCCTACGACGCGCTGCGTTCGGCGAGTGGCCTCGACCGGCCGATCGTCGAGCAGTTCTTCGGCTACGTCGCGTCCGCCGCACGCGGAGATCTCGGGGTCAGCTTCCGCAACGGCGACCCCGTCGCGGGAATCCTCATCGAACGGCTGCCCGCGACGGTGTCCCTGGCCGTCGTCGGCATCCTCATCGCCCTGTTGATCGCACTGCCCGCCGGCATCTGGTCGGCGTTGCGCGAAGGTCGGGTCAGCGACGTAATAGTCCGGGTGACAAGCCAGTTCGGGGTATCGGTGCCCGACTTCTGGATGGGCATCCTGCTCATCGCACTGTTCTCCACCACACTGGGTTGGCTTCCCACGTCGGGCTACCGGCCGCTGTTCTCCGATCCCGCAGGCTGGCTCTCGCACATCCTGCTGCCGGGACTCACCGTCGGGTTGGTGGCGGGCGCCATCCTCACCCGTTACGTCCGCTCGGCCGTACTCGACGTCGCCGCAATGGGTTACGTGCGGACGGCCCGGTCGAAGGGGCTTTCTCCTGCCGTCGTGACGTTCCGCCACACCGTCCGCAACGCGCTGGTTCCGATTCTGACCATCACGGGCATCCAACTCGCCACCATTCTGGGCGGCGTGATCGTCGTCGAAGTGGTGTTCGCGTGGCCCGGCCTTGGGCGCCTGGTCTACAACGCGGTGGCGGCCAGGGACTACCCGGTCATCCAAGGCGCGGTCTTGCTGATTGCGGTGCTGTTCCTGCTGATCAACCTGATGGTGGACCTGCTGTACGCGGTCATCGATCCGAGGATCCGGCTGTCATGACCACGAACGAGAAGCGGGTCGCCTCCTGGCGATTGTCCCTTGACAATCCCGTCACCGCCGTCAGTGCCGCCGTGCTGGCGGCCGTCGCCGTGATCGCGGTGGCGGCGCGTTGGCTGGTGCCGTACGGCATCAACGACGTCGACGTACCGAGCGCGTTGCGGGGCCCCAGCGGCGCGCACTGGTTCGGCACCGATGAACTCGGCCGCGACGTGCTGTCCCGGGTGCTGGTCGCCATCCAGGCATCGATGGAGGTGGCCGTCGTCAGCGTGGCCTTCGCGCTGATCGTCGGTGTGGCGATCGGCGTCATCGCGGGATACCGCGGCGGTTGGGTCGACACGGTGTTCATGCGCGTCGTCGACGTCATGTTCGCATTCCCCGTGCTGCTACTCGCGTTGGCGATCGTGGCGATCCTCGGACCGGGCGTGATCACCACGATGCTCGCCATCGGCGTGGTCTATACGCCGATATTCGCGCGCGTCGCGCGGGCCAGCACGTTGTCGGTCCGGGTCGAACCCTTCGTCCAGGTCTCCCGCACGATGGGCACGGGGCACGGGTACATCCTGGCCCGCCACGTATTGCCCAACATCGCCGGACCTTTGATCGTGCAGACCTCGCTGTCCCTGGCCTTCGCCATCCTGTCGGAGGCAGCACTGTCGTTCCTGGGCTTGGGGATTCAGCCACCGCAGCCGTCGCTCGGCCGGATGATCTTCGACTCGCAGGGGTTCGTCACGCTCGCCTGGTGGATGGCCGTGTTCCCCGGCGCGGCGATCTTCGTGATCGTGCTGGCGTTCAACCTCTTCGGCGACGGGCTGCGCGATGCGCTCGATCCCAAACAGCGCACCATGGCTGAAGCCAGGAGAAAGCAGTGACGGATGCCGTGCTCGCAGTCTCCGAGCTGAGCGTCCGGATCGGACCTCGCGACATCGTCGGTGGGGTTTCCCTCAGTGTCGAGCGCGAGCAGACCCTCGGCATCGTCGGCGAATCCGGATCCGGCAAGTCGATGACGGTGCTTGGCGCGACCGGGCTGCTCGACGCACCCGGCGCCGTCGTCACCGGCTCCAGCACCCTTGCCGGAACGGCAGCTTCGGGCCCGACGGAACTCATCGGCGCGTCGCCGCGGATATTGCGCGGTGTGCACGGCGGCCGCATCGGCTTCGTGTTCCAGGATCCCGGCACCTCGCTGAACCCACTGTTGACCCTGGAACGGCAGCTCACCGAATCCCTTGAAGCGCATCGTCGCCTCACCCGCCGCGACGCCCGCGTTCGCGCGCTCGCACTACTCGATGCGGTGGGCCTGCCGGACCCAGAAGCACGGCTGCGCTCCTACCCTCACCAACTCTCGGGCGGCCAGCGGCAGCGGGTAATGGTCGCGATCGCGTTGGCGTGCGACCCCGAGCTGCTGGTCGCCGACGAGCCGACCACGTCACTTGACGTCACCACCCAGGCCCAAATCATCGACCTGGTCCGTGAGCTCCAGCGCGACTTCGGCACCGCGGTGATCTGGATCAGCCACGACCTCGGCGTCATCGGCCAGGTCGCTGACGACGTCACGGTGCTGCGTGAGGGGCACGTGGTCGAGCAGGCCCCGATCCTGGACGTATTCGACCATCCGCGAGCGGATTACACCCGCGAGCTACTACTGGCGCGTCCGCTCGTGGGGGCCGCCGGTCCGCCTGCTCCCCCGGACGACGCGCCCGTCCTGCTGACCGTCGACGGCCTCGACGTCCGATTCCCGGTCACCACGCCCAGCGGCCGGGCCACCGTACACGCCGTCAAGGACGTGTCCTTCCGCATCCGGCGCGGCACCACGCTCGGCTTGGTCGGCGAGTCCGGCTCCGGCAAGTCGACCGTGGCCGCTGCGCTGACCGGGCTGCTCACGCCGGACGCAGGCCAGGTGTCGCTCGACGGTACCGACGTCCTTGGAGTCCGGGGCCGGGCCGCGAAGTCGTTGCGCCGCCGCATCGGCCTGGTGTTCCAGGATCCGTTCTCGTCCCTCGATCCCCGCACCACGGTCGCCACCGCGATAGGCGAACCCCTGACCGTGCATCGGTTGGCCAGGGACAAGGCGCAGCGGCGGGCCCGCATCGCCGAACTGCTCGAACTGGTGGGACTTTCGGACACGTTCGCCTCGCGTTACCCCCACGAACTGTCCGGTGGTCAGCGGCAGCGAGTGGCCATCGCGCGGGCGTTGGCGATCGAGCCCGACTTGCTGATCCTCGACGAGTCCACGGCGTCGCTCGACGTTTCGGTACAGGCGCGGGTGCTCGACCTGCTGGCCGACCTGCAACGGGACCTCGGCTTGACCTTCCTCTTCATCGGTCACGATCTGGCGGTGATCCAACGGATGAGCCACGACGTGTTGGTCATGAAGTCGGGAGCGGCAGTCGAATACCGACCTGCCGCGCAGCTTTTCGCGTCACCCGAAGACGACTACACCAGGACGTTGCTCGCCGCCGTGCCACCGGCGCAACCGCGCAGCGCGGGCCGTAACTGACGCCGGTGAGCAGCGCACGACTCCCCCACCCGTTCACCGGCACGGTGGACACCTCGGGGCTCGGCTACGGCGACGCAGCCGAAGTGAAGAAGGCGCAGGTCAGGGTGGCGATGGGCCGCCAGTAGCGGGGTCCGCCCGTGGCGCCAGAGCCAGCGTTTCCGCAACATCGCGATAAGGTGGCGCTATTCGCATCCCCACGATTGAGCCCACAGACGTGCTGCGCGGTCGCCCGTCCGCGATGAGCGCCCCATGACCATCGACGATGCGGAAACTCGGTGGCCTGCCGAACCCGTCGACGACGACCTGCCTCAGGTGCTCACGGATGCGGTCACCGAACTGCTGGGCAACCCGCGTGCGAGGGGCTGGATTCACGTCTGCCTGGCCGCGATCTTCATCCTTGGCGGCGCTGCCCTGGTACCCGTCGCCTGGATCGCCACGTCACCGAAGGCCGGCTGGGCGACGCTCGTCTACACCGCAACCATCGTCGCGATGTTCAGCGTCAGCTCCGTCTATCACCGCGTGCAGTGGCGTTCCAGCACGTCCGAGAAATGGATGAAGCGGGCCGATCACTCGATGATCTTCTTGTTCATCGCTGGTAGCTACACGCCGTTCGCGCTACTCGCGATGCCAGATGCCACCGGTCGGTTGGTCCTGACGATCGTCTACGGCGGGGCGGCCGCGGGCATCGCCCTCAAGATGCTGTGGCCCTCGGCTCCCCGAGCAGTCGGCGTCCCGCTCTACCTCCTGCTGGGCTACGTGGCAATCTGGTTTGCCCCCACCCTTCTGCACGGCGCGGGCGTCGCCGCCATCGCGCTACTCGTTGCCGGAGCCGTGCTCTACAACGTCGGCGCCATCCTCTACGGGCTGCGCTGGCCCAATCCCTGGCCGTCGACGTTCGGTTACCACGAGTTCTTTCACGCCTGCACCGCAGCCGCGGCGATCTGCCACTACATCGCGATCTGGATCGTCGTGACGTACTCGTCGTGACGTAAGTGCGCGACCGCCGATCCGGCGCGCCGCGACGTCGCGTTGATCTACGTTTGCCAGATGAAGCGCACGGCCCTGGCCATGGCAACCGTGGTGTTCGTCGTGACCGTCGGAGGATGTGGCCGTCAGGGCGCGCCGCCGGCCTCGAACCCCGGCGCCGGTGACACGGCATTCCGGCAACTCGCCGGAGAAATTCTGGACGACTACTACAAACGGAATCCGACGACGGCGACCGACCTCGGCATTCACGAGTACGACGACCGGATCGAGGACTACTCGGCGGCGGCGGTGCAGGCCAGCATCGCGGCGGCCAAGGACTTCCGTACGCGACTCGACGCAATCGATCCGGCCCAACTCACCCCCGATGCGCAACTCGACCGTGAGTTTCTCGAGCACACGTTGGACAGCACGGTGTTGCGTGACGAGGTCGTTCGCGGGTGGACCAAGGACCCTGACCTCTACAGCAGCGGAATCACCAATACCGCCTACGTGATGATCAAACGCAGCTTCGCGCCGCCCGAGCAACGACTCAAGGCACTCGTCGCCCGCCTGAAGTCGATGCCGAACGTCTTGGCCGAAGCGCGCAAGAACCTCGTCGACCCGCCCAGGATCTACACCGAGATCGCCATCGAACAGGTCGACGGCAACCGCGATTTCTTCGCCACCTCGGTCGCCGAAGCGTTCGGTGAAGTGACCGACGGCGCGCTGCTCACCGAGTTCCGGACGGCCAACGATTCGGTCGCCGCGGCCCTCGATGACTACAAGCGGTGGCTGCAGAACGAGCTGCTTCCCAGGTCGAACGGCTCGTTCGCGTACGGTGCGGACACCTATCAGAAGGTGCTTGCGGCCGACGAAATGGTCACCACCCCGCTTCCCGACCTTTTGGCGATTGCCGAAGCAGACCTCGAGCGCAATCAGCAGGCCTTCGTCGAGACGGCGCGCAAGATCGACCCGACGAAGGTGCCGGAACAGGTGATGGCCGACATGGCGAAGGATCATCCGCCTGCCGATCAGCTGCTCTCGAAGACGCAGAGCGAGCTCGACGCGCTCGCGGTGTTCATCAAGGACCGGCACATCGTCACCGTTCCGCCTGCTCCGCCCGCACGGGTCAAGGAGACGCCGCCCTTCCTGGCCGCGACGACATCGGCGTCGATGGACATTCCGGGTCCTTTCGAGAAGGTGGCCAACGAGGCGTACTTCAACATGACGCTGCCCGATCCGAAATGGCCGAAGGAGGAGCAGGACGACTTCATGACGCAGTGGTACTACCCGGCCATCTCCAACGTGTCGGTGCACGAAGTGTGGCCGGGCCACTACCTCCAGTTCCTGTACGCCAAGGACTATCCGTCCGACGTCCGCAAAGTGTTCGGCGCTCCAAGCAATTTCGAAGGCTGGGCGCACTATTCGGAACAGATGATGATCGACGAGGGCTTTCACGCCGATGACCCGCGCTATCGGCTGGCGCAGCTTCAGGACGCCCTGCTCCGCGACGTCCGCTTCATCGTCGGCATCAAGATGCACACCCAGGGCATGACGGTGGCGCAGGCCCAGGAGACGTTCGCACGCGACAGCTACCAGCCGGACGCCGTTGCGGAGTCCGAGGCCAAGCGCGGAACGTCCGACGCCACCTACGGCTATTACACGATGGGCAAGCTGATGATCTTGAAGTTGCGCGACGACTACAAGAAGATGGTCGGCGACGCCTACACATTGGAAGGCTTCCACGACGACTTCATCAAGCTGGGACCGCTACCGCTACCGCTGATTCGCAAGGCCATGCTCGGGGCGACCGGCGACCCCTTCTAGGGTCCCCGGGCAGCCGCTGACGGCTCGATGGACACGCCCCGGTGGGCGGTACGCTCTGGTAAGAATTGAGCCGGACTAAGAATTGAACCGGACACAACGCCGCAGGGAGGAGCTCCGCCGAAGTGCCCGACCCGCGCATTGCTCCGACCGCTGACTCCGACGCCGCCACCGGCCAGGCGAGGCGAGGCGGCTTGGCCAAGTGGATCCGCCGGTTGGCGGTCCCGATCATCCTCGGCTGGCTCGCGCTCGTCGTGATCCTGAACGTCACGGTGCCTCAGCTCCAGGTCGTCGGCCAGATGCGATCGGTGTCGATGAGCCCGGACGAGGCACCGTCGGTGATCGCGATGAAGCGCGTCGGGACTGACTTCGAAGAGTTCAAGTCCGACAGCGCGGTCATGATCGTGCTGGAGGGCGAACAACCGCTCGGCCCCGATGCGCACCACTACTACGACCAACTGATCGCCAAGCTCGAAGCCGACAAGAAGTACGTCGAACACGTCCAGGACTTCTGGGGCGATTCACTCACCGAGGCCGGAGCGCAGAGCGACGACGGCAAGGCCGCGTACGTTCAGGTCTACCTGGCAGGCAATCAGGGTGAGGCCCTGGCCAACGAATCGGTCGCGGCGGTGCAAAACCTCGTCAAGGGGGTCTCACCACCGCCCGGCGTCAAGGTCTTCGTGACCGGAGGTTCCGCGCTGGCAGCCGATCAGCAGATCGCAGGCGACCGAAGCGTACAGATCATCGAAATCGCCACGATGGCCGTGATCATCACGATGCTGTTGTTCGTCTACCGTTCGATCGTCACGGTGCTGCTCACGCTGTTCATGGTCGTCCTCGGCTTGTCCGCCGCCCGCGGCGTGGTGGCGTTCCTCGGGTATCACGAACTGATCGGCCTATCGACGTTCGCCACCCAGCTGCTCGTGACGCTCGGGATCGCGGCCGCGACCGACTATGCGATCTTCCTCATCGGGCGCTACCAGGAAGCCCGCACGCTCGGCGAGGACCGGGAGTCGGCCTACTACACGATGTTTCGCGGCACCGCCCACGTGGTGCTCGGCTCCGGCATGACGATCGCAGGCGCGACCCTCTGCCTGTCCTTCACCCGGTTGCCGTACTTCCAGACGCTGGGCGTGCCGCTCTTCGTCGGCATGACCGTTGCTGTGCTCGTCGCACTGACACTCGGGCCCGCGCTGATCACGGTCGCCACTCGTTTCGGGAAGGTGCTGGAACCCAAGCGTGCCATGCGCATTCGCGGGTGGCGCAAGATCGGTGCCGCCATCGTGCGGTGGCCTGGTCCGGTTTTGGCGGCGACCATTGCCATCGCGCTGATCGGGCTACTGACGCTGCCGGGCTACAAGCCCAACTACAACGACCGCAACTACCTGCCGAAGGACCTGCCCGCCCAGGAAGGATTCTCGGCGGCCGAACGACACTTCTCGGTAGCGAGGCTCAATCCCGAACTGCTGCTCATCGAAACCGATCACGACTTACGCAACTCGGCCGACTTCCTGGTGATCGACAAGATCGCCAAGGCCGTCTTCGCGGTGCCGGGCATCGGAAGCGTCCAGGCGATCACCCGCCCGAACGGCAAGCCCATCAAGTTCAGCACCATTCCCGCTCAGATGAGCCTCGGCAACACCGGCCAGGACCTCAACCGCAAGTACAACCAGACCATGATGGCCGACATACTCAATCAGGCCAACGACATGCAGACCACCATCGACACGATGACGAAGATGGCGGCGTTGATGGACCAAATGTCAGCCGCCACCCACTCCATGGTCACCAAGTTCAAGGGCACGGTCGTCGACATCGCCGAATTGCGCGACAGCATCGCCAATTTCGACGACTTCTTCCGTCCGTTGCGGAGCTACTTGTACTGGGAGCCGCATTGCTACGACATCCCGGTGTGTTGGTCGGTTCGTTCGGTGTTCGACACGCTCGACGGCGTCGACACCACGACTGACGACGTTCAAGAGCTGCTCCCGGACCTGGTGCAGCTCGATTCCTTGCTGCCGCAATTGCAGGCGTTGCTGCCGCCGCAGATCGAGATCATGAAGTCGATGAAGCAGTTGATGTTGACCCAGTACTCCACGCAGAAGGGGCAACAGGATCAACAGGCCGCGGCGTCCGAGAACTCCTCTGCCATGGGCGATGCGTTCAACGACTCCATGAACGCCGACAGCTTCTACCTTCCGCCGGAGATCTTCGACAATGCCGACTTCAAACGCGGCATGAAGAGCTTCATCTCCCCAGACGGTCGCGCGGTCCGGTTCATCATCAGCCACGAGGGTGACCCGCTGTCCGCCGACGGCATCCAACGCATCGACGCCATCAAGCAAGCCGCCGCCCAAGCCGTCAAGGGCACGCCGCTCGAAGGATCCAAGATCTACCTCGGCGGAACCGCCTCCGTCTACAAGGACATGGAGGATGGCAACGCCTACGACCTGATGATCGCGGGCATCTCCGCGCTGACTCTCATCTTCATCATCATGCTGCTGATCACCCGTAGCGCCGTCGCGGCAGCCGTCATCGTAGGCACCGTCGTGTTGTCGCTCGGCGCGTCCTTCGGGCTGTCAGTGCTGGTGTGGCAACACATCCTCGGCATCCCCATTCATTTCATGGTGATGGCCATGGCGGTGATCATCCTGTTGGCCGTCGGCGCGGACTACAACCTGCTATTGGTGGCGCGCCTCAAGGAGGAGCTTCCGGCAGGCGTCAACACGGGCATCATCCGGGCGATGGGCGGCACCGGATCCGTGGTCACTGCCGCAGGCTTGGTGTTCGCGTTCACGATGATGTCGATGGTGGTCAGCGAAATGACCGTGGTCGCTCAGATCGGCAGCACCATCGGGCTTGGACTGCTGTTCGACACGTTGGTCATTCGCGCATTCATGACGCCGTCGATCGCGGCACTGCTCGGCCGCTGGTTCTGGTGGCCACAGGTGGTCCGGACTCGACCAGTGCCCGTTCCGTTCCCACGGCCCGAGCCAGCTGCTGACCCAGCGACTAGCGCCCCCTCCTAGTTCGCGAGCTCGACCGTGGTGTAGATCTCCCGAGATCACATGCCCGGCGACGTGACCCGCCGCGCCATGTGAAGTGCCGCGCGATGGCTGAACAGCAACGAGGCCCCGATGGGGTTCCCGCCACCTGGATACGTCGTTCCGGACACGGCCGCCATGGTGTTGCCGGCCGCGTACAGCCCGGGGATCGGCTTGTCGGCGACGTCAAGCACCCGACCGTCGACGTCGGTGCGCAGGCCGCCCTTGGTACCGAGATCCGAAACCCCAAATGCCGCTGCGCGATACGGCGGCGTGTCGATCGGCGCCAGCGGCGAAGCGCCGTTGGTGAACGCCCGGTCGAAGGGCTCCTGTCCGCGACCGAAGTCCTGGTCGGCGCCGCGCCGGACCAGTTCGTTGAACCGCAGCACGGTGTCCGCCAGGTTGTCGGCGGGGACGTCTATCCGTTGCGCGAGGTCTGCCAGCGTTTCGGCCTCGTGCCACAGCCCTGCCGCGTGATACTCGCTGGTCGGCGAGAACGACACGTTGGTGGCCATGACGGGTGGCTGCTCGCCGGCCCGGCTGTCGTAGACCATCCAGAACGGCGTGCCGACGGTACCTTCGCCCATGGCGTGAAGGATCGCGCGACCCAGCCGGTCGTAGGCGGTGGACTCGTTGACGAACCGTCGCGCGGCGCGATCGACGAAGATGCCGCCCGTGAAGCACAGCGCGAAGGCCGCCCGTCCGTCGGGATGGATCAATCCGGGTGACCACCAGGCCTGGTCCATCAGGTCGATGCTCGCGCCCGCCGCGATCGCCGCCTGGTGCGCCAACCCCATGTTGCCTGGCGCGCCCATGGTGTCGGATGCCGTTCCAGGAACGCCGTATTCGGCCCGCATCGTGACGTTCTGTTCGAAGCCACCCGCGGCGAGCAGGACGCCGTGCCGGGCCCGAATGACTTGCCGCTCGCCCTCGTGTTCCACCACGCCACCGATGACGCGGCCATCGGCGACGATCAACTCGACGAGCCGGGTGTTCAGATAGGCCGTCACGGAGGGATTTTCAGCCATGGCGGCAAGGAAGCGGCCGACGAGTGCCCGCCCGCCGGTGAGCAGGTCCGGCTGTGCTGCGCCGAGCCGTTCGTGGTCCAGTGGGCCGCGGACCAAGCCCTGGAATCGCCCGAGTCGGCTGTCCGGCACCGCCTTCGAGACGATGTGACGCATTCCGTCGGCGCGCGCTCCGGCTACCGCGCCGTAGTAGTCCGGCCATGGCAGGACTTTGAACGCGAAGCGCTCGTCTTGCTCCAGGTACTCGATCAACGCAGCGCCGCCGCGCACGTAGGTCTCCTGGAGCTCGACTGGGGTGCGGTCGCCCACCACGGCGTGGAAGTAGCGCAGTGCTTCGTCGAAGGTGTCGCCGCAACCCGCGCGGGCGAGTACTGGATTGCAGGGAAACCACATTCCGCCGCCGCCCGAGTACGCGGTGGTCCCGCCGAACTGGTCGGTGGCCTCCACCAGAGCCACCGAGAGTCCCTCGCGCGCAGCGGTATAGGCGCCGGCCACTGCGCCACCCGAGCCGACGACCAGGACGTCGACGGTCTCGTCGAGCGACTTCACAGGTGCCTCGAACGGTTGACGAATCGTTTCTCGCGCGGTGAGAAGAGCCACCCGCCACCGGCTTTCGTGCCGCCGTCGACGGGAATGTTGTGGCCCGTGACGAACGCGGACTGGTCGGAGGCGAGGAACAGCGCCACCCGGGCTTGATCTTCGGGCCAGCCCACTCTTCCCACGGGCGCCCACGACGCCCACAACTCATCGACATCCTCGTAGCCGGTCAGGTAGTCGACCTGTGGAGTCTGAGCCAGGTCGGTGCCGATGCCGTTGACGCGGATACCGTGGCGGCCAAGGTCTACGGCCAGGCACGTGGTGAAGTGCGCGGCCGCCGCCTTCATGGCGCCGTACACGGGATCCTTGGGGTAGCCACGCATACCCTCCACCGAGTGCACGGTGACGACGTTGCCACGCCCGGCTTCGATCATCGACGGCACGAATGCTCTGGTGACGGCGAAGACGTGACGCAGGTTGACGTCGTACATCTGCTGCCACGAATCCGGTGTGGACCGATGGAAAGGCACCAGCGGCCGGTAGTCGCCGACGTTGTTCACCACGATGTCGACTCGCCCGTGTTCGGCGAGCACCACGTCGGCGAGTCGGGCCACGTCGTCGTCGGCGGTCACGTCGACGACGTGGCTACGGATTGATCCGCCCGCGTTGGACACGTCGTCGCGGATTCGGTCGGCACGATCCCGATCGACCTCGGCGACCTCGACGAGCGCTCCGTGCTGGGCGAACAGTCGCGTGATGCCTGCGCCGATGCCGTCGCCTCCCCCGGTGACCACCGCCACCCGGCCGTCGAGTAGCCGGTTCCAGTCGTCGATGCGTGGGACGCCGTCCTTGGCGGTCATAGCGACGGACCCTAGCCCAACCGCGCTTCGAGCTGCGTGGCAATCGCACGGACTTCCACGCCGAGCGCACGTACCCCGTCGGCGCTCAGGCCCGCGAACGGCGCGGCGGTGATCGACATCGTGACCACGCCGTCGGCGTCCTTGACGGGTGCCGAGACGGTGGCGATCTGGTGAAGGGCGCCATCGTCGAGTTCGTCGGGTAGGTAGTCGACCAGCGTCAGGTCGGCGAAGGCACCCGCGAGGCGTGCGGTGATCGGGTCGGGTTCACCGTCGGTGGCCAGTGCGCGCAGCGCCGTGTACACCCGGACGTACTCCCGGCTGAGCCGTTCGATCACGTACCCGCGCTCGCGCACCTCGGTGACCACGGCGTTGAGCCGCCGCCGCAGCTGGGCCGATGGTGCGCCGATCCCCTCGAGCCAGGCTCTGATGGAGGGTCCGCCCGCCCACGCCACGTAGTCGCGCCCGAACGGAGCGACCAGTGGCATCCGCAAGCCGGTCGCTATCCCCGTAGCCGCGAATGAGTCGCCGACCGAGTCCGTCACCACCAGCGACCCACCGTCTCGACGAGCCAGGAAGACCTGCGCGCCAACGCTATCGGAGAGCTCGCGCAGCAGCGCGCCGAACTCGCTGTCCGTGGTCGGCCGCGCCAGCTCGCCGAGCGCCGGTCCACACGAGTAGCCGTTCGGCTGCTCGTGGCGTACGACCCACTGGTGACGAGCCAGCGTGGTCAGGATGGCGTGACCCGTGGCGCGGCTGATGCCGAGGTTGCGGGAGAGCTCCGCCAGCGTGAAGGTTCGCTCGGGCTCGGCCGCCAACAGACCCATGACCGCGACGACCCGCTCCGTCGGCGGTGACGGCACTTGACCGCCTTTGCGCCCGGCGTCTACGTTCAGTGTCACAATATCGAACGGTATGTCGAATATTCGAACAGTGCAATCGTGATCACGAGGATTCGAGATGGGCAGTGATACTGCAGAACTCCGATTCGACGACCTGACGGCTCCCCAACTCACCGAAGTACAGCGGCAAGTCCTCGATCACACCGAACGCCGCCACGTCGACCTCGACGTCGAGCGAATGGCCGAGGAGGCCATCGCCGTCGCAGGCGTCGACGACTTCGCGGACACCGACGGATTGTGGGAACGGGTCGCAGCGTACGTCGGCGCGATCGAGGCAGATGACGGCCTGACCCAACTCATCCGTGGCACGTTGCGTCGACGGGTGGTGCGACTGTTGCGCAACCGGTTGTCGTTGACGGAACTGCTCAACCGCTACCCCGAGATCGAGTCGATCGAAATCGAGCGACCGTTCATCGTCGTCGGAATGCCGCGTTCGGGCACAACACATCTGGTGAACCTGCTCGCGGCGGATCCGCGGCGGCGGGCCCTCCCGTACTGGGAAAGCCAGGAGCCACTACCCATTCCGGCCCAAGGTCCGGACGTCTATGGCGTCGATCCCCGGTACACCCAGGCGAAGGACGAACACGACGCCATGATGGTCAGCGCACCCGCGACCGCGGCGATGCACGACCGCTTCCCGGAGGCCATCGAAGAGGAGGTCGAGCTCCTCGATCTGGACTTCGCCGCATACGTGTTGGAATGGCATGCCCGGGTGCCCGATTGGCGCGACCTCTACCTCGAACTGGACCAGACGCGCCACTACGGCTACTTGAAGAGGGTC
Organism: Mycobacterium sp.; assembly: GCA_025966225.1. GTDB lineage: Bacteria > Actinomycetota > Actinomycetes > Mycobacteriales > Mycobacteriaceae > Mycobacterium. The sequence goes on along the minus strand of JAOPVI010000423.1, from coordinate 14,681 downwards.
CTTCAGGCGTTGACCTTTCTGCGTGGTCCCCGTACGTGGGTGCTGAAGTCCCCGCAGCACTGCGAGCAACTCGGCCCCCTCATGGCCACCTTCCCCGATGCCACCGTGGCGTTCACCCACCGTGACCCGGTGGCGGTGATTCAGTCTGCGGTCACGATGATGGCCTATTCCGACCGACTGCGCCGCCGCAGCATCGAACCACAATGGCTGCTTGACTATTGGGCCGACCGCGTGGAGCGGCTACTGGCGGCGTGCGTGCGCGATCGCGCTCTGGTTCCGGCCGACCGCAGCGTCGACATCGCCTTCCACCAGCTCAACGGTCACGAGTTGCACGTGCTCGACGAGCTCTACGGGCGAGCCGACGTCGAGCTCGGCGCCAAGGTGCGCAGGGCGTTTCAGGGCTATCTCGATGGCAATCGGCGTGGAAAGCACGGCGCGGTGCGATATGACCTACGAGGACACTTCGGAGTGACCCCTGACGAACTGCGATCCCGGTTCGCCTTCTACTTCGATCGGTTCGACGTGCGACCCGAAGGAAGCCCATGATCGACGAGCCGGTATACCGCAGCCGACCAGGCGCCGACGCGCTTGCCCCGGCCGCCGCCGAACGTGCGGAGCAGGTCGCACCGGGCATCTGGTGTTCGCCGGGATTGTCGAACACCTATCTCTTGACCACTGAGCACGGTCGGGTCGTCGTCAACACCGGAATGGGTTTCGAAGGCCAGGTGCACCGCGCCAACTTCGACGCGGTTGACGCCTCCCCCATTCGCTTCGTCATCGTCACCCAGGGCCACTACGACCACGTGGGCGGGCTCGACACGATGCGCGACCCCGACACCAAGGTCATCGCACAAGCCAACTGGCGGCATTGGCGCGACGACAACGAGCGCCTCGCGGCCTACCGCGCGGGCAACAGTGCGTTCGCATTCTCCGACAAGCTCAGCCGCGGCATCGCCACCATCCGAAAGCGTTTCGGGGATCGACTGCCCGGACAGGCAAATCCGACCGCCGACATCGAAGTCGACGACACGCGCTCCCTGACCGTGGGCGGCCGCACCATCGAACTGCTTGCGACGCCAGGTGGTGAGACCACCGACTCGATGGTCGTCTGGTTGCCTGCACAGAAGATCTGTCTGTGCGGCAACACTTTCGGGCCGGTCTTCGGCCACATCCCGAACCTCGTCACGATGCGTGGTGATCGCTACCGCGACGCGCTCACCACGATCGCCTCGGTGGAGCGAGTGCGTGACTTGCGGCCGGAGGTCCTGATCACCGGGCACTTCGGGCCGATCACCGGCGCCAAGCGCATTCACGCCGAATTGACGCGGCTACGTGACGCCATCGCCTACGTCCACGATCGCACGGTCGAGGGGATGAACGCGGGCAAGGGCGTTCACACACTGATGCGCGAGATCACCTTGCCACCGGAACTGGACGTCGGTGAGGGCTACGGCAAGGTGTCGTGGGACGTCAGGGCGATCTGGGAGAACTATTCCGGCTGGTTTCACCACCGCTCCACCACCGAGCTCTATGACGTCGGGCCCGATGAACTCAGCGCCGACCTCGTCGACCTGGTCGGTTCCGACCCGCTCGTCGCAAGGGCCGACGAGCACCTCACGGCCGGACGTCCGGTGCACGCGATCTACTTCGCAGAAGCGGTTGCTCGCGTCGACCCAGGCCACGTCGGGGCGCGAGCCGTACTGAGGGCCGCGCACCAACACCTGCTTGCGGAGAGCACGAACTTCTGGGAAACCGCCTGGCTGAACAAGAAGATCGGAGACTACTCGTGACCGCTCGCATCACCTTCGACTTCACCGGTACCGAGGCGTTGATCACGGGCGGAACCAGCGGAATCGGACACACGACCGCGACCCTGTTCCGGGATTCGGGCGCTCACGTGACGATCACCGGCACCAAGGCGGACCCCGACGACTACCACGTCGACCTGGCCGGCATGACGTACCGCCGGCTGATGCTCACCGATCCTGGCTCGATCGACGAATTGGTGTCGGCGACAGACACGCTCGACGTCCTGGTCAACAATGCCGGTGCCAACTTTCCCAGTGGGCTCAACGAAGCCGATCCCGACGGCTTCGACGCATCGGTAGCCCTCAACCTCACCGGGCCCTACCGATTGACCGTCGGCCTGCGCAAGGCGCTCAGCGCGTCGAAGGCGGCGGGCGGGGCGAGCGTGGTCAACCTGTCGTCGCTGTCGGCCTTGCGCGCGGTCACCATGGTGCCCGGATACGGCGCTGCCAAGGCCGGAATCATCAGCGTCACACAGAATCTCGCGGTCAAGTGGGCGAAGCGCAACATTCGGGTCAATGCGGTGGTGCCCGGCGTCATCGACACTCCGATGACCGCGTTGGCCCAGACCTTCCCGGAGCTCATCGACGCCGAATTGGCGCGCATCCCCATGGGTCGGGTCGGCAGGCCAGGTGAGGTCGCGCACACCATCGCCTTCCTGTGCACCGAACACAGTTCCTACACCAGCGGCGCGTTGTTCATCGTCGACGGCGCTTCCACCAGCCAGTGATCCAGGATGACCATGACATACCCGCTCTCGCCAGCCGAGCTGTTTCACACCGGCATCGTGGTGCCCGACCTCGAAGGCGCTGCCGAGCGACTGTCGACGGTGGCCGGGTACACGTGGACCAGGCCCATCGAAGGTCCGGTGCCGATCCGCACGGACTCGGGAACGCAGACCGTCGACCTGCGCTTCGTGTACTCGATCCAGGCTCCCCACCTCGAACTCATCGAGCAGGTGCATGGAACTCCGTGGATGCCCGCCCCCGGCAACGCCGTTCATCACCTGGGGTACTTCACCGATGACTTCGACGCTACGGCTGCGGCGTTGGCGGCCGCGGGGTTCACGTTGGAGATGTGTCACACGAGTGACGGTGAGCGGCCATCCTTGTTCGCCTACTTCGTCTCACCGGACGGCGCGCGGGTTGAGATCGTGGACCACGACGTCTTCGGAGACTTGGCCGATTTCCTGAGCGCATTCCAATGACCATGGCCATATTGCGCTTCAACTTCGCTGCGCCCCAGGATGTTCCGGCCGAGCGTCGCGATCGTATTCAGGCGGCGCTGGAGTTGAGCTCCTGGTCGGAAACCCGCGGCGTGAACGCCGTCAGCTTCGACGAGCACCACGCGAGTGGGCACGGGTGGAGTTGCAATCCGATCCTCATGGCCGCTGCCTTCCTGGCCCGCACCACCAGGGTGATCGTCAGCGTCGACTGCACGCTCGGACCGCTATGGCACCCGGTGCGGCTCGCCGAGGACATCGCCCTCGTCGACACCATGAGCGGCGGTCGGCTGATCGTGACGATCGGAATCGGTTACCGACCCGTCGAATACGAGTTGTTCGGAACGCCATTCGAAGAACGCGGCAGGCTGATGGACGACCTGCTCGAGACCTTGACGTCGCTCTGGTCGGCGACGGACTTCACTCCGGCCCCGTTGACACGGCCCCATCCGATGATCTTCGTCGGTGGCAGTGTCAGTGCCACCGCGCGGCGCGCCGCCAAATATGGCCTGCCGCTGAACCTTCCCAGCCACCTTCCCGACGTCGCCAATCTCTACCGCGACCTATGCGCCGAATCAGGGCACCCCCCGATCGTCGTCATGCCGACCGAACGAAGTCGGGGCATGGTCTTCCTCCACGAGGATCCCGAGGAGGCCTGGGCAGAGCTGGGCCAGCACTACCTGTGGGAAGCCCGGGTCTACAACGGCTGGGGTGACGGCGAGGTGTACTCGTTCATGCACAGCACCGAACCCGTCGACACCATCGATGACGTCAGAGCGGCCGGGCGGTACCGCTTCATGACGCCAGCGCAGTTGATCGCCGACGTCCGTGCGAATCCAGGAGACCACGTCGTCCTGCATCCACTCGTCGGCGCCATGCCCATCGACGAGGCGTGGAAGTCGGTGCACCTACTCACCGATGAAGTGCTGCCCGCCCTGAGGAACCTCAACGCGTGAGTTCGGCGACGATGGTTGCCGACCAACCGTCCACGTCAAGACCGGGCACCCTAGACCGGTCCAGGTCGCGGCCCCACATCGAGCCGATTGCATTGAGCTCCAACCGGTTCCAGTCGGTATCGCGGGCGCGCTCACGGGACGCCTGAGGTACACACCACAAGCGCTGCCAGCCCCTTTCGGCGAACTCGCTGACCTTGCCCATGTGTGAATTGAAATTCCCCGATCGCAATCGGTGCAACTGATTTTCGCGCGCGACGCAGACATGTCGGGTCCGCATCGAACCTCGGCGCATGAGAAGACGCGATGAGGTGCCAACCGCAAACATCGTTCCCACGCTCGAGGCACTCAGTCAGATGCTCGACCAGAAGCCAACCTGTTGGCGATTCGCGGCATTCGCGTCGATCTTGTTTCAACGGTGGGCCGCGGTTGAGGAGCGTCGGGTCCGCCTGGTGCTCCGATACCGCGCGGACCCGAGCCGGCGCCTGCGCTTCAACCGCGAGGTCGCGCTGTTCGTCGCCGAACAGCTCGAGCTTGCGACGACCTCGTCAAAGAGGTGGACGCCTTCATGCGCGGCTCCGACGTTCATGGAGGTCTTCGGCGATCCGGCCGACGAGAGCACGGCCGGCGCCAATGGCATCGTGCGCATCGCTCATCGGCTGGCGGATTACTACGACCGATTTCTCGAACTGGCCGAAGAGTGCCGAGACTGTTCCGTTCCGGGCCAGTACTCCGCACCACCACCGATGATCACCTGATCTGGTCGATTTTGGACCGCGGTTGAACGAAATCGACTGAGCTACCGGCCGACGAAGGCCAAGAACTCGGCAGCGGAGCACACGGACTTGCCCCATTCTCGGGCCTTGCCGGACTGGCTGCCCACCTCGGCGGTGATCAGGACCTCGCACCTCCGACGCCGTCATTTGGTCCGCCTCGCCCGGGTCAGGGGCCGCCGTCAGATGCAGATGGGGCTAACCGTGAGCTGGTGACCACCGAGCGGCATGCAAAGGTCCACCCCCGGCGTCCAGCCGGGCACGCCGTAGTCGCTGGATACGCCGGGAGGCTGCTCGGGCACCGGCGCGTACGGAACGACGACACAGCCGTTGTACGGGATGTCCGTGCACGGTTCGGCGGTTGAGACGCTGCTGAAGGCAATGGCGCCCAGCGGCAGCCCGGCGGAGAGCGTTCCCGCGACGAGCAACCGGGCTCGGCGCCCAAGGTATCGCACGTCAAGCGCCTCCTCCGATGAACTCCAACGAGTGTAGACCTACTCGCTGCCGTTGGCGCTCTTCGGTTCCGCCGCAGCGGAATTCGTCGATGACGTACGAGTTGAGTTGATCGCACTCCGCAGCGAGTCAACGCGGATCGGGCCGATGAGCCTCCACGGCTGCCGCACCGCGCTCGTCGCCTACCGACCGCAGCCCCGCGATGACGCCATCGATGTCGGCATCGGGCCGGTTCTGGCTGAGTTTGAACTTGGCCTCGATCCGCTGAATTGCCATCTCGACACCGACGATCGCTCGCAGCTGTCCCGCGAAGAAGCGCTCCGGAGCGTCGTCGACCGACCAAGGCACGGGACGGCGCTCTTCGTGGTGATCGGTCAGTCGCCGGACGAGGTTGGCAAGCCAGTCGGTGTCGTCGTGGACGGTCAGGGTGCCGTGGACGTGGACGACCGCATAGTTCCAGGTCGGAACCACTCGCCCGTGCTCCGCTTTGGAGGCATACCACGTCGGCGTGATGTAGGAGTCCGGGCCGCGCGCGATCACCAGGGCCGCGCTGCCCTCGATGTGCCGCCAATGGTCGTTGTTGCGAGCGAAGTGACCTTCTAGGACGCCGCGCTCCCGGTCGTACAGGATGGGCAGCATCGTGGCCTCCAGCCCGTTCGGGCCTGCCGTGATGAGGTCGGCGGCGCCGAGCTGGGCCAGCAGTTCGTGCACTTCCTCGTCGTCGGGCGCAAAGTGGGTGGGGATGTACATCGGAACCGTCGTCCTTTCCCTACGTATTGCTACGTATTGCTCCCATCATGCTCTAGCCCGCGGACGGCCTCGCGGTGTAAGCCAGATCATGTGTCCCATGGCGGCGAATTCGTTGGTACCGAGCCCGAAGGCGCCGAGTGCGAGCGCGAGTATGGCCAGCGGAGGTGGCCGGTTGGGTGGCAACTGATCCACTGTGTCGGGCTGGGCGGGCGGGGCCGTACTTGCCGGTCATGACACGTCGCGCAGTCCAACGAAATCGGTCACGAGAACACGATGTGCCCGATATTGACGCTGGCTCACTTAGCCGCGTGCTGCGATGAAACGCACTCCACGAAATCCGTGGCGCCTTGGTGACCAAGCACACCCCAAGGGGGCATTCGGGTCTTTCAGTCGATGAACTGTGCAATGGTTTTGAAATTCGCCGCGATTGAGCTCCAGACCTTGGCTCTAGGTGACCACAGCCAAAGGAGGCACACCATGGGGGGACGACATCGCCGACCCGACCACGTTGACAGGCCCGACTGGGAACAGGCCGCCCCCGTACACATCGAGCACCCCCAAGCCGTCGTCAGCTGCGGCTGCCGTTGCAGCCCTTGTGGTGGCGGCGAGCATTGCCACAACGGCGACACGGGCTGCAACATCCGATAGACCCCACGCTTTACTCGCTGACGAATGGACCGGCAGCGTTGTTGACGACGATGCGATCGGCCTTGACGGCGGTGGTCGACAGCAGCAGTTGCGCGTAGCCGTCGGCGTCAAATGTCTCGGGCGGCCCCCTTGCGGTCGCGGACACCAAGCCGCTCGAGTTGGACGTCGGCCAGGTGGAAACGTCCATGGGCACGTGGGCCGCCCACTGCTCCCCCATGATCGCCCGAATCCGCACCAAAAGCTGTTCGACCAAGGTCGACTTCCCGACGCCAGGGCTACCCGCGATGCCAAGGATGGCGCGAGACTTGTTGCCGACAAGCGCAATTGCGTCCTCAGCCAGCGAATCGAGCATGCCCGAAATACTCGACGTGAGCGGCCGGCGACCGACCTGGACGGTGTAGCCGAGGGACGACCACGTGTTCAGCCTAGGCGTCAGCAGCAGTTGGGATCCAGGACCGAGCACAGCGCGATGAGGGCATCGCGCCGGGGCCGGTGGTAGACGTTCATCCCACACCGCTCGGATTCGACCAGACCGGCTCGACGGAGCTGAGTCAGATGATGGCTCACGGTCGATTCACTCAAGCCGACCGCAGCGGCCAGGTCGCAACTACACACGTCGCCGTCGGTCGAGCTGAACAGCAGTGAGACCAGCTTTACCCGGACCGGATCTGCCAAGGCCTTGAGCCGCAACGCAATTTCGAGCGCCGCATCGTCGTCGAGCGGGCCGGCGGCCAGCGGTGCGCAGCAGACCGGTGCGGAGATGTCGACCGTCGGCAGCGTCTTAGGCATGCGCTGATCGTGCCAGAGCCATTGACATATATCAAAGAGGTCGTCAGTATCGATGCCATGGAGTTCGACATAAGTCGAACTAGATGTGGAGGTCATCATGTCGCGCGTCCAACTTGCCCTCAACGTCGATGATCTCGACGCAGCGGTGACGTTCTACTCGAAACTGTTCGGGGTCGCACCCGCCAAACGCAAGCCGGGCTACGCCAACTTCGCCGTCGCCGAGCCATCGTTGAAGCTCGTGCTGCTGGAAATCCCGGGTAAGGGCGGCAGTGTCAATCACCTTGGCGTCGAGGTCGATTCGAGCGAAGTGGTGCATGCCGAGATCGCCCGACTGACCGGGGAGGGACTGTTCACCGACGAGGAGCTGGGCAGCACGTGTTGCTTTGCCTCCCAGGACAAGGTCTGGGTCACTGGTCCCGACGGGGAGAAGTGGGAGGTCTACACCGTCCTGGCAGATTCCGACACCTTCGGCACCAGCCCGCAGCACGTGGACGCGCCGGTCGACGGCGGTGTCTGCGGTGGCGGTTCCGCCCGACCCACCGATGATGCCGCCGCCCCGTCGTGCTGCTGACCACATGAACGGCAGTAACTAGGCGGTCAATGCTGGCGCCGATCGCGGCCACACGTGGCGCCTCCTGGCCCGCACACCTTCGATGATCATGTAGGCGGAGGTGCCGTCAGGCGCACCCATTGGTTGGGCCGAACCCGCCAATGTCGCGGTCACCGCGGCCACGTTGATCGCGCCGAGATCGGCGAGAAAGTCGAAGGGCGTCGTCGACATCGCGGGCGTCCAGCTGCTCCAGGCGCTGCCCCGATACATGTAGCCCTGCTTGACGTGACTGTTCTTGGCGTCGACACGATCGGTTATCGCGTAGTCGGGGTAGACGACCAACCGGTATCCCATCGTGTCCCCGAACTTGTCGCGCATGCTGGCCAGCAGGCCGCTCAGCCCATCGGACGTTTGCAGCTGAACCGGTGCGGAGGTGGTCGGGGCCGACGCGGACGAGGTACCGCCCGGCGCGGACGAGATGGTGACCGACGGACGCGGGCTCGGTGCGGACGGCCGGTCGTGCGGGCTGGTGCTTGCGAGCCCCGACCGCTTGGCGTTTCGTCTTGTCTACCTAGGACGACGACTGCGGCGACGACGATGACGACGATGAGCGCCAGTAGGGCGGCCGGGATCAGGATGGCCGGACCCTGCCACCACGGCCGCCCTGGCTGCAGGGGTTGCGAGTCCGCCATCGGCATCGGGATTGGCGGCCACGGCGCGGGTTCGTCAGGCCCCCGACCTCGAGTGGGTACGCGGGTTGACGGGCCGCTCGGCGACGTGCCGGAATACGAAAGGGGCGCCTGCGCAGGCCAATCGGGTACCGACGGTGCCCAATTCATGGCGGGGGCGAACTGGTCGGGCTGGCCTGGCATGGCCAGGGCGGCACGAGCGGCAGCCGCCAGGTCTTTGGTCGTGGCGTACCGGTCGTCGGGATTCTTGGCCATGCCCGTCGCGATGACCTGGTCCATCTGAGCTGACACCCCGGGCTGCATCGTCGACGGCCGTGGCGGAGGCATTGTGAGATGGCCGGCGACCTGGCGTTCCAAACTGTCGCCCGGAAAGGGCTGGGACCCAGTCAGACACTCATGCAACACACACGTCAACGCGTAGGTGTCGGCGCGCGCATCGGCGCGGTCCTTGGTGAAGCGCTCGGGCGCCATGTAGGCCAAGGTGCCGATCGTCGCGCCGGTGCTGGTCAGCTTGGTCGCCTCGGCCGCAATGGCGATCCCGAAATCAATGAGGTACGCGAAGTCGTCCTCGGTCACCAAGATGTTCGACGGTTTGACGTCGCGGTGCACCAGCCCGACGCGGTGGGCGGCGTTGAGGGCACTTCGCCCATGCCGCCTCGGCCCAACAGCGATACCACCCGATATCGGCCGAACGGCGTCCCCTCCACCGGCTAACCATAAGAGGCAGTCGCGTCACCTGCCACCAGATTGGCCCCGCACCTCCAGCCCGTCAGGCGCGCGCCGACGACATCGTGCACGAGGCGCTCAGCAATCAAGCTGCTCGATTGCCGCCGAACCGACATCCGTCGCCGCAGCCACCGAGATGCCCAGGTCCTGCACCACCATGGTGATCGCTTGGGACGAGGGCCTCCCGGCGCTGACGTATCGGCACACTTTGTAGCCCTCGTTCAACAGCACCTCGGAGCTCAGGTTTGGATGCTTGATCTGGACCTGGGCCAGGTAGTCGTTCTGATTGGCCGCCGCGGGCGGTGCGACTGCGACTCCGATGGCGATGCCAGCAGCGAGACTCACTGCGCCTAAGACCCTCATTGGCTACCTCCTACTTCACAGCACCGTAGATCACGACTTGCCATTCGCTGGGTGCTTTCGCAATTGATGAGCGACGCCCGATGGTCCAAGCTGGCAAATCCTTGAAACTCGGCGCATAGGCTCTGATCAGAAATTTCGGCCCGTCGGACGAAGGAGCACGAGTGCGCCGCAACCAGATAGTCGCCGCTCAGCGGCGCGGCGACCTGCTCGTGCTCGCCACGATCGTGTTGACACTGGTCGGTTGTTCGCCCCCGACACCGCCACCAACCGCTACCACGGTCGCCGGCACCGGATCGGTCGGCGTGATCATGCTGGACGATCCGACAACGGCCACAGGAGGAACTACGGGCGCGCATCCGCAGCTCGCAACGGACCCCGCGCAGCTGGCCGACGACGTCGTCGCCGACGAGCAAGCGCTGCGTGATCCGTCAACACCGGAGGCAACGCTGGTAGCGGCGGCGCACCGGCAGCAGGCTGCCTACCGCGCCATCGGGCGCCACCCCGAATGGGACGTAGTCACGCGACCCAGAATCCCTTCGCCGTTGCTCGAGGTCTACGACCGCAATGTCGACGCCCGCCGGCAGCTCACCGCGATGGCCCACCTCAAGGACACGCTGCCGGCGTGGCGCGTCGATGCTCCGGCTCCGGCCGAGGCGCTACTGGGTTACTACCGCGAGGCGGAGTCAGCTTCGGGTGTCGGCTGGAACTACCTTGCCGCAATCAACCTGATCGAGACCCGCTTCGGGAGCATCAACGGTGTGAGTACTGCAGGCGCCCAAGGTCCCATGCAGTTCTTGCCCTCGACATTCGCCGCCTACGCCGAGGGCGGCGACATCCACTCGGCCCACGACAGCATCATGGCGGCCGGCCGCTACCTGGCCGCCAATGGCTTCGCCGACGATCGTGATCACGCCATCTACCGGTACAACAATGCCAACGAATACGTACAGGCGGTCAACGACTATGCGGCGGTGCTTGCGGCCGACCCCGCAGCGTTCGCCGGCTATTACAGGTGGGACGTCTACTACTACACGACTTCCGGTGACGTACTGCTCCCGATCGGTTACGCCGCGACGTCACCGATCCCCGTCGCCGACTACCTGGTGACCCACCCGCAATAAAGCTACAACGGCGTAATGCGATTATGACCCGGCAAGAAATTATCGGTGCGTCGCGCCGCGAAATGGGGGAAATCTGGGAATGTGCTGGAAATGTGCCGGGCCACGAACGCCAACCATTCGTCGAATTGCGAAAATGGCCGACAGCGAGCAACCCACGATTGTGTAACCAAGCTTGTGGATGCATGCTCGCCGGCCATTGGCGCCGCCGAAGTGAAGCGGATCTCCAACGTCGTGCCGATCGATCTCGATGCCGGGGATGGGGTTTGCAGTTGAAGAGTTTCTCGAACCGAACCTAGGGCGCCAGCGAGAACGCGGCCGGGTGACCGAGCCCTTCGGTACGGACTGGCTGTCCGTGGCCTACGAAGATCTGAGTACAGCGGCGCGGGACGATCCCTGGGATCAATCTGAGTTGGATCGCATCTTGGCGCAGTACGAAATGAGCGAACGCGGTTTCCGAATGGTGCACGATGACTTCCATTACGCCTTCGACAATCTACGCTTTCGGTTCTCTCGCAAGTTCATGAGACCGCTCTACGAGGGCTTCGCGATTGCTCACGGGCGCAAAGGGACTTGGGCTTGAAGACGTGCCGCGCTCACTCGGAGGCAGTTCCGATCGGTCGTCCTTGCGCCAGAGTCATTTCGCCTCTTCGAGGGCAGCCTTGACCTCCGCCTGGGTCTTCGTCAGGAAAGTTTGGAACTCGTCACCGATCATGAAAGTGGTGGTGAACTGGCTTCGTTCCGCGATCTGCTTCCAGGTGCGTGTCTCCACCATCTTGCCGAGCGCCTCCTGCCAGTACACGACTGCGGCCTTCGGCATGTCCGGCGGCCCATAGAGTCCTCGCCAGTTGGAGAGGGTGACGTCGAGTCCCTGCTCCTTGGCGGTGGGAGCGTCAAGACCTGGCAACGGTTTCTCGGCCAGCACACCGAGCGCCCTGAGGTCTCCCGACTTGACCTGGCTGATGAATTCACTAACGCCGCCGATCGCAACGTCGAGCTCGCCATTGTGGAGCGCGGTGCTCTGGTCGCCGCCGCCCTCGTGGGTGACGTAGTGGATGGATGAAGCGTCACCGCCTGCTGCCGACACCAATAGGTCGAACGGTGCCTCGTCGTCGTGGGCGGCACCGACTGCGACGCGGGCAGGGTCGGCCTTGATCGCCGTCATGATGTCATTGAGATTCTTGAACCCGGAGTCGGGGCGAGTGATCACGACGAAGTACTCGGTCATCAAACGGGCGATCATGGTGACGTCGTCGTACCCGTACTTGGACTGGCCACGCAGCTCGTTCATCATCATCGACAGGGACGTGACCGAGACCTGGTCGTCATCGCCCTTGTACCGCTCCACCATGGTGGCAAGAAATTCCGCCCCGCTCGCGCCTGGCCGATTCTGCACGGGGAGCGGCACGTCGACGATCTCTTCCTTTTGCAGGGTTTCGACCACCGCGCGGATCGTGATGTCGAATCCGCTCCCCGGGTTGGCTCCTGCCGTCATCGTCACAGGTCCTGCGGGATAGCCCGCTGCGCCGGCGGCCCGCTCGGAATCCTGGCAACCCGTCAGGATCAGCGAAGCAGCCAGCATGACGGCGATTGTCGATCTAATCATCGAGGTCGTGCACTCCTAGGTCGTAGTCTGTCGGGTCGCGACCGCCTGCGGCGCAGTCGGTTTGGCGCGGACGGCGACGAGACCGCCAACCGGTGACCTCGCCCGACGAGCTGGGGCTCGGTGAACTCACGCGCACCCCGACCGTTCGGGGCTGGCAGTGCCGACGGTTAGGAGTCGCTGGACGGGTCTTTGGCCGCCGCAGGCTTGGCCTTCGGGGCCAGGTTCTTCGAAAGGGACTTGATCGCCGACTGGATCGACTTGACCGGGCCGGCATTCCCGGCCTTCGTGGTCGGCTTCGATGCCGTGAGCGCATTCGACATCGGCGAGACGGTAGTCTCCCGCTTCGGCGGAATCAGCTTCGGCACATGGATTTTCGGCACATCGGGCTTCGGAAGGGCCTTGGTGACGCCGAGCGCGGTTGGCGTCGAAGCCGCCGGCGACTGGGCGACCGTGGCGTTGCCGATGGCCGGGGCCGCAACGCCAGTCGCGGCCAGACCGGTCTCGACGCCCTGCACGGTCGCCGCGCCCAGCCCAGTCGCGACGGTGACCGGATTGAGGTTCGGCACCAGACCGGCTGGGGTTGGAGTGCTGTAATCGGCTCTGTCATAACCGAGTTCGACGAGGTACCGCAGCGGGGGGTCGAGCGCTTTCAGCACGGGGTCCGGGACGATGCCGTTGAACGGCATCAGGATGGGCAGCTCGTCGGTCGGAATCAGGTAGTAGGTGGTATCGCCATGCACCTGGTAGTACATCGGGCCCTTGGTATTCAAGCCATCGAGCGCGCTATCGCCCAGATCCTGGGTGCTGCCGTGCAGGTAGTAGATGCCCGCGATCGCGTTGGCGTCGGCCAGCACGTTGAGCGGATAGGCGGGGAAGTCCGACCAGCCGTCGTACTGGCGGGAGATGTCGACCGTGTAACCGCTAGCCGTTGGGCTGTTGTTGACGGGCGTCGCGCCGTTGAACGTGATGTTGAGGATCGGCACGGTCAGTCCGTCGAAGCGTTCGAGGACGCCACCGTTGGGCCGGTTGGGATTCTCGACCAAGACGTAGTTGATGCCACTGTCCGGGTTCGCGCGCTTGTATTCGGTCGCGACCACGGCGCCCTGCGAGTACCCGGTGATGGTGTCCCCGCTCCGCGGATCGGCCGCCGTCAGATTCGTTAGGCCGGTGGCGACCGAGTCGTTCCAGGTCGGATCGCTCAGCCCGCCGGTGGAGAACGGCGCGATCGAGGCTGGGTAAACGATCTCGGTGTACTTGCCGCCCGCGAGGGGCTGCCCCGCAGCGTCGGAAATGTCCAGCGCAAAGTCCTTCGACTGCGCCGGCGAGCGGACGGTGCCGATCTTGGTGCCGGGTAGGTAGTAGATATCAGCCATCAGCGCAGGGCTGGCCGCGATCGTCGGCGTCAAACCCATGACCGCCGCGCCCGCCGCGGCGACTACGCCGGCCGCACCGGCCGCACCCGCTATTGGCACTGTTCTCTTCACGCGCGCAGCGCGATGCCTGCCACCAGAATTCCCCACCGATGCCACCCCTTGAATTCGTTCGCCCGACCGGGGCGAATGCTACGGCACGACTTTGCTATCTGCGCAGCGGCTCGGCCATCGCGACCCGGTCCCGGCGGGCGGTCGACGACCTGAGCGTGCGGTCGGGCCTCTAGTTGCGCACGACCCGAGGAGTCAGCTGTCTTTCCATTGCGCCTTGCTTGACCCTCGCACTACCAGTACGGGGTCTTGCCAGTAGGGCCTGGTTTCGGAGAACTCAACGGGTGGGGCGAGTCGGACGAGTTCCCCATACGGGGTTTGGGCGGTAATGCTGTCGGGGGCCAGGATTTTGTGCTGCTGGCCGGTCGGCGTGGGGGCGTTCTCGTGGAATTTGCCCAGGGACATGAACCACATCGCGCAACGAGCCAGGTTGACGCGCACGTGGTAGCTGCCGCCCTCTCTGGCCCGGCGGATGAGGGCGGCTTGGATGCCAGCCGCGCCGAGGTAGCCGGCGATGTAGTCGTTCATGACGTGGGTCGGGGGGAACTCGGGCCGCTCGGGAGTGCCCTCTTCGGTGGTGAACCCGGTGACGCAGAGGGCTTCCATGTCGAACCCGGCCCGATTCTGCCACGGCCCGTCGTAGCTGTAGCAGCGTGCGGAGGCGTAGACGATGCCGGGGCGGCGGGCGGCCAGTTCCTCGGGCGACAGACCCAGGTTGGAGATCTTACGGGTGCGATAGCTTTCGACGAACACG